>CAYWBC010000003.1:0-85158 GCA_964456285.1 uncultured Bacteroidales bacterium
AGAATCCAGCTTATAAGAATGGGAAAAACCTGGAGGATAAAATTAAAACTGCTTTTCTTGTCATTTACGCTGAATCCATTCCGAAAAAAGTCATTAAACAGAGATGAAATAGTAAAGCTTAAAAAAAAGAAATCCAGGAAAAGGAAAAATCTACAAAAATTTCTCCATCTGATTCGAAAAGCTTTTAAAGCAATTACAATAAAGAAACTTATTGCAAATATTGACACAGATGATTACCCGCTTAACGCACAATTGTTTGCTGTTGCATCCCAAATAAATCAGAGGAATATTTCTCTGAATATAAATTTTGAGAGCAGAAATACATTTGATTTTAAAGCGATTACTTATTTGTACAAATTAATAGGAATTGCTATAACTATATACATTACTAAAAATAAATAAAACTATGGAAAACAAAGTAGATGCATTATTAGACAAAATTTCCTCGCATGTAAGGGAATTAACAAAAACTGAAACAATTATCGGTGAAGAATTTAAAATGGGTGAGTTTACCTGCAAACCTGTAATCAGGGTTGGCGTTGGTTTTGGAAGCGCAGGAGGCGAAGGCGATCATCCTAAATATAAGGGTTCAGGAACCGGACAGGGTGCAGCAGCAGGAGTAGGAATTTCTCCTGTAGGTTTTATAGTAAGTAAAGGCGATGAGATACATTTCCTTCAGGCTGAAAAAAGTAAAGGGATTGGAGCAATAATCGAAAAAGTACCGGATCTTATTGATAAAATCAAGGATGTAAAGGATGAAAAAGAAGAGAAAAACAATAAGAAAGCTAAGTAGGAAGTAAATAATAATCGGTATTTAGATTTTAAAAATGGTGGAGCATTTTTTCCCGGCTCCACCATTTATTATTTATCTGTAGATTATTCTCTTAGTCTCAATTCTATCATGCAATTTAACCTGAACAATGTAAATTCCTGATTTCAGATTTAAACTCTGAAGATTAATATTCAAATCCGATCCAGACTCAGTTTCCAATAAAAGCATACCGCTAATATTGTAAATATTAACAATCATGACCTCTCCATCTTCAAATACAATTCTTTTAATATTCAGATCTCCCTGAGTAGGATTAGGATAAACCAATATTTTGCTCTTGATATTTTGATCTGTTTCCGGCGCCTCAATACTTGTATTCAGTTTATCGTTTACTAATGGAGAACCATTTGTTCGTATAGAAGCCCGCCAATAATAAGGAGAATTAGGATTCCCGGTAGGATTCTCTTCAATAGAAACCATCGAAGGTCCATTGCCATCAGGTTCTTCTGGCCATGGACTATGATCATCGTATGTAAAATGAATAATTTCATTTCCTTCTGAATCATTCAATAAAACTTCTTCTCCGCTGTTTGCAAAGTTTCCGCTAAAATTACCACTGGCTATCTTACCATACCGATTATAAAACCATTTAGGTTTGGAAGCAACAACATAGAAATTTTGAGGTGCCAGAATAGTATTCTCAGGAAATTCAAAGTATACGGCTGAATCAAGTACAAATCCTGATAAATTCAAAGCCGTTTGGCCGGTATTTTTGAATTCAATAAATTCAAAAGACTTACCGGAAGTAGTGTCACTCCCAACAATTTCATCTAAAGGATGGTAATGTAATTCAGTGACCTTTAAAGCTGAGTAATCATCAGCATTTGAATAGAAATTAATATATCTAATTGCGCTCCAGTTTCCATTATAATATACTCTTGCCTTAATAACTGTTGAAGAATTAAACAGCAAATCTTCTGAACTTCCTCCATCAATTGCAGAGTTTGAAATATCTCCACCCACTAACCGAGGATCACTTCCATTCAAAGTGTAAAATAACGTACCTGCAGAATTCGGATTTTGGATAGATACCGCTGTGTTTGTATTGATGTTATAGTTCTTTTCATAAATCAGTGTTCCTGAATTGTATATTTCAGGAGCGCTTAAAGAAGTGTATAATCCTTCCTGCTCAAGCTGATCAATCAAAATATTTGTTCTGACCGGAAAAAATCCAGTTCTAACACGGTTGATTTCAGGAGTCCAGTTATCGTTTCTATTTAATGATGATCCCGTTTTTGTATCGCCCCACCTGGCAGACTCTGCTATTATTGCAGTTTCAATTTCAGATGCTCTGCTATTGAATCTGTTAAGATTCCGATTGGGTGTCAAAGCTCCATTCCCTTGTAAAAACATTGCTGCTCTATCAGCAAAACGTAAGCGGTATTCTGCATTATCTGATAATCTGTAATGTAACCACTGAGGATGGAAGCCAGATGAACTACTTACCTGCATTTGCATTTCATCAGTTCTGTCACCTATATTTACTCTATTCTCAGTGATGCCTACACCTGGCCATGCCGGATCGACAAACAAGGCATGTTCAGCATCATGATTTAAAAAAATAAATCCCTTTCGCTTGTCCTCTCGATTGAAGATGGCATAAAAATTATTTGGACCCTTGTTCTGACCAAATCCAGATGTGGGAGCATCAAAATTCCCGGCATAAAAAATAGTAAGCATGTAATCGATCAGGTTATCAATATCTACCAAAATTTGTTCTCCTTTTGCCGGATATCCATTCTTGTCTTTTCCTTCAAGAGCAAAATACTTTGAATTTTGTGCAAATCCTTGATTTGAAAGGTTGTAAATAGTATTCCAGGTAGTCAAAACACCATCAGTAGCCTCAACTCTGTATGACCAATCCTCTGTGTTTACTTTCACCACATCATAATCTTCCTTGCTGTCTCCAAAATAATCTGAAGCATAACGGGCTTCGGATCGTTCCTGCGTTTGAAATAATCCCCAATACATACCATTCAGGAATAGATGATAATACCTGCTTCTTGTATAAGGATCACCCATATCTCGCTGTGAATCTCTTGAAAATACTTCTCTGACCATTGTATTTCTGCCGTCTCCCAAACTCCATGCATAATTCTGAGATGTTCTTAAATCTATCTTATCAAATTCTGTTACCCCCTCATCATCAAATAGGGGATACTCTAATTTCGAGCTTCCATATACCGTACGAAAAAACAACCGGAATGCATGTTTTGGATATTCGGGATGACGACTATATCCCCCTCTTATACGTAAGCCAGCATTTACATTAAAACCCTCTGATCCATCAGGATATATCAATTCAACTGTACTTTCTCTCTCCCACTCCATCCCGTGTCCATGCGCATTTACATAAATTCCTGTTGCGGGATCAAATAGATTTGCGTTGTCAGTAATAATAGAGATTGTGGGAATGTCCAGTAATGCATCGTCAACTAACGCGGAGTAGCGGGTATCATTAATTACATCAGATGCCATATCATAATCAATAATCTGCTCATTCACATCTCCATTTGGCCAGTTTCCTCCAGGATATGACTGTAATTTTACATTGTTTATATAAATAAAGGTTCTTCCTTCAGGATACGAAGGAAGGAAACCAGTTTTTGACAGCGATGCTCTGAGTACTACTGCGGGAGTAGCTGCTCTGCCTGTTGTACTGGCAGGATTAATTGAAACTGTTAATGGCGAGCTTCCTGTAATAGCTGTAACAGAGCTCTGAGGATTGCTGCCATCTAAAGTATATACTATTTCTGCTCCGGCCACTGATGAAATAAGAGTAAGAGTAAACGGAGAAGAATAAAATCCTGATTTATGACTAAAACCAATGCCAATGGTATCATTCAAACGAGGTATATCGGGCATTGCATTTATACTTAAATCAAAATAAAAATCTGAACTGGCAAGATTTTCATTAAATCCTTGCACGGCAATAGTATTTACCCCTTCAATAAGATTAACGTTATAACCAAGAACCACGAATGTTTCCGGAGTTCCGGATTCATGAAGTTCAGTTGCAAAAGCATCGTATGATTTAATATCAGGAGCATACCTGCTGAGCGCTATTTCTCCATTAATCCATAATACAAATCCATCGTCATAATCAACTGTAAAAGTGATTTCATTTATATTAACTGCATCACTGGCATTAAATGTTGAGCGAAGATAAAATGTTGAATAATTATTTATCATATCACTAATCTCCGTTCCACCAACACCATCACCATAATGAAAAGGTGCATTTCCTGTTCCCCATGCTGAATCATCAAAGCCGGCATCAAACCAATTGGCAGGCAATGCTGAGGCTTCGCTACCTTTAAGATACCTATACTGTGACTGAGCAGGAAAGCTTATCTGACCTGATAAAAAGGCTGGAATTAAAAAGAATAAGATTAAGCTAATAATACTATTATAGAAATATTTTTTTTGTGACACGGTCCTCCCTTTTCTAGTTTTACCAATACAATGTACTTTAAGTGATACGTAGTAATACAAGTTTCGTTCCAATTTTTTGATAGATAGTAATCCTCATATTCTTTCTCTAGATAAAAAAATTTGAATACTATTCTTTAGTAAATGAATTGGATTTATGTGGCTCAAATATAACACAGATAACTATATTAGCATAAATGAAGTATTTCATGATGAAATAAAACTATTTATATTAATTGTTGTTTACACCCATTAATTAATATACCTGTTTTATTGATACTTGACAAAGCTATAATCTAATTCACTTACTATGAAAGTACTCTTTATTGGCGGCACAGGAAATATTTCAACTGCATGCTCCGCAGAAGCTATTGTTCACGGTCATAATTTGTATCATTTTAACAGAGGAAAATCGAACACCCAAGGTTCGGAAAGCATAATAAGTCTGCAGGGAGATATAAACAATTCTGCCGACAGGAAAATTATTGAAGAACATGCTCCTTTTGATGTTGTAGTGAATTTTATCTGTTTTACTCCCGAACAAATGCAAAATGACATTGATTTTTTCACTGATAAAACACAACAATATATTTTTATTTCCTCTGCAACAGTGTACCAGAAACCACCTGATCATTATATTGTAACAGAAAACTGCGCCCTTAGTAATCCTTATTGGAAATATTCCCAGGATAAAATTGCATGCGAGAATTTGCTTACTTCACAGAATTCTTTACCATACACTATTGTTCGTCCGTCCTATACCTATGGAAAAACCTGGATCCCGGTCACTTTTACTGCCAGGGCCTACAATCCGGTTCACCGTATTCGTATGGGATTGCCTATACTATCTCATGGCGATGGAGAATCTCTTTGGGTAATGACGCACAACACCGATTTTGCAAAGGCATTTGTAGGCCTGTTTGGGAAAGAAGAAGCTTTGAATAATCATTTTCATATTACTTCAGACGAAGTTCATACCTGGGATCAGATCTATCGTATTATTGGTAAGATTGTAGGGAAGGAACCCCATTTTATCCATGTTCCCTCAGATTTCATTCAATCCGTTGAGCCCGAATGGGGTGCTGCCCTTCTGGGTGATAAAGCCAGATCTGTGGTTTTTGACAATTCTAAAATAAAATCAGTTGTGCCCGGATGGCATGCAAATATCTCCTTTGAAGAAGGGATTCGGGAATCAATTGCATGGTTTGAAGAAAAAGAGGAGAGAATGCAAATTGATCAGGAGGCAGAAAAGAAAATCAATTTCATTATTGAGAAATATTCCAGAATCATGAATTAGTAAAACTTTAGGTTCTAAAAGCCCTGAATTTAAAAGGATCAAATACCTGGAAGGATGGGGCAAGTGCCAGATCCTTTTTATCAAGCAATACCTTATAAGTTTCAATAGCCATCATAATACTTGATAACCAAACCAATGGCGATAGGCTTGTTCCCACACTCTCTTCTTCCATTTTGCGAATTGTACGTTCAGGGTAGTGTTCCATTATTCCCTCGAATGAACCAGCAACATCAAAAATTGATTTTTTAAGTAATATTTCCTGTTCTTCCGGTGAAATTTCATCAAGTTCTCTGTCAATAGTCGGGAAATTATATACTTCTTCAAGACTCGGTGTTTCTTTTGTGAAAACACGTACATTCCCAAACGCCAGTGCCCATGACTCGATTAATGGAATCCCTTTCGATCTTGCTGCCCTGGAGAGGATAAGAATGGGTATCAGTGCATCAACAGCAAGAATTGTAACATTCGCCTTGTACAAAAAACTATCAACATTTTCTGGTGTCAATTCTCTGAATTTTTCAACCTTTGCTTCCGGATTTATCTTATGAAAGTATTCTTCTGTTACATCTGTTTTCCATTTGCCGTCAGTATCCGTAAAAGAATAGACCTGACGATTGGAATTTGTAGGTTCAAAGCTGCCATGGTCAAGTATTGAAAAATTTTCAATCCCCATGCGCACAAGATTTTCAGCAACGGGACTACCTATTCCACCCAATCCACATATTGCCACTTTTGAATTTTTAAGTATTTCTTGCTCTTCTTCATCTATCATTCCCAGATTTCTGGAAGTAATAAGTTTATAAAAATCTATTGCCATATTGTAAGTGAATTGATGTAAGTAATATTTCGCTTACCCTAAAAATAACTCATTTAATTGAATTGTACCCTTCATAAAACAGAATCGTTAATAAGTCGTTGTATAACTAAAATGATGAATTCGGGCAAATAAATATTCTGAGAGTTACTTTTGAAAATTATGAAGAGCAGGAGAAAGTTTTTAATAAGCATTATTTCAGTAAGTCTGATCATTCTGCTTATTATTCTTATCCAACCATCTTCAGAGAGTTTAATCGATCCTTTAACTACTTCAGAAAAATTAAGCCCTCCTATCCCGGAATCGGTCATACAATATCTAAAATTCATCGAGAATGAAATTGACAGCACAAATACTGTTGGTGCTGCCTTGACCATTGTATATAAAAATCATTTACTAATTTCTAATACTTATGGTATAAAAAAAACCGGCACAACAGATTCTATCAATCAACATACGGTGTTCCGACTTGCTTCTGTTTCGAAAGGATTTGCCGGTGTATTAGCAAGTATTCTGGAGGAAGATAGTACATTGTCTCTGAACGAGAAAGTGAAAGATATCATTCCCGATTTCAGGTTGAAAGATTCCATTAATACTTATGATCTTACTATCCAGAACTTGCTTAGTCATACAACCGGATTGGTTCCTCATGCTTTCGATAACCTAATCGAGGACGGAGTTTCCTATCCTATCATTCTCCAGAAACTTCCGGAAGTAGAAATCTCCGCTAAACCGGGTGTTTTATACAGTTATCAGAATGTTATTTTCAGCCTTTTCGACAGCATTGTTCATATTAAAACAGGATTGCCCTACGATATCCTTCTTAGAAAAAAAATATTTAGACCTTTAAAAATGCGCGATGCTTCAGCAAATCCTACAGTATTTATCCGTAAGAAAAGTAACATTGCACATCCTCATTATTATAGTAATGGCAAGGCTATATCTTTGCCCCCTAACACAGGCTATTACAATCTAAAACCTGCAGCCGGAATAAATGCCAGTATATCTGATATGAGCAAATGGCTGATGGCATTGTTAGGTAATAATCCTGATGTATTAGATACATCAATTTTGAATCATATTACAAGTCCGGTCATACATTCGCCCCTTAAATGGAGATACCTCAGAAATTGGGATCCTATCGAATCAAAATACTATAGTCTGGGATGGCGGATCTATATTTACAAAGGCCGGAAAATTATTTACCATGGTGGTTATGTTACTGGTTATCGAGCTGAAATAGCTTTTTGTCCCGAAGAGAATTTGGGCATTGCCTTTTTACAAAATTCACCAAACAAGCTAGCTTCAAAGTGTGTCCCGCAGTTTTTCAATCTTTGGTTTGAATTTTCTGATAGCACCTTATCAGATACCTCCAGAAACCACGAAATTATGCTCCCCTCTGATTATTTGGATACAATCTTCTAGACAGTAAAATGTTGATATTTAAAAGTACCGGCTCGTATGCCTATTTTAATTCTAATGATTTCATAACCGGAAACATTTACAATATCTCCCACTGCTACAGGAGGTTCAAATGCAAGAATTAATCCCGTAATAAAATTATTCACTGCTTGTTGCAACCCAATATCAACACCAAGGGCTTCTGCTAAAATGCTTAAGTTCTTCAGGTTAAAACCAGCCAGTAATAGCGCTGTAAATCGGAAATCATCCTCAGGCCTGATCTTTTCTGATAATCTTTCTCATATTCCTGTGAAACTCGTTGGTCGCACGCTTATGAAAGAAAGGATATAAAAATTTATCGCGAAGTTTGGAGTCACTTCTAAAATAACTGGTATGGATTATTTCGGTTTTGCCATTTGGCTTTTCTACGAAATGCAAGCATTGTTTACCTTCTGATGTGTTCCCCTGAATGTAGCTAAACTCAATGATCTTGTTTTTAACATCTACATTAATAAATTCGAAAGCCAGCGCAAGATTGTAAACACCTCTCAGTAGTCTGAGATTCAAATAAACCACCTGACCTGTATCAATCTTTGAACATTCTCCTCCACGGTATACAACCATTTCTGAAGGTTTTGAAAAAAGAAGCCCAAAAGAAACCCGTTTCCCATCCCATGATTCAGCAGGGCTTGTTTGCAAATATCTTTTCCAGACTGTGTTCAAATCTTCTTTCACCACATACCTTATTTCCTGACTGGAATATTCATCAGGAACTATCTTGCTATCTACAGTAGGAAATAAGTCATCAATACTAAGTACATGATTATCTATCTGTTCATGGATAAAATTACGCACTTTCTTATAGGGAATTTTTTCAAAATTCAGGTCTTCCAACATTACCTGACTGTATAATTTACAATTTAAGAGTAGAAATAAGCCTAAGACAATTGTCTTCATACCCGTATTTTAGGACAGTTTTATGAATAAGGGATTGTAAAAATAACAATATACGCTGAATCATAAAAATTGTTTGGTAAAAGAGTATATCTTTCAATGGAAATTTCTAAATGATTAAAAATATATAGAACCTGTCCTTTTCAATTAAATCTCCCATAAACTGGTCCATCTCATTAATCTCAAATTAATTTGCTATACACCGGGAAATAATGGAATTAAAATGCTTCATTGAAATTGAAGTAGAATCCACTGGTCTCCTTGCCAATTCCAATGTCAATCCTTAGGTTCATACGCGGCTGTAATTCAAAACGATAACCAAATCCAAAATTTGGCAACCATTTTTTGAACATGGTTGGATCTGTTCCAATAGAACCTGTCCCCATCCATGCAACCATGCCGTGCCTGCTTAATTCACCTGATAGTTTTTGGAACATATACCTGTATTCCCCCAAAAAGAAAAGCATTGATTTATCTCTGTAACGTCCCCATGTGTAACCTCTAAGATCAAAGGGAGTTCCCATTTGAGACATCTCACCATAAGGTACATCTCCCAGACCTATTCTTGTCTTAGCCTGGAAGGCAATTGTATTCCCTTTTCGCGCAACTGTAAAGTATTGTCGAAAATCGATTTGATAAATCTGGTATTTATTACGCCCTCCAAAAGTAGTAGAATAAAATGTGGAACGTAAATCAATATAAGTTCCTTTGTAAGCATTAACAGGCACATCTCTTGAGTCGTAACGGGCAATGAGACCAAATCCTGAATTCAGATTTTCAGGGCCGTATTCAATGTATATGGGATCTTCTGCCACACCGATACTTGGATCGGAAACTCCGGTATAATTATAATCAATATTAAGACCAACAAAATAATTTGATCTGAATTGCCATAATATCCTTGGATTAAGCCATAACCATAATCTTTGATACGAAGTTGTTGAATCAGATTTAGGCGTGGTATAAGCATTTTCATACCCTACTCCCCAATAGTGATCTGGCATATCTTTGAACCATATGTCTGCATAAATCCTTAATTTATCTTCGAACCAATAAGTGGAAACAAGGGTAGAAAGAAAAATTGCTCCTGTTGAACCAACGCCAAACATTATAGGTGATGATGAACGCTGTATGAGACTGTCTTTAGGATTTGTTTTATACGAAAGCATGAAACCACCTGCTATAGTAAATCCTAATTCAGGAGTATATGCAGGACCTGCCAGGGGAGTTAACAATGGCTTTCCTTGTTCAACCTTCAACTGCTTTCTAAGCTTTCTTTGTTCCTTCTTTGCCAATGTATCAACCTGACCAGATAGTTTTACAGTCAAAAGAAATATGAATAATAATAGAATATATTTTGACAGTTTCATAAAAGCAAATGGCTCAACTAAATTTACATAAGAGAGCTCAAAGATATCAAGAAAGTTATTCTATCTGAAAAACTCCTATCTCCTCAGTTTATCCTTTATCAATTCTTTCTTTTTGATTTCAGATTCAAATTTTAACTCTATCGCAAATCAAGCCCAAAGGGCACCCTCAGACTTACAGTCAAATTCCTCCCCATATTATAGTATCCCAATTCTTTCAAAGTAGACAGATGATCTATGTAAAGATGATTGAGTAGATTTGATGCAACTATATCCAAATCGATACTTTGGTTTCCAATCAAAAATGAAAAGCCCAATCCGGCATTTAACAATGTATAATCTGATGATGGAGTCTCAAAATAAGAAGGTTCATCCTGGCGGAATGCATAATCCACTCCAAGTCTTACATAATAATTATGCAGTACTCCTTTGAGATATCTTTCCCATTTTATCTCTGCTCTGATCTTATTTTGAGGGATAAATGGAAGGTTCTCTCCATTGTCTTGTTCTCCTCGCAAGTAAGAATAACTTCCATTAATACTTAGTGAATTCAGAGGCAATACCTCAATTATAATTTCACCGCCATAAAGCAGAGCATTGTTTTGCCTGTAGCGAAAAACCTGCAAACCTTCATCAGTGGTGTCTGAACTATAATCCAGAAAAATATAATTACTTATTGTATTGTAAAATCCCGATACATCAACCAAAAGCTTATTTTTATGATAATGCATACTAAGGTCCAGCTCATAATTTCTCTGCGGCTTTAAATCCCTGTCACCTTGCTCGTATCGGGTACCATGCTCTCCATCCTGGGTTAACTCTGCAATGTTTGGAGATCGATAGGCAGAAGCCAGGTTACCACGTAACAGGAGGTCTTCCACAACCTCCCATGTAAAACCCATTGAGCCACTCAGATTCCCATAATACCTGTTCAGTTCTTCCATGTATTCTTCTTCATGAGCCGGATCTTCCTCTTCCCCATGTGAATGGGATGATTTTTCCTGTTCAGGCACAATTACAAATCGATTGTCATACCTCAAGCCTATTTGCAGATGAATGTGATTTTCAAATTCATATTTAGCCATAAGGAATGCTGCAATATCATAAAGGGTATAATCCGGAAGAACACGATTCGGAGCATTTGCATTTCGATTGCTTTGCGTCATGCCCTGAATTGCCAGGGTATATTCTGCCATTTTTGTTTTAGCATAAATATTTCTGATATCGAGATTCACTGTTTGTAAACGCATGTCCACCAAATCATTTCCGGAACCTCCCTCAGAGCCAATTAATCTTCTATTGTTCTGTTGATAAGAAGCATTGATCAACAATTTGTAATGCGTAAAAAAAAATGTGTTCTTTGAACATACCATATGATTATTAAGATCCTGGTACCAAACCTCATTTCTTCTATCCTTTAAGGTAACAAGAAAAGCAGATTCCTCATTGCATAAACCAGCCTTCATTCCCTGGTATTCATAATATAGCCGAAATATTGCCCTATTCACCCGATAGGATGAAAATGCTTTAAGGCTTTGTCCGTTGAAACGAGTATTTGGTACAAAATCATTGTTCCCGTCTGAGTAGTCTTTATGGCTTTTCATACTTCCTCTTAGTCCCAATGAAAATTTATTAAATGTGCTTTTAAATCCAAGTGTTCCTGCCATTCCATCAGTATTCGAAAAATATTGTATTCCTGCATCTCCCTGCAATTGGTTTACTGGTGCAGGATTTTCCGGAATTGAATTGATCACGCCTCCTATGGCATCTGAACCATAAAGGAGTGATGCAGGACCTTTAATAATTTCTACCTGGTTCACGCCAAATTCATCAATAAGGTAAGGATGATTCTCACTGAACTGATAGTTTTCCATACGAATTCCATTGTTCAGAAATAGAATGTTTGAGGTAGATAGTCCCCTGATAACTGGCGTAGCAACTCCTCCACCTTTACTGATCATATCAACCCCCGGAACCTGGGCAATGGATTCAATGAATGAAGGTTTTCCAGATATGGATATTTCCCTCATTCCAATTGCGTCAATCTTAATGGCGTTTTCATGTTGAGAAGAATGACTACCTCCAGATACTACCACTGCCTTACCCTGAATAGGGCTAGACTTCAATTTGACAACGATAGTTGATTTTTGATGGTCAACATCTATTGCAATTATTTTGGTTTCATAAGATAAGTATGAAATCCTTAAGCTAAAAATGCCTGCAGGTAGACCCGAAAATTCAAAATATCCTAAGGAATCAGTTACGATTCCCTTTTGCAATTCAGGCAGATAAACCTCTGCTAGCTGTAGAGGCAGATCTTCCTCATCAACTACCTGTCCGGTAAACGAAAAGTTTGTTTGTGAAAATACGTTCCCAATGAATAGAAATGAGAACATATAAATGTATATGTATTTCATTGATGTAATAATTAAGTTGATTTATTAACTGATAAAAAACTGAAGAAAAATCAACTTTGGAAAGGAGGGGCTCTTAATGAAACGTGCTGACCCGAAAAAGTAAGGTGGTAATTTTCAGAATTGATCAAAATCTGATCAGAAGTAGGCTGTTCAGCATTAATAATTAAGGGCTCGTGATTAGCATAGTAAGAGATAAACTGAAAGTTGCAAATCACACAATTATCTGACTCAGCCTGATCAGTAAAACATATTTTTGAATTATAATGCTCAGAATCATGAATGGAATGATGCTGAAGAATATGCAAGGACTGATAAATCAAAGGTGCAAGAAGCAGGAAGATTAAAAACAGTATAGAATATTTTCTTCTAAAACACATTCCTAAAGCTTAGTAGTTATGAAACAAAGTTATGAATACTCTTAAAACTTAAATTGAAATCTATGCTAAAATCCCATTTTCTCTTCATCCTTCTTCTGCACATCTTTCAGAAAGGGTACTTTAAATGTTCCGGCAGCCAGACTTGGAACACCTCCAAAATTCGATTTTGAAGCATTTTGAATAATGCAATTGGATAATATTATTTTTTATTTTCCAGCGTTTCTATTGCCCCATAATAAAATATATGATCCCTTTGTTGACTTGTAACCGAGAGGGTAACACTGGTTTTTGAATTTATGGTAAGAATACAATCAAATACATCAGCATCTCCCTTAACTCTAAAAGATACCTCAAGGCTTTGCTTTTTAGTATTTTCTTTCACAGAATATCCAGTAGGCTCTCCTTTGAATTTAATGCCCCCTGGGCCTCCATATGCAATATTGTAGGCTTGTCCAAAAAAAGGCAAACTTGCTTCTGAAATGCTATCATTCACTCTCAGAAAATTTGAGTTTGTTGTAAGATCAATAGAACCTCCTCTTTGAGGAATGGCTTTGTTGGCTGAAAACACATAGTGTTTTGTTTCTACCAAAGCCTTAGAAGCATTGTATTCCTCAATTTTTCTTTGTTGTCGTTGTTCTTTTTTGGTTTGTGAGTAGGAGTTTAGTATAGGAAGCAGTAATAAGCTAAGTACAACTAGTTTTTTCATAACTAAGATCTTTAATATTCACTTTTCAAAGATATGATTTTGTAAAAATAATAGATGCAAAATACTAAATCTACATATTCACCCTGACTGCACTTCGGCTATTGTCTGTTTTCTGTTCGTTGTGCGCAGTCAAAACGCTTCTCCATGTGGCATTTTCCCTGAGCTAAAGCCCGGAATTAATAATATTGTACCACAATGAAGTGAATTTATCATGATATTCTTTTACCTGATACTCCCTCTTCATTCGGAGAAAGTCGCTATTCATGGCTAAATACTTCACAAAATGCTTCTGGCTTCGAAGAAAGTTATTTAAGAAAAAGGTGAGTTAATAGAACTTAAGCTAACTTACTATTCCCGGACTCAAGGCTTTTTTAATGAATTCCATGTGGCAACCCGAATCCGATATTTGCCTTTTTTTGATGCCTTCCAGTTGATAAGGTAATTGTACTTCGCTTTTACCTCCGTTGGATTGGATGGCAGGGTATATTTAATATCGAAGGTTCCTATTTCAAGAACAATATCGCCATACACTTTGCGCTCAATTGGATTAAATTTAAAATATTTAATTTTTACTCCAGATTTGAATGAAGCAGAAAGATATTTAGATACTGCATCTTTCTCTTCAACAAGTTCCCCATATTCGGGCATGAAATGACAATTCGGGGAAAACATCTTAGTGATACTGTCTGTCATATTCTGCATAATAAACAATTCTATTTGTTTATCATTTGCCTGTATAGTCTTAATAATAAGTTCTTTCTCTTCCTTATTCTGGGCAAGAAGCATTACATGACTCAGCAGGAAAACTACTGATATTAGTACTATACTCTTCATAGTTTTAATTGTTTTTTATATTATTAGAATCATTTTAATCATTATTTCCGTCAAATACCTAACAATAAAGAATACCTTGCTGAAATGAGAGAGAAAGATAATACGAAAATTATTTAAATTGAGGCCTTTTGAAAAAAAATAAAACAAGTTCTGATATAAATGTTATTTTTGCGCTCATCAATTAATTTTTAAAAGATTCAAGGCTAATAGAATGATAATCATTAACAAGGGACGGAATCTAAGCCTGGAAGATTTTCGACAGGTACTTTTTGCAAATGCTTCATTAGATTATTCTGATGACATAATACAACAGGTAGAAGATAATTTTTTATTCCTGCAGAAGTATGCAGAGAATAAAATTATCTATGGCATAAATACAGGTTTAGGTCCAATGGCGCAGTATAAGATCGACGATGATAAAAGTACTGATTTGCAGCTAAATCTTATTCGAAGTCATGCTGCCGGAGCAGGTAAACCTTTGAATGACCTTAATGTTCTCGCCTCTCTAATTGTAAGAGCACAATGTTTCTGTGCTGGCTATTCAGGAGTACATTCCGATGTGCTGAAAATCCTTAAAGAGATGATCAATCACCGAATCTCACCCTTTATACCTGAACATGGAGGAGTTGGAGCTAGCGGCGATTTGATTCAGCTTGCTCACATTGCCCTTGTATTAATAGGTGAAGGGAAGGCAAAATACAAGAATAAATGGTATGAAACATCTGAACTATTTAACAAACTTAAAATAACTCCTTTAAAAATCAGAATCAGAGCAGGTCTGGCTCTGATTAATGGCACTTCTGTGATGACAGGAATAGGCATTGTTAATCTTATTAATGGTTTGAATCTTTTGAACTGGAGCGTTCTTGCTTCAGTTATGATCAACGAAATTGTATCCACATTTGACGATCATTGCTCACCAGAACTAAATAACCTGAAACCTCATAGGGGCCAAAAGCATATTGCCTCCGCAATGCATAAAATGTTTTCGGAAAGTAAACTAACCGCAAACAGGAATGATACGCTCTATTCTAATTCTCATAACGGCAGCTTTAAGATTGATAAAAAAGTTCAGGAATATTATTCACTGCGTTGTGTACCTCAAATATTAGGTCCCATTTATGATACACTTCAGTATTCTTCTCAGATTCTTATAGATGAGGCAAACAGTATAAGCGATAATCCCATCATTCATGAAGAATCAAATTATGTTTATCATGGAGGAAATTTTCATGGAGATTACATTGCCTTTGAGATGGATAAAATGAAGATTGCAATTACCAAACTTACTATGTTGGCTGAAAGACAATTGAATTTCGTGATGAATCACAGGCTGAATAAAATATTGCCACCATTTGTTAACCTGGGGACATTGGGTTTAAATCTTGGAATGCAGGGAGCACAATTTACTGCTGTTTCTACCACTGCTGAGAATCAGACACTCTCTAACCCGATGTATATTCATAGCATACCTAATAACAACGATAACCAGGATATTGTGAGTATGGGTACCAATGCTGCTATGATGACTAAAAGGGTTATTGATAACTCTTATCAGGTATTGGCCATTGAATTTATGGCATTACTGCAAGCCGTTGATCATTTAAATATATCTGATAAACTTTCAGGAGAAAC
Source organism: uncultured Bacteroidales bacterium (assembly GCA_964456285.1). GTDB lineage: Bacteria > Bacteroidota > Bacteroidia > Bacteroidales > UBA10428 > UBA10428. Next base: position 16,067 of record CAYWBC010000003.1, read on the forward strand.
AAAATCAGTTTATGATGATCTGCGACAACTTTTTCCAAAATTCGAATCAGATTATCCGATATACAAAGACATCGAAAAGGTAATTGCATTTCTAACCTCAACCCATAAGAATATTCTCTAATTAACATGAGTAAGATTGCATTAATAACAGGAGGTTCCAGAGGTATTGGTAAAGCCATTGCACAACAATTGGCATCCGAAGGTTATTATGTACTTATAAATTATCATTCAAATCATATTGCAGCCAATGAAACGCTTAAGAATATTATTGGAAACGGCGGAAATGGTGAGCTGCTCCGGTTTGATGTTTCTAATTCTGAAGAAACAATAAATGCACTAAAGAAGTGGAAAACTAATCATGAAGGGAAAATCATTGAAATCTTAATCAATAATGCAGGAATAAGAAAAGACAATTTATTGATTTGGCTTGAACCTGATCAGTGGAATGATGTTATACAAACTAATTTAAATAGTTTTTATTTTATAACCCGCGAATTATTGCAAGATATGCTTTTGAACAAATTCGGAAGAATTATTAATATTGTGTCGTTAAGCGGTCAGAAGGGACTTGCTGGTCAGGTCAATTATTCTGCTGCAAAAGGTGGTTTAATTGCTGCTACAAAAGCATTGGCTCAGGAAATTGGGAAGAAAAAGGTTACAGTAAATGCTGTTGCCCCGGGATTTATCGAGACAGAAATGATTGAGGATCTGGATGAGAACATCTTAAAAAAGATGATTCCTTTGCATCGATTTGGTAAACCGGAAGAAGTTGCGCATCTTGTATCATTTCTTGCGTCAGAAAAAGCAAACTATATTACCGGAGAGGTGATTTCGATAAATGGAGGATTATATACATAATAATAGATTTTGAGCAGGTCCATTATAACAAACTAAATATTAGTCTCAAGTGAAAAGAGTTGTAATTACAGGCATCGGGATATATTCAGTCATAGGTAAAAATATTGATGAGGTAACTGTTTCTTTAAAAGAAGGCAAGTCGGGAATTGGGATTGACCCTCAAAGAACAGATTTAGGATTCCGATCATCACTTACAGGAATAATTGAAAGGCCTCAGCTAAAAGGTGAAATACCAAGGCGTATGAGGGTATGTTTACCGGAACAGGGTGAGTATGCATATGTAGCCACAAAAGAAGCCCTGGCAAATAGTAAAATAGATGAAAATTTTCTGGAAAAAAATGATGTAGGAATTCTTTATGGTAATGATAGTTCAGCTGTCCCTGTTATTGAAGCTATTGACTGTGTTCGTGAAAAAAAGGATACCATGCTTATTGGTTCCGGATCAATATTCCAATCAATGAATTCAACGGTGACTATGAACCTTGCTGTGATTTTTAAATTGAAAGGCATCAATTTTACAGTAAGCGCTGCCTGTGCAAGTGGTTCTCATGCATTAGGGCTTGGATATATCTTTATAAAGAACGGAATGCAGAAAATGGTAATTTGCGGAGGAGCCCAGGAAATTAATCCGGAATCAATGGGTAGTTTTGATGGATTAAATGCATTTTCGATAAGGATGGATGAACCTCAAAAGGCTTCCCGCCCATTTGATGCTGACAGAGACGGCCTTGTACCAAGCGGAGGTGCCGCTACATTAATATTAGAAGAATATGAACACGCTGTAAAGCGAGGTGCAAATATTTTAGGTGAACTTATCGGTTATGGTTTTTCCTCAAATGGTGATCACATTTCCGTCCCAAATATTAAAGGACCATACACATCCCTTATTAATTCGCTTAAAGATGCAAATATTTCACCCGATAAAATTGATTATATAAATGCTCATGCAACCTCTACTCCTGTTGGTGACGCTGCCGAAGCACAAGCAATTGCACAGGCATTTGGAAAATACAAAACTCCTGTTAGTTCAACTAAATCAATGACTGGCCATGAAATGTGGATGGGCGGTGCAAGTGAAGTTATTTATTCATTGTTAATGATGCATCATGGTTTTATTGCTCCAAATATTAATTTTGAAAAACCTGATAAACATTCTGAACATATTAACGTAATAAATAAACCTACGCCTGCAGAAATAAATACCTTTTTATCCAATTCTTTTGGATTTGGAGGAACAAATTCTACTATAATTGTTAAAAAAATTTAGTTATTTAGTTGAATTAAAAAAAACGTCAGAAATGAATAAAGAAGAAATTATTTCAAAAGTAAACGATTTTCTGATTGATGAATTTGAGCTTGATCCGGAAGTAATAGTACCGGATTCAAATTTACGCAATGATCTTGATATAGAAAGTCTTGATTTTGTAGATATCGCAGTTGAAATTGAGAAGGAATTTGGATTTAAGATCAAGGCCGAAGAAATGATCAATGTAAATACACTTGACGATTTATATAATTATATCCTGTCAAAAGTTCAGTAATGTCTGATTGGGACGGACAATCAAGAGGTAATCTTCTTGGATATAAGATTTTCATTTTTATACTAAAGCACGTCCACATTAAGGTAGCATACTTTGTTGTATGGTTTGTAGCAGTGTATTTTTATTTCTCAACAAAGAAAAAAGACATCAGGCACTTCTACAGAAGAATTCTTAACTATGCTCCTGTAAAATCAGAACTTTCTATCTTTCGCAATTACTTCGTTTTTGGAAAAATATTGCTTGATAAATTTGCCATTTTAGCAGGTTTTACAAATAAGTTTACCTATAATTACGAAGGTGAACAACATTTAACTGAAATGGCCAAGGCTGGCAAGGGCGGAATAATTATCGGAGCGCATGCTGGCAACTGGGAAATAGCCGGGCACTTGTTGTCAAGGATAAACCGACCCGTACATATCATTATATACGATGGCGAACGTTCTAACCTGAAAGAGCTTATGGAAGAATCTACAGGAATGAAAAGCTTTCATGTAATATCTGTAAAAGATAATGACATGCAGCATATTTATGACATCAAAGAAGTACTGTCAAAAGGTGATATTATAGCAATGCATGGCGATCGATTTCGGAGCGGGAGTAAAACATATTCCTGTAATTTTTTTGGGCAAATGGCTAATTTTCCTCTTGGCCCCTATTATCTGGCATCTCAGTTTGATGTTCCTTTTTGTTTTGTCCATACCATGAAAGAAACAAATTCACATTACCATTTCTTTTCTTCTCCACAAATGAAAATAGAATTTTCAAATCCTAAAACCAAAATATTAGATATCAGGGCAAAAGCCGAACTTTATGCTTCAGTGCTAGAAAAAATGATGCATAAATATCCTTTGCAATGGTTCAATTATTACAATTTCTGGAATACTTAAATCAGTACCAATAATGAATTACGGGAACGATAAAAAATCTGCAGTTGATGCGAAGTATGATGCTCAAAAAATAGCCTTTGGCCCAATTATGTTTCAGGCAGCTATTTCTTTACGAAATTTAGGTATTCTTAATGCCCTTCACGAAAACCGCAAAGATGGACTTACAATTAGGGAAGCAGCAAAATTATGCAAGGTTCCTTATTATGGAACAAAGGTGCTTCTTGAAGCAGGCATAAGCCTTGACATGGTTCATGTAAAAGACAATAAATTCTTTCTTACCAAAACCGGCTGGTTTTTGCTTAACGATACTCTTACGAAGGTAAATATGGACTTTGTGCAAGATGTTAATTATAAGGGATTCTTCCACCTTGAAGACTCTATTAGGAGTGGAAAACCTGAAGGTTTGAAAGTATTTGGAAATTGGGACACCGTTTATGAAGCCCTTTCTGAATTACCTCCTAAAGCACAGGAAAGCTGGTTTGGCTTTGATCACTATTATTCTGATACGGCGTTTCCCGAATTGCTGGACATTATTTTTAAAACTAAACCGTCAAAAATTCTTGATGTTGGAGGAAATACAGGTAAATTTTCTATTCTTTGTGCCAGTAATTTCCCTGAAGTTCAGATGACCATCCTTGATCTGCCGGGTCAACTAAAGAAAGCCGAAAAAAAAATCAAAGAAGAGAATCTTCAAAGTAAAATCAATTGCATTCCGATGAACCTGCTTGATCATTCAGTGGCCTATCCCAAGGGATTTGATGCTGTTTGGATGAGTCAGTTTCTTGATTGCTTCCCTCCCGAAGATATTATACAATTACTTATTAAAGCGAAAAGATCTTTGACAAAAGATGGCTCTATATATATTCTTGAGACTTATTGGGATAAGCAAAAATACCCGGCTTCCATGTATTCCCTGCATGCAACTTCTCTATATTTTACCTGTATTGCAAATGGCACAAGCCAGATGTACCATTCAAATGATATGTATGGGATGATTGCTGAAGCTGGATTGAAGATTGAGAATGAATGGAATGAAATTGGTGTGAGTCATACCCTAATCAAGTGTTGCTAATTTGTTATGGCTGAACAATCAAACATACTGGACTATATACCTCAAAGGCCACCCTTTGTAATGGTGGATGAAATCCTGAGTACAGACAACAGTCAAACAATAACATCCTTCCTTATCACAGAAGATAATCTTTTTTGTGAGGACGGAATATTCTATGAAGCAGGAATGATTGAAAATATTGCTCAAACTGTTGCTGCCGGTGCAGGATACCATTTGAAAGAAAAGAATGATGAGCCAAAAATAGGTTTCATCGGTGCTGTAAAAAAATTAGAAGTTTTTTCCCGCCCAAATACAGGAAGCACAATCAATACTTTAGTAAAATTAATTACTACATTCGAAAATGCGATGATAATAGAAGGCACTATATTTGAAAAAGAAGAACCAATTGTTACTTGTCAAATGAATATTTTTATAATTGATAATTCAAATTTATTAATGCCATGAAAAAAGTAATTTATTCCCTGTTTTTAATTATCCTGACTATTAATGTAGCAGGTCAGTCAAAAGAAGAATTGAAAAACTCCAAATCAATCCTGTGGTTAGGATTAGACTTTACTGAAGCCCGATTTGAGAGTAAATACGATTTTGGTACACCCGAGGAATTAACGGGTAAATATGTTGCAGGATGGAATCAGGTTATCTTGCAGGAACCTGAAAAATTTGACCTTGAAACTCTGTTTGGTTTTGAAAAGGTAGATAAAGATATAGGTATTGCTCTAAAGAGGAACGATAAGCTTGACAAGGAGAAAATTTTTCTTGGACTCGGTGAAATAAATGATTACTCACTAAATGAAGAAATTATTCAGAAAATTGTCTCTGGATATGATTTAGAGTATGATGGATATGCTCTTCTTTTTATTGTAGAAAGTTACAGCAAAACAGCTGTTAATGGAAATATCTGGGTAACTTACTTCCACGTACCAACTAAAAAAGTAATCCAGACAAAGAAAATGTCAGGTAAACCAAAGGGATTTGGAATCAGAAATTATTGGACAGGTTCTGTATTTGAGATAATGAGAGCATGCAGTGAACAATAAATCAAACAGGATAAAAGTATAGAGTATAATGCATAATAAGGAATCCGGATAGTGGTATCCGGATTTTTTTGTTTACTTATTATTGAAATGTATTAAACAAAATACATGTTCTGCGGTTATACTAATAATAGCGAACAAATTAGAAGACTCATGAAAAAAATAGTAGCCCTTTTAATAATTTCTTTATTCTTTCAATTAATAATAGGCAATCCGAATCCTGACATTTACAGCAACCTGAAAAAAATGAAAATTACGCAGGAAATACCTGCTGAAGCAATTCACAAAATTCTCGTTATAAGCAATAGGTATTTTGATGGAAGTGACGAGCTAACTTATGCCAAATATGTTCATCCTCAAAGAAAAATGTTCTATTTTGTTGTTGGTATGAGCACTGATTCAAGTTATATTAAATCATTTCCGAACCTTGAGGAGGCCATGAAAGTTTTTGAGGGGGATAAGAATTTTCTGATCTTCGTAAATGGACATGGGAAAAATTTTGGTGAGGTTATAGGAAGAGGTTTTGAAGTTGGGATAAGATACAAAGTGAATATGATTATGTTCGACTGGCCAACCGATTATTATGCTTTAAGAAAAACAGCTCATAATGCCAGAAAAGTGACCGAAAACTTTGCCCTCACCATCCACAACCTGGAGCCTATAGTACATAAAGAATTTCCCAACTCAAATGTCTCTGTTATATTTCACAGTATGGGCAACCACATTGCCAGAAATTTAGTTAAAAAAGATCTGACAAATCAGATTCCTGAGGATTTTTTTGATAACCTGATATTAAATGCCCCGGCAGTAAAACAGCAGAATCATGCCAATTGGGTTAATCAATTGAATATTCAGAAAAGGATTTATATAGTGTCAAACAAAGATGATTTTCCTTTAAAAGGTGCCATGCTTCTTCGCATGTCAAGGCAGCTCGGCTCGGTTTATAATGAACCCCTAGCCAAAAATGCTTTCTATGTAAATTTTAGCAATATTGGAGGACAAGAGCACAACCTGTTTTTAGGCCATACACTATTAGAAAAGGGAAACCCAAATATTTTGGTTTTCTATAACACCCTTTTCCAGGGAGATGAACCAATGCTCAATGCAAGTCAGCCATTAACAGCAGGCAAATATTTTATTGACTCCTTTGTTTTTTAGTGGTGGCATATTCATACCATCAAAATTAGAAATCATTGAAATGTATTTAACACATTTTTAATAATAAGTAAGTAGTCTATTCCCCAAGAATGTTATTTTTGTGCCATGGGAGAAAAGACAATACTTAAATCGACAAAGGAAATAGAAGTAAGGTTTAATGAACTTGATCCCTTGGGCATTGTGTGGCACGGAAACTACATAAAATATTTCGAGATTGGACGTGAAAGCTTTGGACAAAAATATGGAATTTGTTATACTGACCTAAGAAGAGAAGAAATTGCCACACCTGTGGTTTCTGTTCACTGCGATTACAAAAGTTATGTGAAATATGGAGAAAAATTAATCATTGATACTTGTTATCTTGACAATCCTGCTGCAAAAATTATTCTTAAATATACAATTACACGGCCTGAAAATAATGAGATAGTGGCAGAAGGTAAAACTGTTCAGGTTTTTACTGATGTTGCAGGAAACCTTCAATTAATACTACCTGAATTCATGGTGAAATGGAAGAAAAAATGGGGCTTGATCGATTGATGTTATGGCATACCTCACAAACGACAATATAATAACATCTCTTGGAAATACTTCAGAGGAAGTAATTGCAAATATTAAGAAAGAAGCAACAGGAATAAAATATGATCATCCATTTCAAAATTTTTCAAAGGCTCCAATATCCATGGTGGATAGTGAAAAAATCCGGAAAGAAATTTTACGGATTTTTCCTGATGTTAAGCTCACAAACTTTGAAAGCATTGCCTCTGCTTCTTTACATCGGGCATTATCTGATTCAGATATTGAAGTGAGTTCATCCAGAACTCTTTTTATTCTCTCAACAACAAAAGGAAATATTGAACTTTTAAAACCCGGAGTGAAAATTTCTTCCTCTGTCTTACTCCACAACACAGCATCAAAAATTGCAAAACTGTTTGGTTTTATCAACCCCCCTATTGTGGTATGCAATGCTTGTATTTCGGGAGTATTGGCGCTCATTTTGGCCAAGAGATATATAGATAGTGGCAAATATGATCAGGTTGTTGTTACAGGTGCTGATATTGTTACTGAATTTGTGGTGGCCGGGTTTGAGTCCTTTAAATCAATGAGTGAATTACCATGCAAACCTTTCGATGCAAAAAGAGATGGTTTGTCTCTCGGTGAAGGTGCTGGTACGATAATAGTCACGAAAGAGAAAAAACAAGGCAGCGTTAAATTGTTACGTGGAGCTTCAGCCAACGATGCCAATCATATTTCCGGACCATCCCGAACCGGAGAAGGTCTTTTTATTGCAGCAAATAATGCCATACAAAACGAGCAACTAATAGATTTCATTTCTGCTCATGGTACGGCCACTTTGTATAACGATGACATGGAAAGCCATGCTATTAAGAGATTGCATCTTAGCAATACACCTGTGAATAGCTTTAAGGGATATTTTGGCCATACCCTTGGAGCAGCAGGCGTAATAGAAACTATTTTAACAAAGCATTCCATGCTTAATAATTATATTTTCAAATCTCTCGGAATTGAGACTCCCGGAGTGGCTTCATCCATAAATGTTGCAACTGAACACCAGGAGAAAGTTTTAAACCGCTGTCTGAAGTTATCATCTGGCTTTGGAGGATGCAATGCAGCAATTGTACTTGAAAAAAATGAGTAAGAAATTATACATATTAAAAAGTGTAAGCATTACCAATAATAAAGTAATTTCTGACGGAAGACTTGTATTTTCAGATGAACTGAGTCCCAATTTCAAGTCTTTTAGCAAGGGCTTGTACAGAAAACTCAATTGTGATTATTCCAAATTTTTCAAGATGGATAATTTATGTAAACTTAGCTTCCTGACTAGTGAATTCTTAACTAGTGATTTGGATTTAGATCAATACGATAAAGATAAAGCTGCCATTGTGTTATCAAATTCAAATTCAACTTTAGAAACCGACTCAGTATTCACGAATACACTCGAAAGTATTCCCAGCCCCGCTATTTTTGTTTACACACTACCAAATATTACTATTGGAGAAATTTCTATCAGACAGGAATGGAAAGGTGAAAATCTGTTTTTAGTGGATGAGGATTTCCATCCCGAAAACCTTGCAGAACAGATTGAAATGCTCTTTTCATATTCAGAGACTGAGCTCTGCTTAACCGGATGGGTAAATTATATCTCCAATTCAAAATATCGGGCTAATTTTTGGTTGGTGGCAAAAAAAACAGATATGAAATCCAGAATATTTTCAGCAATGGAAATGCATAACGATATTTTGGTTTAACAGAAGACTATTCAGATTAAGAGGTGATTAAATTCAGAGATAACATAGAAAATGATGTAGTGATTACAGGCATGGGGATTATTTCTTCCATTGGCAATAATCTTGAAGATAATCTGAAATCATTAAGAGAAGACAGAACAGGCATCCAAAATATCAAACACCTTGAAACAATTCATAAAGACGATTATGTTGCAGGAGAAATAGCTTTGTTAAATAAGGAAATGATGAAGATATTGAAGCTTTCTGATGACCTGCCAAGAACAACTTTACTAGCTATGCTTGCTGCGAGAGAAGCACTGGAATCAGCAGGATTCGATCCTGACACAGGAGGCAGAAATGGAATAATCCTGGGAACAACAGTTGGAGGTATGGATAAAACGGAAGTTCTTTATGCCAAAGCACATTCACCGAATGAGTATTTAGCAAGTCATCATTGTGGTTTTACAACTTCTTATCTTTCCAAATATTTCGGTCTGACACACTATTCAAATACAATAAGCACTGCATGTTCATCTGGTGCCAACGCCATTATGCTCGGTGCCCGAATGATTAAAAATAATATGCTCGACTCAGTGTTGGTAGGTGGCAGTGATGCACTTTCTATCTTTACTTTAAATGGATTCCGTTCGCTAATGATCCTTGATCAGGAACCCTGTAAACCTTTCTCTGATAATCGCAGGGGCTTGAACCTGGGAGAAGGAGCAGCCTTTTTGCTAATTGAATCTTCCGAATATGCAAAACAGAGAGGTACTGTGGGCAAAGCAAAAGTAACGGGCTATGGAAATTGCAATGATGCTTTCCACCAAACAGCCTCTTCACCAGATGGCAGAGGACCTTATAAAGCTATGGTTACTGCCATGAAAACAGCTGGTTTAAATGCAAATGAAATTGATTATATCAATGTTCATGGTACCGGCACTGACAATAATGATTTAACCGAGAGCATTGCACTTAAGAAACTCTTCGATGGAAATGTACCTGATTTCAGTTCTACAAAATCATTTACAGGCCATTGTCTGGGAGCAGCAGGAGCCATCGAAGCTGTGTTTTCAGTAGCGTCTATTCTGCACAATGAGGTTTACTCAAATCTGAGATTCTCGGAACCTATTCCAGACACAGGATTAATCCCTAATACCCGCTATACAAATAAATCAGTGAAACATGTATTGTCCAACTCGTTTGGATTTGGAGGCTGTGATACTTCATTAATATTCTCAAAAAATATTTAGTACCATGAAAGCCTTCATAAAAAATAGCAAAGCAATTTCTCCACAGCAAAGTTTTTTTCCTGGCTTCCCCGGGGAATATATTATACCTGCAGCAAGATATATGTCTGCAATTGAACCCAATTACAAAGACTATTTTCCTGCTATGAAATTGAGGAGAATGAGCAGAATTGTAAAAATGGGACTAATTTCTGCCACTGAATGCTTTAAAGAATCTGGATTGGAACAACCAGGGGCTATTATTACTGCTACTGGCTGGGGTTGTTTAACTGATACTTTCAGGTTTTTAGATGAAATAGCAGAGAAAAAAGAGCAGACCCTCTCCCCTGCTACTTTTATCCAATCGACTCACAATACGGTTGGCGGACAAATTGCGCTTATGCTGGGTTGCCAGGAATACAATAGTGTACACGTAAACCATACCTCATCTTTCGAACATAGTTTACTCGATGCTTTAATGTTATTGAAAGAGAATACAAAAAATGTTCTTGTGGGAGGAATTGATGAACTGAATGAAATCGATTTTGGATTGAAGAAACAAATGAACTTCTGGAAATCTGAAAATGAAATATCATTCTTACCGGATAGTAATACCTCAGGAACAATTGCAGGGGAAGGATCGGTATTCTTTCTTCTCAACAAGGATAAAAATGATGAGTGTTATTCACAAATAAAAGCTGTTCGGATTGAATCCGGGATAAATGAAAATGATATTTTAGACAGTTTACTCATTGAGCAAGATTTGAAAAATTCGGATATACAGGTATGCATTACCGGAATTAATGGTGATAATAAGTCAAATGAAGTGTATAAAAACTTCCTGGATGAAAATCTGGATACTTCAGTAAATTGTTATTATAAACATCTTTGCGGTCAATACGATACCTCTTCTGCTTTTGCACTTTGGCTGGCTAATGAGATTATGAAAAATCAGAATGTGCCGGATTTCACAAAAGTTCGCGCAACCGACAAACTCACTAATGGCATTGAGAACATATTAATATATCATTATTCAGAACCTAATGAGCATGCATTCATCCTGGTTTCGAAAGCCAATATATAGAAGGGTAAATCTCCTGATCTTTCTTATTGTTGTTATTTCAATAGGAATAATCCCATTTTCTCAGTTTGGGTGGATTATTCTTATTTCAGTTACAATGCTCTGGATAATATTTTCTGCACTTTCATCATACTTTATTTCTTCAGGAGTTTATGTTTCGGCCATATGCAGTGTTCCTGTAAAAGAAAAAGTGGCATGTCTCACATTTGATGACGGTCCATGTGATGCTACTGATCTACTGCTCAAATTATTATTAGAGCATAATGCAAAGGCTAGCTTTTTTATCACAGGTGCTAAAATTGAAGGCATGGAAGATACGATAAGTAAGATCATCAAGGAGGGGCATGAAATTGGAAATCATTCATATACTCATAAATCGTGGTTTCCACTCATGAGGGTAAAGAAAATAAAGGCTGAAATTGAAACCACACAGAAAGCAATTAAGAAAATTACAGGCAAAGAACCCATTTATTTTCGTCCTCCATTTGGAGTAAGCAATCCTTTAATTGCAAAGGCATTGCAATCTTTTAAGCTTATTACAATCGGATGGACCATCCGATCAATGGATACAACAAACAGGCAATCCTCAAAAATTGTTACTAAGATCATTAGCCAACTTCACCCGGGCAGCATTGTTTTGCTTCACGATACATCGAGGAATATACATTCTATATTAGAAGAGGTTTTAGTATATTGCGGGCGAAAAAATTACAAACTCGTAACTATTAGTGAATTATTAAAATTGGAGGATAACTAAGATGCTGAAATCAGGAATATTGATAATCATATGTATCCTCTGTTGTCATAATACTTCTTTTTCTCAATCTGATTCCTTTAAAACTATAGAATCGGAGGAAGCAATCACTTCAAAAATTCGTGAAAAATCAGGTGACATAAAATCAATCCATTGCGATTTTATACAAATAAAACAAATGCAATACCTCGATTCAGACTTGAAGTCTTCAGGCAAATTCTGGTATGTTTATCCTGATAAAGTGAGATGGGAGTATCTTAAACCTTATGAATACATCATTATCTTAAACAAAGAAAAAATATCATTGATCAGCACAAACTCTACCAATGAGTTTGAAGTAAACAGCAATGAAACATTCAAAAAAATGAATGAGATGATTGTTAGTGCTGTAAGCGGAAAAGTATTCGATAACTCAGAATATCAGACAACAATATTGGAAAACAAAGAATTTTATAAGGTTGTATTGCAACCAGGTTCACACGAAATAAAACAGATGATTGATCAATTGGAATTGTATTTCGACAAAAGCAATTTTGCCATCATGAAATTAAAGATTATTGAACCTAGTTCTGATTATAGCCTGATCCATTTTTCAAATCAAATATTAAATGAGCCCATTTCGGAACATATTTTTATTCCTTAGCATATTGATCTGCCTTTCTGGTTGCAATACACAATACAAATGTGCTATTCAAACCAATGAAGATTATGTCTATACTCCGATAATTCACCTTGTTGACAATTCTCCTGTACTTTACTCTTCTGAATTCGACATAATGAAGTATAAATTTTCAGGTCTGATAGCATTCAGGCAAATGCCTGAAACAGATGAAATAAGAATTGTCTTTCTATCAGAGACAGGCCTTAAACTAATGGAATACAAGTACTTCAATGATGAAATCAGTAATGCCTATTGCATACCGGTAGCTGATAAGAAACCTGTAAAAAAATTCATTGGTAAATTTCTCCTTCTACTGATCGAAAAACCCAATTGCATTGACATTTGTCTTGAAACTACTGATGAAAAAAGTATCTACTTTTGCAAAAACCATGGAATAAAATTAAAAGCTGAGATAAGGAATAATCAAAAAATCAAGGCTTGCATAACCAAGAAAAATAATAGGGTATGCGGAACTTATACAGATGCTGAAGAATTGCCCGAAAATATTGTTGTGAGCATGAGCCATAAAAAGATCAGAATTAATTTAACAAGAGTAGATAATGCCTTTAAATGATCTCTTCACATATAAAATACAAGACTCTGAAATTGGCACTTTGAAGGCTAGTATTACCATAGATCAGAATCACAGACTTTATAATGGGCATTTCCCGAACAAACCGATAACTCCAGGCGTTGCTTTAATAGAGATCGTAAGAATTGTATTATCAGATTTTATAGCTAAAAATCTTATGCTTACACAGGCGAAGGATATTAAATTTATTGCATCTGTTGTGCCTCCAGAAATGAATGATCTTGACCTCAGCATTGAATACAGTGAAGTCAGTGAAGGCATATCTGTTAATGGCATTTTATCTGGGAATGATAAGGTTTACATGAAAATCAGGGGAATCTTCAGTGAAAGCAACTAACAAAGACATATTCACAATTGAAAAGTGTTGTGTTATAGTACCTACCTATAATAATGCATCTACCCTAAAAAAAGTACTTGATGGTATCCTGAAATACACCAACAATCTGATTGTTGTAAATGACGGTTCAACTGATAAGACACAGGATATACTGAAAGATTATTCAGAAATCACAATTATAACAAATGATGCAAATCAGGGCAAAGGTTTTGCTTTAAGAAGAAGTTTTCATGAAGCCTGGAATGCAGGATATAAATATGCTATTACCATTGATTCGGATGGACAACATAATACGGATGATCTTCCAAAATTTATATCAGCACTTAAAGTAAATCCTGAAACACTCATAATTGGCGCAAGAAATATGGATCAGGATAGTGTTCCGGGAAAAAGCAGCTTTGGCCATAAATTCTCCAATTTCTGGTATTGGATTGAAACAGGCATCAAACTCCCCGATACTCAAACAGGATATCGTTTGTATCCTCTGAGTAAATTGTCAAAAATGAGATTCTTCACAAGAAAGTTTGAATTTGAAATTGAGATTCTTGTAAGGGCCGCATGGAAGGGAATTCCGGCAACAAGTGTTCCTGTCAGTGTATATTATGCTCCAGCCAATGAAAGGATTTCACATTTTCGGCCGTTCAGGGATTTCACACGAGTCAGCATTCTTAATTCAATCCTGGTACTTCTGGCCTTCTTGTATTTCAGGCCAATGCTCTATTTTAAAAGTTTCAACCTTGAAACATTCAAAAAATTATTAGGCTCAGGTGAATCAACTATCAAATTGTCACTTGCAACAGGATTTGGAGTTTTTATGGGCATTATCCCCATATGGGGCTTTCAAATGTTAACCGCAACATTTCTTGCTCATTTGTTCAGATTGAACAAAGCCCTCGTATTAGTTGCTTCAAATATTAGCATACCTCCAATGATACCAATTATAATATATCTCAGTTTTAAGATCGGGAGTTTATTTGTTGCAAATCCGGTAAGTATAGAATTTGATAAAAGTATAACTTTAGAAAGTGCCAAAATAAGTATTTTACAATATGTTTATGGAAGTATTCCGTTTGCAATAATTGCCGGAATTGTGGCAGGACTATTTACTTATTTAATATTATTTATCAGAAGGAAGGGATAGAAAAGTGAATAAAAATCTGCGAAGTGCATTGTTAATTACAGTGTTGATGCTGTTCATTGCTGGCGGGCTTATTTTCTCGATTAATAAAATACATTTCGAAGAAAGTATATCATCCATTCTTCCGGCAAACCAAAATAATGAAGTTCTTGTCGAAGTCTTAGACAGCGCAAAATTTTTCGACAGGATTGTATTCCTTATTTCACATTCCGATACGAACCTTATTGATCCTGATATGCTTGTTTCAGCTGCCAATGCATTAACAGACTCAATAAATGAGAATTTTATTCCTCAATTTGTCTTAAAAATAGAAGGAAAAGGCGATGCCTTCTCTCAGGATATTTTCTTTGATGCCTTTTACAAACACCTCCCCCTCTATCTTGATGAGGAGGATTACCAGAATCTTGATAGTATTATTCAGCATGGAAATTTTGATCTGCTAATTCAAGAACAACTTAATGTTTTAAATTCTCCGGCTGGATATATGGCTGCCAAAATTATTTTTCGCGATCCTTTCGGAATAGCAATTCGGCAATTAAACAGGTTAAAAGATCTGCAACTTGATGATAACCTCACACTTTATAGGGACAAACTAATTACAAAAGATAAGGCGAATCTATTATTATTTATAACTCCTGCAGATGCAAAAAATACCGGAAAAAATGCTGATTTCATTGATCATCTTGACAGGATTATTACAGGTATTGAAAATCTGTACAATGAAAATATAGAAATTAATTATATCGGGTCTCTGCCCGTAGCCACGGCAAATGCTCTCAGAATAAAAAAAGATGTACGTTTAACGGTTACTGTTGCACTTATTATTATTGTAATTCTTATCTATTACTTTTTCCGAAGAAAATATATCCTTTGGCTCATATTGCTGCCTGCATTATTCGGTGCAACAGTTGCTTTGATCTATCTCAGCTTCAGCGACCAAAGCTTATCTCTGATCTCCCTCGGTATTGGTTCTGTTATCCTTGGTATTACTGTTGATTACGCCCTCCATCTCACTACGCATCTCAAACATCAGAATGATATAAAACTAACACTAAAAAAGGTATCGATTCCTATTCTGATGAGCAGCATTACTACAGCAACAGCATTTCTTTGCCTGATGCTCCTCTCCTCACCTGCATTAAAACAGTTAGGGATTTTTGCTGCAATAAGTGTAATGGCTGCCGCTCTTCTGTCTGTGTTATTTCTCCCCCTTCTGTTATGGAAGAAAAGCAAAATAGTGAAAATCGAAAAATCTAACCTTATAGAAAAGATTGCCGGATACCGCAACAAGAATAAGAAATTAATTTTTCTTTTATTAATTGTTGTTTCAGTTGTATTATTCTTTTTCTCAAAGAAAGCTCATTTTGAAAAAGACATCGAAAAAAGCAACTACATGCCGGTGCATTTAGAGAAAGCCTTAAAAAAGCTTAACGAGGTAAGTGAAGTATATCATAAGAAGGTATACCTCCTCTCCAAAGGCAATTCACTTGATGAAGCACTACTTGAATTGGAACAAAGTACTCCTCTGTTAGAAGATCTGAAAAACACAGGTGGCATTGAAAACTTCAATGGAATTTACTCACTTATATTTTCAACTTCAAAACAAGAAGAGAAAATTGAGATCTGGAACAAGTTCTGGACAGACGAAAGAAAATCACTTTTAAAAACCAAACTTAGTCAGGCAGCGACAAAACACCATATTAAACCGGAAGCTTACCATGAGTTTTATCAACTGATTGACCAGGATTTTATGTCTGTTCCTCCTTCTGTTCTTTTCTCTTCATTCTCAAGCCTTATTTCTGATTTTAACATACCCTTGTCACAGGGAGTTGTTGTTCCTACTATTATCAGTATTGAAAATGCAAATCAAAAAGAATCCCTCACTCAGGCATTTCAGGATGAGAGTGATTCTTTTGTTCTTGACAGAAAAGATTTTTTTAACCAGATCTTTGACATTATTCAAAAGGACTTCAACAAGCTAATACGGTTCTCACTTATACTTGTATTCATTATTATCCTCCTCTTTTTTGGCCGATTTGAAATAGCAGTTATTAGCTTTCTGCCAATTCTCATCAGTTGGATATGGACTCTGGGTATTATGGGTATAACCGGACTTAAACTCAATTATTTCAATATCATTATTTGCACCATTATTTTTGGCCTTGGCGTAGATTATTCTATTTTTATTACTAAAGGTTTGATACAAAAATACAGGTACGGGAGTGATGAACTTCGTTCCTTTAAATCTTCCATATTAATATCTGCTCTAACTACCCTGACCGGCCTTGGAGTATTAATTCTGGCAAAACACCCTGCATTAAGATCAATAGCTGGTCTGGCCATAATAGGGATTGTCTCAGTTCTAATTGTTTCCTTCACACTTCAACCTATATTGTTTCAATGGCTCGTAGAATCTAAAGGTGAGAAGCGACCTATTCCACTAAGTTTTAATATTATCTTTTTTAGCATATTTCACTTTGCCGGTTTTGCCATAGGATCTATAGCTATAACTATGCTTGTACCATTTATAGTTATTCTGCCTGTTAAAAAAGTTAAGAAACAATACATAGCCCGATTGCTTGCTCATTTGTATATAAAGAATTATTTAAAGCTGCGCACTGACGTTAAGAGAAGAAAACGAGGACTCGATAAGAACTCGTTTAAAGTTCCTTCCATTGTTATTTCAAATCATCAGTCAATGTTAGATATCCTGATCATTCTTACCTTATCTCCAAACTTGTTGATGCTTACGAAAGACTGGGTTTGGAACAATCCTATTTTTGGATGGGTAGTACGATTTAGTGGACATATTCATATTTCTAAAGGCTATGAAAACTTATTGGACGATATAAAAAAACAAACTGATAATGGATGTTCCATTCTGGTATTTCCTGAAGGTTCAAGATCAAAATACGGACAAATAAGACGGTTTCATAAAGGAGGATTTTATTTAGCACAAAAGTTAGGATTGCCTGTTCAGGAAATATTAATGCATGGTGTATGGTCAGTGCTTCAAAAAGATTCTTTTGTTATAAATCCGGGAATAATTACAGTAAGTAAACTTCCTTCATATAAAATTGAAGACAATGATGAAAGAGCCTATTATCATGCTTCAAAGCAAAGCTGTGAGAATATGAGAAAAATCTATGCAGAAAGAAATCGTGAATTATTTGTTACCGAATATTGGAAATATCGTGTTAATGGCAATTACAAATACAAAGGCCCGGTTCTTGAAAATTACATTAAAATTAAACTCCGATTGGAGAATTACTATACCGAATTTCATTCTCTATTACCAAAATCAGGAACTATTACTGACATTGGTTGCGGGTACGGACCAATGGCATTTACCTTATGCCTGAGCAGTCCGGAGAGAAAAATTATTGCCATTGATTATGACGAGAATAAAATAACAACTGCACAAAATTGCGAGCTGACAAAACATTGCAATATCAGTTTTGAAACTGCAGATGCGATCCATTATGATTATATACCATCCGACGCATTTCTTATAAGTGATATTTTACATTATTTAAAACCACAAGAGCAGCATATTCTATTAAGCAAATGCATCGCTAAACTGAATGATAAAGGAATAATAGTAGTGCGTGATAGTGATATTTCTCTTAAAACCCGTCACCTTGGAACACAGTTTTCCGAGTTTTTATCCACTCATATTAGTTTTAATAAAACAAAAAACAAGCTTAGCTTTGTTTCAAGGAAATTCATGGAAGATTTCGCATCTCAACACAATCTGGATATTCAGATCATTGATAAAACCAAATACACATCAAACCTGATCTATATATTGCAAAGAAAAAACAATGGACAGTAAGTATGATATAGTTATTATTGGAAGTGGGCTTGGGGGTTTGATGACCGCAAATTTTTTAGCCAAAAAAGGACACAAAGTTGCCATACTTGAAAAAAATGCTTTCGCAGGTGGAGGATTGCAATCATTTAAGAAACATGGAGTTACTTTTGATACAGGCATACATTATATTGGAGGCCTGGAAAAAGGACAAAATTTATACAAGTTATTCAATTACCTGAATATATTTTCAGATTTGAAAATCAGAGAACTTGATGTTAACGGATTTGATCACTTTTTTTTAGGTGAAAAAAAATTTGTATTTCCAAAAGGATATTCTAACTTCCAGAAAACGCTTGGTTCCTATTTCCCTGGTGAACAAGAAGCTATTGCTACTTACCTTCAAAAACTCAAGGATATATCTAATTCCTTCTCACTCTATAATTTAAATCCCATTGAGTTTAATTTACAAAACTTCTACGATAAATTATTGCTTGGAAGGGCCTGGGATTTCATTCAATCCATCACCAAAAATACAACGCTGCAGAATTTGCTTGCCGCCCAAAACATACTGTATGCAGGAAAACATGAATCAACATTTTTATTTGTTCACGCACTAATCTCCAATCATTACATTGAAGGCGCATGGCGATTTGTAGATGGAAGTAATCAGGTAGCTGATGCCTTGGTCAATAGACTTCATGAAATGGGCGGTGAAATATTTTATAATGCAAAGGCCTCAAAATTTGTATTCTCAAATGATAAAATAAAGTCTGTAGTTACAGAAAATAATCAGGAAATTTTTGGCGAAAATTTTATTTCAGCAATTCATCCATATCAGACCATGGAAATGATTGAACCGGATAAGATCAGAAAATCGTATCGCAACCGATTACAGAGCCTGGAAAATACATCTTCTGCATTTATTTTATACCTGGTGATGAAGGATGGAACAATCCCCTACATGAATTACAATTCCTATTATTATTCCGATGGGAATGTCTGGACCTTGTCAGCTTATGATGAAAAGGAGTTTCCCCAAAGTATTGCCATTTACCCTGTTACCGACTCAATTGATGAAAAATACACCCGAGGCCTTTCTGTTATGGCCTATATGAATTACAATGAAGTTCGCAAATGGGAAAACACCGAAATAGAAAAAAGAGGTGAAGAATATGCGGCCTTTAAAGAATTTAAGGCACAAAGGATGATCAAAAAACTTGAGCAAATTTTTCCGGGCATCCGGAAGAATATCAAAGCATATATTTCTGCAACACCATTGACCCTGAGAGATTATACCGGCACCCATGAGGGTTCCTTATATGGCATTGAAAGAGATTACCGACAACCTAATAACTCAATGCTTTTCCCAAAAACCAAAGTGTCAAATCTTTATCTTACCGGACAAAATCTAAGCTTGCATGGCATGCTTGGTGTATCAATGGGCGCATTATTAACCTGTTCGGAATTTATGGATCTGAACGAACTTCTTAAAGAGATCAATCATGCTTAAACGGATTCTGAAAATATTACTTATAGCCTTTCTCTCAGTCTTTGGGATCATTATCCTTGTTGTTACTCTTTTGTTTGCGGGTACCATTCCACCGCTTCCCGGACCTCCAATAGTAAAAGAAAGTATTTATCATAATTCAGAGCCATTAAAAATTGACAGCAATTTGTATGTTTTAGGAGAAAACTGGATAAGGAAAAACAAATACGGATTATGGGAGTTGTTTGTTGAAGGCGATGCTTTCAACAGAGGTGTTGCGACAGGTAAGCTATCCAAACATCTTGTACAGCAACAGGAAGAAATATTTGTATCTCAAATACAGGATTTAATACCATCGAAAAGATACCAGCGCTTTCTAATTACAATAATTGCCTGGTTAAACCGAAACCTCACAAAACAAATCCCTATAGAGTACCTTAAGGAGATATATGGTATCTCTCTATCTGCTTCTGACCAATTTAATGAATTTGGCCCGGCCTATTTGCGCTTGTTGAATTACCATGCAGCGCATGATATAGGCCATGCCATGCAGAGTTATTACCTGGTTGGCTGTAGCTCTTTTGCTGGCTGGAATGAAAATACAGAAGATTCAAGTCTTATTGTCGGTCGTAATTTCGACTTTTATTTCGGAGATGAGTTTGCAAAAAATAAAATCATTGAGTTCGTCTCGCCCGATTCAGGTTATAATTTCGCCTTTATAACATGGGGAGGTATGATCGGCGTAGTCTCAGGCATGAACGACCAGGGACTTACAGTTACAATCAATGCAGGCACAATGAAAATCTCTCCAAAATCTTCAACACCAGTTACCCTGCTTGCCAGAGAAATTCTTCAATATGCTGACAATATCGATAAGGCAATTGAAATAGCACAATTACGAAAGATTATGGTTTCAGAATCCTTCCTTATTAGTTCGGCATCTGATAAAAAGGCAATAATAATTGAAAAGAAGCCTGATTCCATGGATATTGTCTGGCCGGATTCTTCATTGATTGTATGCACAAATCATTTTCAGGGAGATGAGTTTTCAAAATTCCAGGATAATATAGAAAATAAAGAAAACAATGCAACCGGTTACAGGTTTAAACGCTTAAAGGAATTAATTGCGAAGCAAAAGTATCTTGAGCCTGAATCAGTAGCCGGGATTTTACGCGACAAAAATGGTTTGAATAATGTTTCAATAGGCTATGGAAATGAAAAGGCATTGAATCAACTGCTTGCCCACCATTCCGTAATTTTTGAACCTGAAAAATGCATTATCCGGATTTCAAGTTCTCCAAATGTTATGGGAACTTATATAGCTTATGATCTGAATAAAATATTTGCTGAGACTCATATTCCATCCGAGCTTTTCACTGTAAGTGAAGCTAAGCTGAATATCCCGGCTGATTCATTTATGTATAGTACAGATTACAAAAAATTTCTTCTATTCAAATCCCTTTCTGATACCATACAGTATGCCATTTCAGAAGAAAAAACAATAGCTGAAGATCTGGTGGACTATTACAAAACTTTAAATCCTGACTATTTTGAAACCTATCTTATTCTGGGGGATTACTATTTTAGCAGGGAAAATTATTCAAAAGCCAAAGAGTATTATAAACTTACTTTATTAAAAGAATACAACAGCAAATCTGTCTCTGATTATGTTGAAGAGCAGTTAGCAAAATGCAATTAACCAGTTCAAAGATGTCAGAAAATTATTATCCTGAAATTGAAAGGAAATCTCATAAGGAAATTAAAGCTTTCCAGGAAAAATTATTGAGAGAACAACTTCAATACCTGGCGGCTCATTCTGTCTACTATAAATCAATATTTGAACGGGAAAAAATTGACATTGATAAAATCAAAACTCTTGAAGATCTGGGTACAATTCCTTTTACTACCAAAGATGATTTAAATGCAAACAACGAAGATTTTATTTGTGTTCCCAGGAATAAGATCATTGACTACATAACCACTTCCGGTACACTTGGTGATCCTGTTACTTTTGTTATGACTGATAGCGATCTTGACCGACTGGCTTACAATGAAGCCATTTCCTTTGTCTGCTCCGGTTGTTCAGCCGATGATGTTTTTCAGCTTACTACAACTATTGATAAACGGTTTATGGCAGGACTTGCCTATTTTATGGGTGCACGAAAACTTGGTGCCGGAATTGTAAGAGTCGGCGCAGGTATCCCGGAGTTGCAGTGGGATTCCATCATGAGAATAAAACCTACAACACTCATTGCGGTACCTTCCTTTCTTCTTAAACTGGTTGACTATGCAGAAGAGAATGGAATTAATTATAAGAATTCGTCTGTAAAGAAAGCCATATGCATTGGAGAACCATTGAGGAAGCAAGATATGAGCTTAAGTACTTTGGCTGAACGTATCAAAGAAAAGTGGGATCTTGATTTGTACTCAACCTATGCATCAACAGAAATGTCTACAGCTTTCGCAGAATGTGAGGCAGGACAAGGTGGTCATCACCATCCCGAACTAATTATTACCGAATTTATTGACGAAGAAGGGAATCCTGTGAAAGAAGGAGAAGCAGGCGAAGTAGTAATCACTACCCTTGGCGTAGAAGGCATGCCTCTATTACGATTTAGAACCGGAGACATCTGTCTTCATTTTTCATCCCCTTGCACCTGTGGTCGTACTACAATGCGTTTGGGACCTGTTTTAGGGCGCAGAAAGCAGATGATTAAATTTAAGGGTACCACAGTTTATCCATCAGCACTGTATGATATTCTTGATGACATTGCAGAAATCAATAATTATATTGTTGAGGTATCTACAAATGATATAGATACAGACGAAATAATTATTAAAGCATTTTGCAATGAGCAATCCGAAGGATTGGAAAAAAAGATCAAGGATCATTTTCGGGCAAAGCTCAGGGTTTCTCCTTCTGTTAAATTCTTTTCAAATGAGGCAATTGATAAACTTAAATTCAGTGATAATTCAAGAAAGCCGATTGTATTTCATGACAAACGAAGCAAGCATTTTTAACAATAAAAACTTTCAGAAAAGATAATGCTTCTTTGCTTTGTTCCACTCATGGCGCAAGTTGGTGGGGGTAATATTTTTACCGCCAAGATCGCAAAGAAGGCGCAAAGTACGCAAATACCTGAAATTTAATCCCATACATCTTTGCGATCTTTGCGGAAACTTTGGGTTCTTTGCGGTGAATTAACTTTTAGTAAAGACGTAGTTGAAAACTGGCAGGGGTAGTGATCTGGCTAACCAGGCTCACGCGGAATGAAATGAGGTAGTGATCTGGTTAAATAATACACACCCCTAAATCCTCCCGAGAAAATCGGGACAGGCTCTCTCAGGAGTAATTTCCTGGATATTGGCAAGAGGTAAAAATCCAAAAATAATGTGAACATAGGAAAAGCCCTGTCCGCGTGCCGCCATAGCTTTAGCGGAGGCGCAAAGGGCGACATATCATTAGCCCCCGGTGTCAACCGGGGGTATAGGAGCATATATTATTATGACGCAACTACCAGCCATCTTTAGGATAGCGAGATTTTATGCGCCATGCGACCAATGTTTATTTATATAGTGGCTGACAAGGTCTTTATTTACTGTCGCATATAGAGCGACATGCGGAATCTAGGTGCAAATCCGCGCAAGCCTGGCAGGAAACGTATCTATACTTCAGCAAAAAGAATCATATAATTATGTCCGTTTTCTTTTGCACATTTAGGACAGTAAGCGTAATGGACATAATAATCCTTGGGCTTTTTGCCTTTTTCTGACAGATATTTCTCCATTTCCTTAATGTATTTGGGAATGGCATTATAAGGCCCCTCAAATACTCTTGCTTCAAAGGTTCCGGAAATTGCTGTGTTATTTGCTCCTTCCACTTCTTTGGTAACTGAAAAATAGATCTCTGATTTGAATGCTGAAGGGTCATGGAACAAAACCAAAGCATCTGTTTTATCCGGGATATTTGCATCTGCTTTTACAGCCAATTCAAACATTATTCTCATTTTCTTTCCGATCATCGGCGGGAAAGGAATGTGAAAAAAAGTCGGAATTGATTCTTTTATAAAAGGTTTCCAATCCCAGGTAAATGCTTTTTTGTCCCATTTTGTTTCATCAAATTTTGGACAACATTCTTGATTTAGGTTTTCCATACTTTATTATTTTATATTCTGGTTAGTTATCTGTGCTTAACATGAATGTTCACGCAATATGAATTTTGGGATTCTCAATATATATTAAGTCGATCTCATCATTTATCTCGCAATTATAAATCATGTTTGTGACAACCCTATGTCAGTAATTGATTACTTTTTTTGGAAATTAACAAATTCTAAAATCAACATTCGATAGTCCTTGTTCGATATTTAATTTTAGCTTGTTGTTGGCTTGTTTGCATATTGGGTAGTTCTGCCATGGAGATTTGTTGGTTGTAATACAATACTACCGCATAAGAGGATGTACAAAACCATATTATAAAAATACGCTGTCGGTTAAATGTTTTTCACTAAACATAAATCTTAATTAAACATTTGTAATAAGGTTAATTTTCTGGCCATTCACTTTTTAATTTATAATGAAATGTACTATTGATTCTACCTTGTCTTGCTTTTTGCACCTCGATTTTATCGTTTTGCAATAAGCGAATCATTTCAGCACCGGCATACAATATCGGTCCATAGCCATGTGTTGCATAAATGCTTTTGCCCCTATTATAATAATATGTATTGTCATGAGCGAAGGTTGTACCTTCACAGGTTCCATCCACTGCTCCATTTTCTAGAACTCTGGTTTTAGTAGCATTCCAGCCTGTAAGGGCTACAGAACCGTAAACATGGTTAATCCAGCCTTCGTTAATGCCTTTGGCGATAGCAAATGTAAACATGGCTGTGCAGGATGTTTCCAGATAGGTATCAGTTTTATCCAGCATATTGTGCCAGAATCCTGTTCCATCTTGTAAACCGGCAAGGCTTCTAACCATCGAGCGGTAAAGGTGAAGAATTTCGTTCCTGCCCGAATAATCTTCAGGTATTATATCGAGCAATTCGGCCATTGCCATAAGCGCCCAACCGTTGGCACGTCCCCAATAAAAGCGAGGATCGTAATCACTGGATGTTACATTCCATCCATGGTCAAACAATCCATTCTGTGGATTATAGAGTCTTTCGGCCATTTGCAAAATCTGTTTAACCGCATCATCAAAATATTTTTTATCTCCGGTGAGCACCCCCATATTGGCAAGAAACGGCACACTCATATACAAATCGTCTGCCCATAGAGATTGGAACTGTGGTCGATGACGGGCGAGTGTACCATCATTCAGTCTAAACTGCTCATTTGAGATGTAATCTGCTATTGTATTGATCAATTCAAGGTATTCGTCATTTTTATCTTTTAAATAGGTTTTAATCATTGCTGCACCAATTGATCCGCAATCATCAAGTGCATGAAAATCGGGAGTTCTGCCCCAACCACCATGTGCTTCATTGCCAAACACCTCACGATTCTTTACAATAAATGGTAAGGTCTTTATCACCAAATCAAAAAATCTTGTATTATTTGCAAAGAACATGGGATTGCCCGTCACGTCATCGATGTACTCAAATGCGGATAGAACAACGCCATTCGTGTATGACCATTCACAAGCAAATCCATCCGGAATTTGAGCATTCTTATCGGGCTTGGTAAAATCGGTGATTTCTTTTCCGGTTTCTGAATCGACGATATTTAAATCACAAGTAGACTCATAATAAATCCGCACACGATTAAGTATTTCATTAATACTATCAACTGAAGGGTATTCATAAGAGACTGGATAGTGCGGGATTCTTTCTTGCACATCAGCCTGTGCAAAAACCATTGTGCTAAGATTCAGAAAAAACACCATACTTAGGAAAAAAT
The DNA here is from genome assembly GCA_964456285.1 of uncultured Bacteroidales bacterium. Classification (GTDB taxonomy): domain Bacteria; phylum Bacteroidota; class Bacteroidia; order Bacteroidales; family UBA10428; genus UBA10428. The sequence continues at coordinate 41,856 of CAYWBC010000003.1, forward strand.
GTTGTTGAATTATATGTTTTTTAATTCTTCTACTACGAAACAAATCTTTCATTTAATTTAAGATTATTATTTTATTTACCCTATTATATCATTTTTCACAAAGGATAGTTTAATATTATTTATTCAATAACAATTATAACCCAATTCGCGTGGATATTTCATTAAAATGATGGTTTAAAATGTTGAATGAATATCCCGAACCTCGTTCAAAGCTCTATACATAGCGAGAATATTTTCCAGTGGAACATTGCTTTGTACATTATGTACAGGATTAAAAACATATCCTCCTCCATCTGCAAATATCTCTATATTTTGCAAAACTTCATGATATACATCCTCAGGAGTACCAAAAGGCAAGGTATGTTGAGTGTCAATCCCTCCTCCCCAGAAAACAATATCTTTCCCGAATTCCGATTTTAATCTTTTGGCATCCATTCCTTCCGCTGAAATTTGTACCGGATTCAATATGTCGAAACCAGCTTCAATAAGATCCGGTATTAAATCGTAAATAGCTCCACAACTATGAATAAATGTTTTCCAATCAGTAAGTTCATGGATTTTATCATTCAAAGCTTGCTGATAAGGTTTAAACAGATTGCGATAACTTTCCAGTGAACTAAATAAGCCTGTCTGTGTACCGAAATCAGTTCCGCTTAAAAAAACTACTTGTGCCCGGTTTCCGATGGTATTGGCTATCAGTTCAATATTCTTCAATGCTATTTCACATTGCTTCTCAAATATTTTATGAATATAATCCTCACGAATTAGTAAAGACATATACCATTCTTCGATACCACGGATCCCTTTGGTTTCTTTCATCCATGTAGCCGGAACAAGGGCAATGTCTCCAAAAGCAGTTCCGGGAAGTGTAACATAAATTCCCAAATCAGTTTCTTCGTACAATTTTTTTGTTAGCTGGTCATAATACTCCAGGTCTTCCTGTGAAAGTATGCCGAATTCTTCCAGATTATCTTGCGGATCAAGATTCTCTTCCTGAAGTGGCAATTGTCTGTCAATAGCATCAAAAAAATAGCCGCCTTCAGGCATTTTCGCTGAGGGGGGAACTGATGTATCGCCTTCGGGATACATGTATAATGCTCCTTCGTCATCGCATGTAAAATTAAATTTTCCGGGCACAAGTACCTCAAAACCTTCACTCATTGTAAAAGGTTTCCAGTTATCACAGCGGTAACCAAACATGGTTCCCGGAGTGGATACACCTGCAACATCAAGATTCAATGCCTTTATCATCTCTGCATCAATCTCTCCCAACATCTGATAAGGTTCTATTACTTTCACCTTGTAGTCACTTTTTCCAAAAAGTTTTTGTCTTAATCTGTGCACAGCAACTACACCCATCCCGGTCTGCCCTCCTGCACCAAGATCTACACACAACCTGTCGGGTGTTTTATGATTAATTGTTGCAGATAGTCTTTCTCGTGGATTCATATTAAGGTTTTTTTATAGTAAAATTAATATTAAGCTTTGGCTCGGTATTTATTCTGATAGTTTTCCCATCTATCGCTGTAATTTAATTTATTCAGAAGTGCTATAAAGAAAATAGATAGAAGCAGAACTAAACTAATAATTGTAGTTAGTCCAATAAACTTACCTTGTTTTTTCTTTAATTTTTCCATTGATTTAAATGTTAATCAATTCAACCTGGTTTTATAATTTGGTATTGAGGTCAATATCAACATTAATGTCTTCCAAAACCAATCCGCTACCCCAAATAAATTAATCTAAAACTCCAAAATAAGCACGATAAATAATTTATCTCAATTGCATCTGTCATTTATTCAATTCCGTCTAATAAAATAATCCTTATACAGCACTAAGTTATTGACAATTAATTTACAGAACAAAAAAAGGAGCCTTGCGGCTCCTTCTCATAAGCGGGCTTATTCCTCTCCCTCCTCTTCGCCATTGCCATTGGCGCGTCCCCCGTGGCGGTTCTTTATGTGGCGTTCAATGAAATACCGGTTTTCAAAGTCATCCTCCCCATCATAAACACCTGTTACCATTTTATCAAGTCGCTTGAATATTATACGTGCCTGTTTTATTAGCTCAGGAATGTTCTGACTTGCATTGATGCGTCCTGTAGCTGTAACTTCACGGTCGCCCAATATGGCCTTATAGGCATCTATTGTTTCCTGCAATTGATCGAGCATTTCCTGCGTAAGATTATAATCTTTCATCTGGCCAAGCTTTTTGTTGCCCAGCTCTGCAATCACCTCGCAGCGGCTAACCACTTCCTGTTCAGTACCACTTTGGAGCGAGGATATGGAATAGCTTGTCGATTTCTGCAAAATCAGGTCCCTCTCAACCATAGCAAAGGCAGCCATCTTATCGGCTATCTTTAGTGCCCGGTCGGTCATGGTATCGAACAACAGGTCCTTCTGTCGGGTATGGCCTGTTGTATCACCTGCCACCTGTGTGGTGGCAGCCTGCCTAATTTGTTGAGCATTTTCCTTTAATTCTTCAAAGGTTTTGGATATGGGTGCCACGGCATTCCATTTCTCTTTATTCTGATCAAGATAGGCGATTACGCCCTTTTCCATGGACCAGTAATTTTCATCTGTTTTTTTCATTGTTTGATGTATTTATTGTTAGAAATAACGAAACACCTGCCATTTATCCGGCCGGTGTTATCGCAAAAATTTACTTTATTACTGTTATAGATTGTTTTGCTGTTCATGAATTTTTCTTTTCCTTTTAACCTTCTTTGCACGGGGTATGCACCCTTAAACCTGTTGATGAAATTTGCATACTTCGCCTACCCTTGTGCCTGTATATACTTTTTAAAATATTTTGTATGCAAAATCCATTCCAACTTTTTTAAATTGGTCCTACAGCCTGTAAAAAGGGAGTTACAGAAGGTACAAAGAGAAATGAAGGGAATAAAAAGAGAGTCGCCAGGGATATCTTTTCACTCTCCCCTAAAATATATACACTCTCCCGAAACAAATAAATAGTCTCTCACGAAATATATACTATCTACCACTTTATATATAGAGTCTCCCAAGATTAATATACTGTCTCTTGCTTCATCTATAGAGTCTATCACCATATATATACTGTCTCCCGTTTCATCTATAGTGTCTCCCGGCATTTAATTACCAACAAACACAATAAATTGACAGCTGGCGCGGAATTATATTCGTGCTCCGCTTGGTGGTTTGCAACTAAGCTTTTTTAACAGTGGACCTGCGGATTTTAGGTGCAATCGTGCGGTAGCGGGGCGTCTGAAAAATATAAGAAACCGCAAAAAACACAAAGTAGTCGCAAAGGTCGCTAAGAAATATATTTTTGAATTTCAGATATTTCCATACTTTGAGCTTTCTTATTGACCTTGGCGATAAAAGAAATTAAACTCTTTTTAGACTGAAATGGAAAGCGCGAGGAACAAATTCTAAAATCAACATTCCTTAATCCTTGTTCGATTTTCAATTCTAAAATTTCCAGCTTGTGTGAATTATTCTAATGCTTAGAAACACCAAATCGGGAATCCTGCTTAATCCAAGGGCGCTAAAGGTTCTGCCTCAATTCGTATTTCTCACAATCCAGAATTCTACCACCGAAAAGCAATCTTTCTAATTGTTTGTTTAAATTCGTTCTGTTAATTTTCGCATATCGAATATTTCAATGAGAAATATCCAACATAAATGCTGCAAATGATCCTGCCAATAAAAAATAGGATCAGAATAACATTACTTTTATTATTCTCGGTTTGCCTGGTGTACAGTCAACAGAGCAGGTACATTTTCAATCAACTCTCTGTTGAGAACGGTGTATCCAACAATTCAATTACTTGTGTATTGAAGGACAGCAGGGGTTTTATCTGGGTTGGCACCATCGATGGTTTGAATTTATACAATGGATACGATTTCAAAGTATTCAAACACAATCCTGCCGATTCCAATTCCATATCAGATAATTTCATTAGCTCAATAATTGAAGACAAGGATGGAAATCTTTGGATTGGCACCCAGGGAGGAGGACTGAATAAGTTCAATCCTTACAAAGAAGAGTTTGAAGTATTTCTTCACGATCCTTCCAATAAAAATAGCATTTGCTCAAATTTCATTTTCCATCACAAATCATTGCTTTTGGACAACGATACTATTTTATGGATAGGTACTGATAACGGCTTATGCAATCTGAATTTAAGATCAGGGCTGTTTAAACATTATGAATTAAAATGTCAAACTACGGAAGGAAACCGGGTAAGCGATGTAAGAATTATTTTTGAAGACAAACTGAACAGACTTTGGATAGGTACAGATATTGGTCTGATAAAATTTTCAAAAGAAACCGGCAAAACAAGACTATACGAAAAAAGGAAGGATGAAGCCAATTCTATCAGCAACAATATAATTACATCCATTGCCTCAGATAAAAACAATGATCGCCTGTGGATCGGGACAGAGGAAGGCTTGAACTTGCTTAATACAGAAGAAGAAAAATTCATTAACTATTTCAATATTTCAGGAAAATCAAATACCCTTAGCGACAATTCAATTACTTCAATAACCACAGATAGATCAGGCAATATATGGATAGGTACGAAGTCAGGCGGGCTGAATAAGTATGATGCTTCAAAAAACACATTTAAACAATTCAAATATGATCCGTCGAATCCGGATGGGATAAATGACAACTATGTTGATTACCTGTATAGCGACGACGATAATCTGCTTTGGATAGGAACAGTTAACGCAGGCATCAACATCCTTGATCTGAAAAATAAAAGTTTTGAACTGATAAGAAATGATCCAAAAAATAGCAATAGCCTGTCCTATAATACAATCAGATCAATTTATGAAGATAAAAAGGGAATTATTTGGATTGGCACATATGGAGGTGGCCTGAATAAATACGATGGAGAAAATTTTATTCATTATACACACGATCCGCATGATCCCGGAAGCTTGAGCCATAACATTGTATCCGTTATAATTGAAGACAATTTAAATAATTTTTGGGTTGGCACATGGGGAGGCGGACTGAATAAATTTGATCGGACAACAGGAAAGTTTAAACAAAGCGTACTTAATGTTCCGGAGTTTATAAATGATTTGTATGTAGATAGTGATAATAATCTCTGGATTGGAGGTAATGGAGGACTATTTATTTATAAGCAAAAAGAAAAGAAGTTATTCAGATTGGATAGTGATTCTCTTAATAACAGGAAACTAACTGCCACTTCAATTAATAAAATACTTAAGGATAGTTACGGCAATATATGGATCGGCACATGGGAAGGTTTGAACAGAATTGTGATGAACAATAATTTATTACCCGATACAATTATTCAGTATCAAAAAGGTGAGATGAATCAGCGAAATTTAAGCGATAACAGAATTATTGCTATCTATGAAGATTCAAGGAAAAACCTGTGGCTGGGAACCTATGCAAGCGGGTTGAGCAGAATCAATCTCAACAGCATTTACAATCCTGCGGTCGGACCGTCCAAATTTCAATATTATACCGTTGAAGATGGAATGCCGGGCAATACTATTTATGGAATTCTTGAGGATAATAAAGGTGCTTTATGGTTAAGTACAAACAATGGCTTATCAAAGTTTGATGTACAAAATGAAATATTTTACAATTTCGATGTGGACGATGGTCTTCAGGGAAATCAATTTTACTGGAAAGCATTCTTAAAAAGTCGTTCAGGAAAAATGTATTTTGGAGGTACCAATGGATTAAATTGTTTTTACCCCGATAGCATTTACACCGCCGTCGAATATCCTTTCGTTGTAATTACTGATTTCCTTCTCTTCAATAAAACTGTGCATGTTGGAGATTTAAGCTATGGGAGACAAATTCTTAGGAAATCGATCACAGTTACTAAAGAAATTACTTTATCAAGAAAAGATTATTCATTTTCATTTGAATTTACCGCATTAACTTACAAATCTCAGGATAAAATAAGATTTAAATACCAGCTGGAAAACTTTGACCCGGATTGGATACAAACAGATTCCAAAAGAAGGTATGCTACATACTCCCATCTCAGGCCCGGAGATTACATTTTCAAAGTTAAATCAACAAATAAAAACGGTTTATGGAACGATGATTATACCAGTTTGAAAGTTATTGTATTGCCAGCCTACTGGGAAACTATCTGGGCTTTCCTGATATATGCCCTGGTCTTCATTTTGTTATTGCTCTATCTGAGATCTCAAATTCTTGCCCGTGCCAGGTACAAACACAATATACAACTCGAAAGAATTGAACGTGAAAGGCTGGAAGAATATAACGATATGAAACTTAGATTCTTCACCAATGTATCCCATGAGTTCAGAACTCCCTTAACACTTATACTGGGCCCATTGGAGAAATTAACCTCATCAGAGTTTTCGGACAAAGTGTTGAAGCAACAATTATCCTTTATGCGCATAGGCAGCAAACGATTGCTAAGGTTGATAAACCAAATATTGAAATTCAGAAAGGTAGAGACCGGAAATTTTGCATTAAAGGTTTCTGAGAATGATATTATTCCTTTCGTTCGGGAGATTGCTATGTCATTTAAGTCTCAATCGATCAGAAACAGAATTAAATATTCAATGAAAATACCTTTCAAATCTGCTTTTGTATGGTTTGATAAAAACATTATTGAGACAATTGTTTATAATCTCCTTTCCAATGCTTTTAAATTCACCAAAGAGAGAGGAAGGATCAAGTTGGTATTGGGATTCTATGACAGCAATAATTTGCCTGTTACCGATACATTAAAAGATACAAGATACTTAGGTATAGAAATCTCTGATTCAGGTTTAGGTATTCCTAAGGAAAGATTAAATACTATTTTTAATAGATTTTATCAGATCGGAAAAACTGATGAACAGAGACGAGGTACCGGCATTGGATTGGCCTTATGCAAAGATCTTGTCGAGTTGCATCATGGAAACATTCAGGTAGAAAGTGAAGAAAACATGGGAACAACATTTCTTGTTACAATTCCAATACATCTCTCTTTTTTTAATGACAATGAAATAGGTGAAAGTGGGATTGAGGAAGAAAAGGAACCTCAATATCTCCAGGAACAAATAAATGAAGATGCAGAAATAATTTATAGCGATGAAGACATCTCAAATCTGAAATTCAAGGTTCCTGACCATAAAAATCCTTCTTCTATTCTAATCATCGAAAATGATGCAGAACTAGTTAAATATATTGGCAAGCTGCTTGAAAATAAATACAAAATTTTATGTGCCAGTGATGGAGAATCTGGTCTTGAAATGGCTTTTGAAACTGAACCTGATCTTATCATCTCGGATATTATGATGCCCGGAAGAGATGGCTTTAGTTTGTGTGAAAATGTGAAAACAGATCTGCGCTCAAGTCATATTCCGGTTATTCTTCTTACTGCACTTTCATCCATTGATGATAGGATAAGAGGGTTAACTGCAGGAGCTGATGAATACATCAGCAAACCTTTTCATCCTAAACACTTGTTGGTACGAATTGAGAAATTATTGGAACAAAGAACAAAACTGAGAACTTACTTCCAGAATCAATATCCGATTTCCAATGATTTTTCTAATCTGAGTTCAGTAGATGAAGAATTCATGAAAAAGGTTACAGATTGCATTGAAGAAAATATTTCAGAATCTGATCTCAGTGTTGAAAAAATAGGAAGCGAAGTAGGGATAAGCACAACCCATTTGTATCGAAAAATTAAATCTCTTACGGGCATGTCTACAAATGCCTTAATAAGAAAAATTCGTCTTAATAAAGCTGCTGGTATGTTAATAGCCAGACAAGGTGCAATTTCACAGGTAATGTACGAAGTTGGTTTCTCCAGTCATTCCTATTTTGCCAGTTGTTTCCAGAAAGAATTTAAAATGACCCCAAAAGAGTACATTTCAAAAAATAAAATTTCTGGCAAAGATTCTCTTTAATATTTTATCTGTCTTTTTCACCTGAATAGTATCATTCCCCCAGTAAAAGCTTCGCTCCATCGCAAATGTTATTCTTTCGAACTGCTCCCAAACAGTGTTTCGTCCTAAGTTTTTACACCCTTTAGTCATTAGATCTCTTTAGCTAAGTTGTCTGCAAATCGACAATAAAGTTAGAGCCATGGAAGAGCATTAGCAACAGGTTGAAAAAAGCCCTGGAAGGGCGTTAGCAGTTAAATCATGGGACAATCACTCTCCAAAGTCTATGTACACATTACATTCAGTACAAAAAAACATTATCCTTTCATTGATGAAAGCATACAAGACTCTCTTTTTGAATATTTAGGAGGAATTTGTAAAGGATTGAATTGCAATCCCATCCAAATAGGAGGCTACAGGGATCATGTTCATATTTTATGCCTGTTATCAAAACATGTTTCTCAAACAAAACTATTGGAAGAGATAAAGAAAAACTCATCGAAATGGATAAAAGGTAAAAGACCGGGATATTCAAATTTCTATTGGCAGGATGGGTATGCAATTTTTTCAGTAAATCCAGCTCAATTGAATGTGGTATCGACGTATATTAAGGCTCAGGCAGAACACCATACCAAAAGGTCTTTCAAAGATGAATTAAGAATGTTCTTCATGAAATACAATATTGATTTTGATGAGAGGTATGTTTGGGAATGAGTCAGGGTTGGAGCTTACGCCTTCAGGGCTCTTGGTCCTGTATTGCCTGGTTTAACAGGGCTGCGCCCTATCCTAATGCTATGGCCCTTCAGGGCCAGATTGCTGCATGCTAAAATTAACAATTGTAGATTTCGAACATTCAAAGGTGAACCCCGGGGATAAGGTGCAGGTGTGAAATGCGTTTCGACTGCCAACTTTATTCTTTGCGTTTACTTACTACGAAACGTAATCTGTTTACATCAGCAAAATTTATTTCATTTGCCAAATAATAGAAAATTACTCGTCAGAACATACTCAAAAAGCAAACTGATTGATAATTATCCTTTCTTGTATGATTCCTGATAAAATGTAAGATTTATTGCTATAAATGATTAATCTCTTGTGCTATTATTTAAACATTGATGATACTTTTCGATGTCCTTAAATTATTAACCCTAATACCTTATTTTATGATGAATTATTTTCCACTTCTACTACTGCAAAAGAATAAAGCAAAATACAAATTACATTAGATTGCTTTATTCATTATTAATTATGCCTTGGCAAAAAGACATCAACTCGAAAAAAAAAGAATTTCACAAAAAACTATTGTGAAAGAAATTGTAATGGTAATTCTTATCACATTGCTGTTGTCTCTGCTGGTGCTAATCCTAATTTCAGACAGATGAAAAGTAAATAATTAATCCAAACAAATTTAAAACCAATGAGAAAAATTTTATGTTTCCTAACTCTGTTAACGGTATTATTTCCGTATGCGTTTTCTCAACAAATTTCTGTGAAAGGCAAGGTGGTCGATGAAGAAGGTGCAAGCCTGCCAGGAGTTAATATCCTAATAAAAGGTACTTCAACTGGTACAATCACAGACATTGAAGGCAACTACACCATTGATGTTGTTGATGAAAACAATATCCTGATCTTTTCCTATTTAGGTTATCTTACAGAAGAAATAACTGTGGGATCACAGACGGTAATTGATATTACTATGATTACCGATATTTCTGAACTTGATGAAATTGTGGTAATTGGTTATGGTACAACTCTAAAGAAGAATGTTACCACTTCCATTGCTAAAGTTGATCCTGATGATGTGCCTAAGGCTGCCAACTCGAATGTCAATGAATTGCTGTTCGGTAGAGCCTCTGGTGTTAGGGTTGTTCAACAAAGTTCGCAACCCGGAGGGCAAGTTGATGTTTCTATACGTGGTAGAGGAGATTTTCTGACAAATGGTGCGGGACAACCTCTATATATTGTTGATGGTGTTGTTGTGCCTAATACATCGCTTGAACCCGGTGTTAATTTTTCAGAAATAAACAATGTCAGAAGAAGCAGTCTGGCAGGATTAAATCCAAATGACATTGAGTCCATTGAAGTTTTAAAAGACGGAAGCGCATCAATTTATGGTGTCGAGGCTGCCAATGGTGTTGTTATCATTACAACAAAAAAGGGTAAAGAAGGAAGAATGAATGTAAGTTATTCCGGTAGCAGATCATACCTGCAAAACATGCCTTACCTTGAGCCTCTGACCGCTGAAGAAACAATGGTATGGTACAATCGGCTTGAGCAAGATGCCTACCTGGCTGAAATGGACATGCAGCCATTTGGTGACAATGAGCCTTTTGATGTTCCGCAAACATATTCTGATGAGGAAATTGCAGCAGCCGGAGAAGGTACTGACTGGCTTGGTGAAATATTCCGCCCTGGTAGCACCGATAATCATAATCTGAGCGTAAGCGGTGGTACCGAAAAAACAAATTATTATTTTTCTGGTAATTATTTTAACCAAAAAGGAACTGTACAGAATTCCGATATGCAGAAATTCAGTGGCAGGATGAATCTTTCCTTTAAGTTTAACAAGTACCTTAAATTAAATACAAGCCTTTCTGCAAGTAGGCTTAATTTTAGAAACACTGTAGCTGGCTGGCAAACCGGCGGCGCCGGTACAAATGGGTTTACAGCCCTTCAGGCGGCACTTGCATATCCAAGATTTGTTCCAGTTATAGATCCGACAACAGGTGAATACAGCCATTTTGCAACAACAGGAAATCCGGTTTCCCAGTTGGATATAAGAGATAAAACCAGTACAAATAACATTCTTTCCAATATATCTTTGGATATCAATTTTATCCCTGAAGTGCTTACTGCAAAAGTATTGTATGGGAATAACTACGAAAGTTCAGATCGTGATTTCTTTATTCCTTCGACAACCAATTGGTTCGACGATAACAGGGCTCGGGGCTCGCTGCAACATGCAAAACGACAGTATCAAACATTTGAAGGCTATATAAGTTTCAACAAAGAACTTGGTGAAATAGTTATGACAAATATTGTTGCCGGCTATGGAGAGTATATATACGATGATAATGGATTTGGGGTTCAGGCTCAGGATATGCTTGATGCAATCAATACAGACAATGTAGCAGCAGGACAAGCAACTCCGGGTGTAAACTCCTACAGGAACAGAAATAAAAAGCGATCCTATTTTGTCAGAGGTACTTTTGATTTTGTTGATCGTTATATCGTAACAGGATCATTCCGATACGATGGATACAGTCAGTTCTTCCCTGAAAGTAAATATGCTGCTTTTCCAAGTGTCTCTGTTGGATGGAAAATATCCAATGAATCTTTTTTGAAAGATGTTGAAGCGATCGATCTGTTAAAATTAAGAGCCAGCATTGGAAAAACAGGAAAAACAATGCCTACGGGAGTAGCTTATGCAAAATATGATCCTGATGCCGATAATGTTAGCTTCGAGGATGGTGGATTGATTCTGGTCCCCTATGTATTAACGCAGATTGATCATCCAAATCTGACATGGGAAAAGACAATCAACAAAAACATCGGATTTGATTTTGCTCTATTCAATAATAGGGTAACGGGTGCATTGGACTGGTTTCAGGATGACCTGACTGATCTGTTGCATTATGGTGATGATGCATCACCAACAGCTCCTTTATCTGCCATATTCAGCGAACCTGTTAATGGAGGCCATCAAATTCGAACCGGGATTGAAGCAGCATTAAATTGGGATGTCGTAAGAAAAAGCAAATTCAATTATAGCCTTGCACTTAATCTGACACATTACAAAGCAAAATGGAAGGAACGATATCCCCAGGATTTTCCATCATATCAGAGCAATAGTGATCCGATTCATGGTATATATGCATTCGAGACTAGCGGTATCCTGCAACTTGACCAGGCAGTACCGGAATGGCAACCCGATCAGGCCTTATTAGCAGGATCTCCAATTTTTGTTGATCAGAATGGCGACAATACGCTCGATTCTGCTGATATAGTTATTTTTGATCAGACTCCCAAACTTTCTATAGGATTCGATAATAAATTTCAATTCGGAAATTTCGATCTTTCAATTTTCTTTTATGGTCAGTTTGGTGCTTACAGAAGAAACTACAGTCTCGCATGGGCAAGTCCGGCCAATTTCCTGCCGGGTAACCAGAATGCCACAGTCGATATCAAGGATTCCTGGACCACGGAGAATACCGGAGGCACATCCCCGGGAGCAGCTTATAATGAAGCGCTTTTTTCAACCAGCGTACAGGGTAATGTTTCAGGAGTCGGTTCTGATTATGATATAATGAAAGCAGACTTTATAAGATGCCGCAACCTTACTTTTGGTTATTCATTTAACCAACCCGGAGTTAAAAAATACTTTCAGCAGCTGCGAATTTATTTCGACATACAGAACCTTTTTATAATATCCAAATACAAAGGTGCTGATCCTGAAATTATGACTCCTGCCGTTAAAGGTGGTGCTGCACCATATCCAATGGTTCGAACATACACTTTGGGTATTAATGCTAATTTTTAAATACACTGAACTATGAGAAAGATATTATTTTCTATATTGACAGCAACACTGATATTTTTAAGTGGATGTGAAAAAGGTCTCGATCCAGAGATCTATGGCTCTCTAACTCCTAACAATTTTCCGGTAACAGTTGATGATTTCGAACTGTTAGTATTAGAAGTGTATGTACCATTTTCATGCAAATGGCCTTATGGTGAAGGTGGCTCAGAAAATTCCTATCAATTGTTCGGATTGGAAGAGGGACATATTCATTTGTTCGATGGTCCTACAGATCATTATACAATATTTACCGATTGGGGTGATGGAGGCCCATTATGGGACAGCAAGAGCAGGGGTAATTTCGAACCTATGGTTAGTAACGGCGAAGACCGAAGCCATTTTAACAAAACCAAATTTGTTACCAGGATGACCAATATCATCGATCTGATCGAAAAATCAGATGCATTTACTGATGAATCGGTCAGGAACAAATTAATTGCAGAAACCAGGATGGCACGTGGATGGGCAATGTATTACATGCTTCATTTGTTTGGCCCCGTTCCTGTTATTCTTGATCCTGCATTGATAGGAACAGATGCTGAATACGATATGACTCTTCCTAGTCAGACAGAATATGTTAATAGCATAGCAGCCGATTTCCGATTTGCTGCAGACAATCTGCCTCAATCTCCAAATGAATATGGCCGTTTTAACAGTGGCCTGGCTCTAACTGCATTAATGAGGTTATATCTTAATGAGCGGGATTTTGTAAATGCTGAAAGTGTGGGTCGTGAACTGCTTGATATGGGATATGTGCTTGTTGAAGATTATTCAAGCTTGTTCAGAGAAGTCTCAGAAAGAAATACAGAAACAATTTTTGCCATTTCAGCTGATCCACTTGGACAAGGACGAGGGAATAACGGAAACTTCAATGCATATTCTTATTATTGCCGTCCCTGGGATTTTGACGGTCGTAATGGATGGGCTAATGTTTGGACAGCCACCTGGGATTTTTACGATTCCTTTGATGCCAATGATACCAGGAGAGAAAGGTTTATCACAGAATATACTGTAAACGATGATACCATCCATAGGGATGATATGAATGGGGCTTTTATCGATAAATATCCTCCGGAAGGTCCGAATGCTTTTCAGGGTAACGATATAGTCCTTGCAAGGTATGCTGATGTACTACTAATGTTGGCTGAGGCAATTAATGAAAATAATGGCGGGCCAACACAGGAAGCAGTTGATTTGGTGAATTTAGTGCGTGATCGTGCAGGAATTACTCTTTATTTATTGGGTGATTTCACAGGACTTGATGATTTTAATGATGCTATTCTGGAAGAGAGAGGAAAGGAATTATTCTTTGAAGGATTAAGGAAATTCGATCTTGTGAGGCATGGCAAATGGCCATCAGCTCTTGAAGGAGTGGAAGGCAAAGAACCTTCATATTATCTTCTTCCATATCCTCAATATGCTATTGACAGAAGCAATGGCCAATTAACACAACGTCCTGAATATAACTAGTCATAGGTAATTCTGACCATAGGTTATTGGGTTAAGTAATTCCATGCAGCCTAATAATACAGACTGCATGGTTTTATTCGAATCTCTTTGACTGGAAATCAATGGTGAACTCAATACTGACAATTTGAGAGTTTTCAGCAGGAAACAATTGGATTACAAATGTAATACGGTATAAGCAATATGTTTAAACTGTTTTACCGTATTTCTAATATCGGAAACACAAATTATTAAATCAAATTATTTAGTACATAACAGAATCAATATTGTCTAACATCTAAAACTGTAATTATGAAAAAAATTTTTACTTTATTTTCTTTATTGTTCCTTTCACTTTCAGCCTTTAGTACCTTGGTTACTTTTGAGCTTAGTATGAAAGGAAGCGGGATTGCATATGACTCCGTTTTTATTGTTGGCATTCACACCGATTGGAACTTTGTTGAAATGGCTGATCAGGGAGACAGTCTTTACTCAGTAACAATGAATCTTGATGCCGGTGATTCAACAGCTTTCTATTTTATTACTATTGGCTGGTGGGCATCAGATTATGCAGATTACCGTGAATTAGTGCCTGAAGAATGTGACTACTCACTGGAATATGCAGGTTGGGATGGTGACAGAGGCTTGGAAGTACCGGATGATAATACTACTTTTTCTTATATCTGGGGTTCGTGTGAAACACCTGGTAATCCCACCTCGGTTTCAGATAATCAGGAAATTGATCTGGGTCTGAATGTTTTCCCAAATCCGGCAAGTGAATTCCTTACTTTATCATGGGGAAATACTATTGAAAGTGGATCAGTTGAAATTATAGATCTATCAGGTAAAACCATGAAAAGTTTTAATATTTATGATTCCCTTTCAGAGATAAATTTGGATATCAGTGATATAGCCAAAGGAATTTATATCATTAAGGTATTCAATAAGAATGAGCTTGGATACAAAAAAATCGTAATCAACTAAAATTATAGGGAGACTGTTTCAATGTTTGTTCTAAAATGCAAATTTTTGGGACAGTCTTCTGTTTTTTCTTTGTTCAAATGTTGTAATTTAAAAGCCTAAACAACTGAATATTCCTAATTACACATTTAAATATTAAAACAATGAGGTGGTGTAGTTCAATAATCTTGCTTATTGTAGCTTGTACTCTTTCTGGTCAAACATTCTATTATGGAAATGATCTTTCCTATGCAAACCAGATGGAAGATTGCGGTGGGGTATTTAAAGAAAACGGAGAACCAAAAGATGTCTACCAGATTTTTGCTGACAAGGGGACAAATCTTGTGAGATTAAGACTTTGGATTGATCCGACCTGGCAAAATTCATTGGTGCAACCTGGTGGAGTAAAGGACCAGTACAGCGATTATATCGATGTAAAGGAAGCTATTCAGAGATCCAAAGATGCAGGAATGCAAGTACTTTTGGATTTTCATTTATCAGACTTATGGGCAGATCCGGGCCGTCAGCTTATACCGGACCGCTGGCTGGCAATAGCAAACAATCTTGAAGCATTAAAAGATTCAGTATACAATTACATTTTTACAACACTTGCTGACCTTAATAAGGATACTCTTATGCCCGAATTAGTTCAAATTGGAAATGAGACCAATGATGGCATATTGAAACATACAACAATGGATGCAGACTGGAATGCCGGAGGCAGTGTCAGCTCCAGTTGGACCAGACATGCTCAGTTATATAATGCAGCAATACAGGCTGTCAGAGATATTAGCGATACTACAATTATAAAACCAAAAATTGCACTTCATTGTGCAGGACTCAGTTCTGCAAGCTGGTGGTTCCAAAATATTATAAATAATGGAGTTACAGACTTTGATATAATGGGTCTCTCCTACTATTATGCCTGGCACGAATCAAGCATTAGTGGACTTGGAAATAAAATAAGTGAACTTAAAACGGCACATCCCGGATACGATGTAATGATTTTAGAAACCGGATACCTGTGGTCAACAAAGAATTTTGATGATATGGCGAATATTATTACTACGCCAGATCCCCGTTACCTGCCGGTTATTCCTGAAAAACAACTGGAATATATGACAGATTTGACCAGGGCAGTAAAACAAGCTGAAGGAATTGGCGTGATATTCTGGGAACCTGCCTGGATATCTACACCTTGCCGCACTCCCTGGGGCCAGGGTTCATCGCACGATCATGTAGTTTATTTTGATCCTGACAGCACCAACTTCATGGAGAATGGTGGTGGCAGATGGATGGAATCTCCTTATTACGAAGATCTTACTACAAAGAAAGTCACCTTCAATGTAGATATGTCCGGACAAGATGTTTCGAAGGGAGTATATATTACTGGTTCATGGACCGGTGATGATTGGGAAATTCTTCCTATGGCAGATGTAGGAAATAATATATATAGCTATTATACTTACTTAAGTCAAGATGAGACAGGAGGATTCTACTTTTTGAATGATACGCTTTTTGAAGCAAGGGAATCTCTTCCAAATGAATGTGCTGAATGGAATGGAACAGATCGTCAATATACCGTTGGAACTACTGGTATGACAATATCATGTACCTGGCAGCAATGTGCAGATCCTGAATTTCTACCTGAAAATAAACTCTCAGCGAATAATCGAATTTCAATCTCTCCAAATCCAAGTAGTGGAAAGGTGAAAATTAAGTTCTACTCAATCAATAGTAACAAAAAACTTCAGGTTTTTGATATGAAAGGCGCATTGCAGTTCCAGTTAAATACTCGTAACGAAATAGAAAAAACAATTGATTTGTCAAATTTAAAACCAGGCTTCTATTATATCCATGTAAACGACAATCAAAATTGTCTATTTGCCAAATTGATAAGAATTTGATTGAACTGATCGTGTGAAAAAATTATTGAAAAATGAATAAACGAATTTATTCAATCCTGCTATTTCTGTTCTTATTGCATCTATTTCCCTATGCCCAGGAAAAAAATAGTAATGAAGAGCTGGTCTACCTTGATGAGAGTGGAGTTATAAAATGGAAATCAAATCATGAAGAAGTAGCTCTTTTTGGCGCAAATTACAATTTACCTTCAGCATGTGATTATAGAGCAGCAGGATATCTTGGTGTAAATAGAAAAGTACTTATTGAACAAGACATGGCTCATTTTGCCCGTATGGGTTGGAAGGGATTAAGATTGTGTTTATGGGGAGACTGGGAGAATTCGGATAAGGAAGGAAACCTGGTTCAAAATGATCACCTTGACCTCTTAGATTATCTTATTGCGAAAGCAAAAGAGAGAGGCATATACATGCTCTTCACACCAATAACAACTTATTCATCTCTCTGGCCTGATGCTATGACCGATACAGCAGCCGTTGATGGTTTCTCAAAGCACTATAGCAGATCAGAACTTGGAGTAAATCCGGATGCCATAAATGCACAACTTAACTATATACAACAGATACTTGAACATGTAAACCCGTATACAGGTATCGCCCTTAAAAATGAGCCCAATATTCTTTTCATTGAGATGATTAATGAACCTGTTCACAATCCTGAAGATTTTGAACGCTCTGTCAATTATATCAATGCGCTTGTAAACGCAGTAAAAAGTACAGGCTGTAAAAAAATACTATTTCACAATGTTTCTCAGGATATGAAAATTGCACCTGCAATAAAAGCATCTGATATTGATGGAGTAAGTTTTGGTATGTATCCTGCTGGTCTGGTTTTCGGTAAGACTTTGAATGCAAATTTACTTAGAGCAGTAGATGAATATCCTCCCATGCTAAATGATGAAGTGGCCGGAATGCCAAGAATTGTTTATGAATTTGATGAGGCCGATTCATATACGCCATATATGTACCCTGCAATGACCAGAACTTTTCGTTCTGTTGGAGCTCAGTTTGCTACTATGTTTTCTTATGATATGCTTGCAACCGCTCCATTCAACCTGGGTTGGCAAACTCATGCAATGAATATGATTTACTATCCTCAGAAGGCAGTGGCAGGAATTATTGCATCAGAAGTAATGAATCACATTCCCAGAATGAATAATTATGGCAGCTATCCGAAAAATACGGAGTTTGGACCATTTAGAATTAGCTATGAAGATAAGCTGAGTGAAATGCTTAGCAATGATAAATTTATCTATGCCAACAATACAGAAAGTGTTCCAACTGAAGTAAATAATTTAAATCAGATTATTGGATTTGGCTCTTCTCCTTTGGTACAATATGAAGGTTTTGGCATTTATTTCCTGGATAAAATTGACAATGAAACATGGCGGTTGGAAGTATATCCCGATGCATTAATAATATCAGACCCCTTTGCTCAAATAAGTCCTGACAAACAAGTTTCAAGACTTATATACAGAGAGTGGCCTATGAGCATCAAAATGCCGGGCTTTAAAGATAAATTTAATGTAGTTCCAATCAATGAGAATAATAACTTCCGTCCGGATGTTGTTGATGGAAGATTCAATATTCGCCCGGGAATATACCTTGTTACTACAAACAATCAAGTTGATATTTCAAAATTACCAACAAAGCTTGGGAATGTTAAAATGAGAGAGTTTGTTTCTCCTGAACCTCTGAGAAAAACTACTGATGTACTCCCCTATCCAAAATCTGAGTTTCTTGAATCATATCCGGTTATTATTGAAGCTGAAGTAATAAGTGTCGGGCCAATTGAAGAAGTAAATCTTTTTCTGAGGAATAAAAAATACAAGGGAAGGTTTTTGAAGATCTCTATGAATAATAAGTCCGGTTATACATATTCTGCAACCATACCCAAAGAATTCATTGCTATTGGTTTGTATGAATACTGTATAGCCATAGAACAGAACCAAAGCATTACTACTTATCCCCAAAAAGTTAAAACAACTCCAGATGACTGGGGATTTCATGAAAATGATCTATGGCAATTGAAAATTGTAAATGCTAATACTCCGTTGTCACTTTTAATTCCCGATGAAGATGTTTCTAAGCTTGCATTTACCCGGATTGGAGATGGCATTCGACATGGAATATATGATTTGGATTTTTCAGAAACTGATGGACAAACTACATTTAAACTCTTCTACCCTGAGAGTTTCGATAAAGACATTGGCGATTATTCAATGTCATTGATAATTAAAGATCGCATTGATAACAGAGGTACTGATATCAGTTCTGCAAAAAGAATAAAGTTCCCGGCAAGAAGTGAAAAAGAAGGACAGGAAATCTTTATTACCCTAATGGAAGCAGACGGTACCTCCTGGTATAAGAAAATAATTCTCTCCTCCGATTGGAATACAATAAATATTCCGTTGGAGGAATTTTCAATTGGAAAAGGAGTCAAACTGCCTCAGGGATTTCCGGAACGATGGAATTATTGGGTTGAGCCTGCCAGCAATAGAGGAAAGAAGGATGATCATATTCAAATTAACCAGATTGAAAGATTACAGGTTTCCATAAGATCATCTGAAAATAAACAGAATAACACCGATACCTGGATTGAGTTGGGCAATATAAACATGATGTTTGAATGATAGAAAAGATATTTTTTACACTTGATTGAATTGAGACTCAAATTAATAAAATATAATAAATAGCAAGATGATGATAAGCAGAAAAATGATTTCAATACATACTATTCAGTTACTTTCCATATTTATCGTTTCGTCTTTTGCGCAGAGCAAGGAAAATCACTATAAGATTGATATAACCGAACCCGATAAAACTACTTATTCAGACCACCTTAATTTGGGAGGAAGCAATCTACTGGGCGATAGTATTTCATTCAATAACTACTATATGCTTGTTGATAATAAACCATATATCCCAATTACAGGTGAATTTCACTATTCAAGATACCCAAATAAATATTGGGACGAATCCATAAAAAAGATGAAAGCAGGTGGTATTAACACGATTGCCACATATGTTTTCTGGATCATCCACGAGGAAAAAGAAGGTGTATTCGAATGGACAGGAGATTACAATCTGCGAAAATTTATTGAACTATGCAAAGCAAATGATATTCATGCCATTGTCAGGATTGGACCATTTTGCCATGGTGAAATTCGCAATGGGGGATTGCCCGACTGGCTTCTCGGAAAATCCCTCACTATTCGTTCGAATGATGAGCTCTATCTCTCCTATGTAAATCGTCTTTACAAACAAATAGGAAAACAACTGGAAGGATTACTTTTTAAGGATGGCGGTCCTGTAATTGGTATTCAGATTGAAAATGAGTATCAACATTCTGCATCGCCATGGGGCCTGACATACCCTGGTCAACCATATGATTTTACGGTTGCAGAGAAAGATAGGTCAATTGCTCAGGCAGGAGTTGGTATTGCTGAAAATAGTAATGCCAATATCGAACCCGGAAATATGCACATGAAGATTCTTAAAACTATGGCAATTGATGCCGGTATGGATGTACCTATATATACAGCTACAGGTTGGGGTAATGCTGCTATAATTGAAAATGAAAGCATCCCTGTCGCATCAGCCTACCCCTATCCTACATGGGCCAAAAAGTCCTTGTCGCCTCTTTACTTATATCAGGATCTTCAAAAAACTCCGGATTATGCTCCCATAAGATATAAAGCAGAAGACTACCCTTACATTGCCGCAGAGATTGGAGGTGGAATTATGGGTACCTATACACGCAGACCAACAATACCTGCCAAAAGTCTGGATGCACTGATCAATAGATTTTTGGGTAGTGGCACAAATGGAATAGGGTATTATATGTTTCATGGGGGTTCAACTCCGCATGGCAAAGTGAATTATTTCTCAGATGAAGCCTATGGATATCCTAAAATATCCTATGATTTTCAAGCTCCTATTGGTGAATATGGCCAGATAAGGCCATCATTTAACCGATTGAAGGTGCTGCATTATTTTATTAGTAGTTATGCGGAAAAACTTGCCCCTATGCAAGTAGTACTGCCTGAAAACAAAGTATCATCACCTGAAGATATTTCTAATCTCAGGTATTCGATTAGAAAAAAGGGAAGTTCCGGATTTGTGTTTATGCACAATTACCAGGATCACGCGCAAACCAGGGACATTAATAACATAAGTTTTGAAATTCAAACAGATGAAGATGTTCTGCGAATTCCTGAAACAGGAGGAATAGATCTGCTTGCCGAAGAAAATATGATCCTTCCATTTAATATTGACCTGAATGGAATAATGATGAATCATGCAACTGCTCAAATTTTATTGTCGTTCAAAAACTCAGGAACAAATTATGTTATTTTCTTTGCACCCACCGGAATTGAACCTGAATTTTCAGTAAGAAAACAAGATGGAATAAGCATGCATGCAAATGATTGTGCAGTTGATGAAAATAACGATCGTTGGTTGATCCGGTGCAACACAAATAATGCATCTGAACTAAGCTTTATAAGGTCAGACAGCATTTTAGTAAAAATTTTGGTAATTAGCAGAGAGCAGGCAGAAAAAGCCTGGCGATCAGAAAGTAACAGTTTTGTAATTTTCTCTGACGCTACTACCCTTGAAGACAAGGGATTTCTAAAATTTCTTCAGACTAAGGATAATGAAATAGATTTTCAAATCTATCCTAAAAAGGATTATTATATTCAATGCGATGATAATTTGACTGCAAGCTCATCCAAATCCGATCCATTGTTCTCGAACTATACCATTTCAATTCCGGAAGTAAGTCCGAAATTCGTTGTATCTGAGAATATTAAAAATAAATTGTTAGTCGAAATACCTGTTGAAAAACCAAAAAACATAAATGACTTTATACTTCAAATCGACTATACAGGGGATACCGGAATGGGATTTTTGAAGGGTGAACTGGTTGCAGATCATTTTTACAAAGGAGATAGATGGGAAATTGGTTTACGAAAATTTATGGATGTATCAGATGAAATAAAAATGAGCTTCTATTTCAGACCATTGTATAAGGAAGCTCCATTTTATCAGGATCTTGCCCCTGAGTATATTCCTGATTTCAAAAAAAGTAAGCTTTATTTAAGTATCAATTCCACAGACGTAATACCTGTTTATCAGACCAGTATAAATGTATCTCAATAAAATAAATGATAGCCTGGATTCAATAAAGTTTCGAAGAAACAATTAGTCTGAGCCAGAAAATAGAATACCGGAAGGAAGGAAGTTACATATTCAATCCTTCCAGATCAGAAAGTATTTTAATGGCTTCTTCCCTGGTTTTCCCGCAAACTTCCGGGTCTGCTTTAAAGTCATCGCAAACCTTGGGCCTGCCCGCCGAATGAAAGATGGCACATTCAAAGTTTGAAGTAAGATGTATGCATCTTACTCCTCCTGGCTTCCCTCCGTTCATTCCGGGAATATCTGATGAAATTGAGGGTGCAATACAACAGGCTCCACATTCTTTTCTGCAGTTCATTTACAATTATGCTTAAATATTTGATGATGGGCGATTCTGATCAGCACTGACATCTCTTGGACGGGATTTTTTTACAACAATAATGCTCCCTTCATACTCAAGACCATCCAAATCGTTAATTGCTTCTGACGCCTCCTGGTCATTTGACATCTCAACAAAACCAAAACGTTTCGAAATTCCGGAATCGTGATCAAAAATTACTTTTGAAGAATACACTGAACCATATTCCTCAAAAAGTGCATTCAGCGATTCATTAGTGGTTTGAGGGCTAAGGTTAGCTACGAAAATATTCATAAAATAATTGAGAACATTAAAAGGTTCCTATTCTTCCTGAAAAGAGCTATTAATAGCTCTTTAAAATTTTACAGCATTTTCGGAATACCAACTTACAAATTCCTCATCGGATATTATCTTATCACCAAATTTTTCCTCGTACAGATCTTTGGCCTCCATAGGAATAAATTCTCTCTCAATATTATTACTAAAAGTATTTCTAACAGGAATATAATAGCCCTCTAATCCGAGTTTACTGTACAATTTGTAGTAGTTTCTTCCTTTTTTCATTCTTGGTTTGAGTAGTTAATAGTTTAGGCAGCCACTTTATTAAAAACTTTTTGAATAATTTCTTTGTGCGATTTCCAAAACTTGGTTTGCAACCACCTCTGCAATTCATGAACATCATTTGCTTCAAGCCATTTGATTGATTTTGTCAGCTCTTTTTCAAACAATAGATCATCATGCATTACATTTTGGAGGATCATTTTCTGATGTTCAAGCATTTTTATTTCTGACATTTTTCTGGTCCAGTTTCAATTTGCACTTGTACTATCTGTGTTTATTCACTTAAACTTAAAAATTGACTTCAGGGTTTCAAATAATGCATAGAATTTTTCTACTTATTTACAGCTTAATGTTCCTTCCTCACATCAATCTATATTTAACGCAAAAAGCTTTCACTTTATTTTAAAGATAAACATTTATCTCACATTTATTCTTAAAACTTTATACTCACTATACAACTTAAAAATTGTCCCTATTAATTATTATCTCCGTATAATTCATTGACCCAAAAACACCAAACCCGCTTTCAAGTGTGCTGAATGTGGTTCTGTATTTATTGAAATTGAGAGATATATTTGAATTCGCATAGTAAGTAGCAAGATTGTTGTCATAACTAAAGATCTTAACTATTTGTAAATCGTCCTGAAGCTCAAGAGTTATATAAGTATCAGTTAAACCATCTGTCACATATCTGCCTGCCTGTTTGCTACCAGAATCCGTTATCAGATATACATCCATCATCTTAATCAAAGTATCGGCCACTACCACAAATTCTAATGTGTTTCCCTCAATGTTGATGGTACTGGAATCTATCTGAGGTTTAGAAGGAATAATGGTCTCACCTACTGCTACAGGAAAATCGGGGTGATAGCAAATCAATTGATATTGTTGACCGGCTTCAGGATGAAATACCACTGAAGGTCTGTAAAGAGTATCTCCAAATAATGAATCGGAAGGCATTAGCGGAAACTCAACTGAGTCAACAATCACACCATTCTCTAATCTATATACATTTATGTTGGTATTTTGAATGATATTTAAGTTATCAAGATTCAGAGCCGGCCAGTTTTGCTGAACAAAAACAAATGATTTATTAAAATCTTCCTTCTGATCAGGCCTGAGCAAACCAAAAATATTCAATCCTTCTTCAAAAGTATTTACAGTAAATTCTGGTTGTTGATTCATTCCAATATAATAGTCTGCTGCCTTCTCGCATGAATAAAGCAGCATAGCTAAACACAAGAGTAATAAAAAATATTGTACCGCTTTTTTTCTCATAGTCTAAAATTTTATGGTATAGCTAAAACCCACCGAAGGAAAATAGCCGCTAGTTGCAAGGGGCAGATATTTTCCTTCCCATCTACCTGTATCATCACCTAATGGAAAAAAGTAATCCACATTTCTGCGGAAAAAAGTAAGGTTACGGATGGTAATTGTCAGATACGATTCGGTTGCATTAAATACATCTGAAACTTGTTTTCCAAAGCCTGATCTTAATCTTTTCCGAATACTCATATCAAGATTTATCAGTGCAGGCATTTTAGCCGTATTTTTTGCATTGGATATCCAAACCGGGAAAAAACTCAATTCATTCTCCTGAGGATCATAGTCGTAAAAGTTTTGAGTGATTTGTTCAATGCTTCTGTATGCACCTGACAAATAGGTAAATGAAAGATTGTACTCCAGAGTTTTGGTAAGGGCATAATTGGCAACCAGCTTTATTGTATGCCTCCGGTTGTAATCATATGGATACTTAATTCCATTATTCAATTGTGGATATTGACGATTTGCCCATGAAAGCCCATAACTAAGCCACCCGGATAAATTCTTAATTGCCCCTCGTAACATGAGCTCAGCTCCATAAGCTTCTCCCTCACCCAGCTGTAGTTTATCCGATAAAGTGAGCACCCTGTTTTCAGTCTGATTGATATCAAAAGTATAAACCCTTTGAATGTCTTTGTAATAGACATCGAGTGAAAGAATTGATCTGGGATTTAGTCGTTTTTCAATTCCGGCAATGTAATGAATTGATTTACTTGGTTTGTATTGACTCAGGGGGAAATAATAATCGACTGACTGGTTCATTTCAACCTCATTGGTGTTCATGCTGATTACATACTGGTAATAAGTGCCCCATGCAGCTTTAAATTTGAATTCGGCGGGCAATAATACCACCGCATTAATTCTTGGCTCATAATACCATTGCTTATTATCGTATTGGGTAAACCGCATCCCCGGTCGCACAATCAATGGTCCAAGCTGTAGTTTGTCTTCAACAAAAACAGCCCATTGTCTTGGAGTTCTTTTTAAAACGCCCTGATCTATTTCATTGATTTGGGCTGAATTTATAAAATTGTACTGGTTGAACTCAGCCCCTATCCTGAAAGTATTGAAATTTGCCAGACGTATATTCATGGATGACTTAACTGAAAGATCACTTATTTCATTGGAAAAATTGGAACTTGTTTTCAGCTTAATTCTCAGTGTATCCGTCTCTTCATCTACAATCTGAAAACTAAAGTCAGTTCCTGAATAATTGTCTGAATTGTGTGAAGAATAATATGCCTGGGTTCTTATATAAATCTTTGGACTCACAATCCACTTATGAATGACTGTTGCCGCCCGGTTTGTCCACTTGTTTTGCAATTTCAATTGAAAATCATCATAAATATCTAAATCAAAAGTATTTCCAAAATACTTGTAAAATGTATTGAAGCTCAATCCCATTTTATCTCTGGACTGAAAAAACTTAAAAGATAAACGGTTACGTGGATTAATGCGAAAAGTATAGGAAAGATTAAAATCGTAGAAATAGCTTCGGTTCTGCAATATGAATTCTGTAAAAATGTCGTAAAAATATCGTCCTGAAATCATTGCTGATCCTCTTTCTCCAACAGGGAATTCGAGAAATACTTTTGAGTGTAACGTACTTGGTTCAATCTCCCCGTGTAATTCGGAGCTATTCCCATCCTTGGTTGAAATATACATTACGGAGGAATTTCTGCCCCCATATTCTGCACCAAAACCGCCTGCCAGTACTTCAGCTGATTTAATAATTTGGGTGTTAAAAATTCCTGAAGTAATACTTGAGTGATAGGGATTGTATATCATCACTCCGTCCAGAAGTACCGCATTCTCACCAGGATCTCCACCCCTTACGCTAAAGAGAGGTGAAAAAGGCTCTGTCTTGTCAATACCGGGCAAATATTTCACTGCGGCAAAAACATCATTCCCTGCTGTGGGTATCGATTTTATGGTCTTTGCAGACAATTCAACCAAACTTGTTTCTACTTCCCGATCACCAGCCTGGTCTGGCTTTACAGCAAAAATTGAAACTTCATCAACGGCAAGTAATTTGGGTTTAAGAAGTATATACGGAAGAACAATACTTTTATTTATTATCTCAACCTCAATTTCTATTGCTTCATATCCAATATGTGAAGCAAGTAACATATGTTTACCTGAAGAAAGCCCTGCAAACTGGAAATACCCATCCATGTTTGATACAACACCTTTTGATCCATCCTTTTGCGTAACACTGGCTCCAATAAGAGTTTCTTTTGTTTCAGCATCAATAATATATCCTGATACAGCAAATCTCTGGGCAACAAGATTATCACTCAAAATAAGCATTAGCAAAAGGGCAATATGGTATGCTATTCTATTCAAAATCTTAGTCCATAGTTAAAACTTCATTCCAAAAGCCAGGAATATACCTACCTGAAATTTAGGTTTCTTCTCTATTACATACAGAAAATTTTCTGTTATTCCGGCTCGCAAAAACACTCCCTTTGAATTGATAGGATTATATTGAATGCTTTGAATCGATGATAATTCAAAATCTAAGACCTGGTACAATTTTACATTTTGTTCATCTACATCTTTCCACTTACAAAAGCCTATCAGAATGTTCAGGTCAACATCAAACAACCAGTTTTCATTTTTCCTGAAATAATAATGTTCCGATTTTCTCCCAATGGCAAATGATTCATAATCGTTGTTGTTATTGTACCTGACAATTCCTGCCCAGTAATGGTTTCTGGATCTGGTTTCGGGTCTGGTGAAAAACACTTCGCCTTGCAATCCCCACCAATTCAAACCATAAAATGCAGCTACTGAAGTATTCAGATAAAGCGATTTTATTTTATTATCCACCATAAAATTGGTATAAACCTGTTTTTCTTGTCCGGTATATTTTGCTTTTGAAGTAATAAGATCAAGTTTAAAATCGGAATGCCATTTGCTTAGTAAATTTTCTGTTTCCTCAGTAAGAGTTTCCTTTTTTGCCTGTCTGCGATACAGATAATCATAATAGAATGTTCCTTTATACACCAGGCTGTCCTTATGTTTTTCATACAAAGAAAGATCAGTATTCAGAAATGTTGTAGAAGAGATGCGTCCCTTTTCTTTCTCAATCTCAAATTTTTGTATCTCTAAAGTATACTCTGGTCCTTCAGATGAATCTGAAAGAATGTGTTTGCCAATTTCGTCTGCAAGAGGCGAGGTAGTATATACTTCCTGATCAACAGGAAATAACAAGAACTTTGTTTTTGTTCCATACCTGACAAATCTGGGATCCTCATTTCTGGAATCGATAATCTCAGTAATAGAAATACCTGTAAGTGGCAATAATGAATCAGCATGGAAATTAACATATATGGTATCAGGCAAAAATCTCTGACCTTCAGAAATCTGAAAAAGAAAAAGGGAAAGGAAAGTCAATATCCCAGTAGTAAGTTTAATTCTTCTATGAAAGTGATAAACAGGCATTATTTATTTCCAATAAAATCCACTTTGTCGAACATGCTTCTCAAAGCATTTGACAAATATAGAGATTGCTGAGACAAGGCTTTAATGATTCTTTTAACATACACACTTTTTGTTAACCTCAGTTCAATGTAAGCATTATATCTGATTCTGAAAAGACAGTAATTAATCCTTTGATTCCAATCTTCCAATACTACGTCATTCCAATATTCCATTCTCCTCAATTTCAGGATAAGGTCCAATATTAATAATAACCGGCGTTTCTTGTGTCGAGCACTAACGATTTCGGGATTCCCGACCATAAATATTGTAGGTGATTTTAAGCCGGTTTAATAATTTTTAGTCTCAAATAAGTGTGAATTTGCATCAGAATGTCATAGCAATGTAAGCTTACTATTCAAAAATGTAATACCATGAATAGAAAAATTAATTAACAAAAACTGAAATCATGAAAAGGATAGTTTATTTTGGCATCATTAGTATGCTATTGAATGTTGGGATTTTTAGTGCTGAGGCTGAAACAAACACTTCTAATAGACAAAAGAACGATACTACTTCGTATACAGTTCTTACAGCCAAGGTTGTAGATGAAGAAACCAAAAAACCAATTGTTTTTGCTACCATCTATAAAACCGGTACCAGTATTGGCACTGTTTCAAACTCCGATGGAGAATTTGAATTAAAAATTCCCGGAAAATCTGTTAGTGGCACTCTCTCTATAACTCATTTGGGTTATAAGAATATTGAAGTATCTATCAAAGAGATCATGTCTACAAAGAGCACAATTGCTCTCGCACAGCATGCCATCCCAATTGAGGAAGTGGTTATTAAAGATATTGATCCCATAGAATTACTGGAAGAAGCATTGCATAAGAAGAATGAAAATTACAGTATGAGTCCTGAAATGCAGACTGCATTCTATAGGGAAACCCTTAAGCAAAACAGAAATTATGTCGCAATATCAGAAGCTGTTTTAGATATTTATAATTCTGGATACAGGGAAAGTTTTGACTTCGACCGTGTAAAAATCTACAAAGGGCGAAAAAGCAATGACGTTAAGAAAATGGACACTGTTCTTGTAAAATTTCAAGGTGGACCAAGAACAGCAATGTTTCTTGATGTTGTGAAAAACCCGGGAGTAATACTTGATCCGGAAGTTTTCCAGTACTACAAATTTACACTCGATGGAATTGTAAATGTAAATGACAGAAAAAATTATGTTATTGCATTTAAGCAGAGTCGATTGGTTGATTACCCTCTTTATGAAGGTAAAATATATATCGATATGGAATCAATAGCTATTACAGGTCTGGATTTCCATCTCAGTGAGAAAAGTCTGAATGATGCGACCAGAGTTCTTGTGAAGAAAAAACCAGCTGGCATGAAGATGGATGTACTAAGTGGCAATTACATGGTAAGGTATCGTCAAATCGAAGGTAAATGGGTTTTGAACTATGTTCGTTCTGAGGTATCATTTAAAAGCAAATGGGACAAAAAACTTTTCAAGTCTAATATAATAGCTATGTTTGAAATGGCTGTTACCGACCGCGACACTCAAAACATAGAAAAATTCCCATACAAGGTAGCTGTAAAATTCACTGATGTACTTTCTGATGAAGTTGATTCATTTCAGGATGATGACTTTTGGGGGGAATACAATACCATTAAACCAGACGAATCCATTGAAGTAGCTATTAAAAAACTAAACAAAAAGATAGAAAGAAGCAAATAAGAAATCTTACAAGCTCTCACAAATTTTAGGTTTTAGGCTTTGAAGAATGTTTGAAATGATCAGCTTTCAAACATTCTTTTTTTTATTTCAAGTTTCTTAGCAGCACCAATGATCTGGGTAGCATCTCAATTTCATTTAAGACTTTTTCCTTATCAGAATAAAATTCACTTGTATCTACAAGCACCTCCCAGCTCTTTGATAATTCTGCATCTGGTAGCTGAAACTGAATGCTTTCCCAAAAGCTATTTACAATCAACAACAATATATCATCCTTAATTGGAATACCTGTTTCATTCACTTCATTGATCAACTCTCCATTTAAAAGCATGCCCATGCATCGTATAAAATTTATGTCCCATTGCTTGTCAGTAATATCTGAACCTTCGGTATTCAACCATCGAATATCCCTGACATTTTTTCCCCTGATGCTCCTTCCTTTAAAAAATCTTCTTTTATGAGTAACTGGCTGACTTTTACGAATATGTATCATTTTACATGTAAACTCAAAAAACTCTTTTTGCATATCATTCCAGTCCCATCGGAACCAGGAAAATTCATTATCCTGACAGTACACATTGTTATTTCCTTGCTGCGTGCGGCCATATTCATCTCCATGACTTATCATGGGTACCCCCTGGCTTAGCAATAGGGTCGCCATAAAACTCCTTTTTCTCTGCTCTCTTAGCTTCAATATTTTTTCATCATCAGTAGCACCTTCAATACCTGTGTTCCAACTCATGTTATTGCTCTCACCATCTTTGTTATCTTCCTTGTTATCAATATTGTGTTTCTGATTATAGCTCACAAGGTCATGGAGCGTAAAACCATCATGACAAGTAATAAAGTTTATACTGGCAGAAGGCAATCTTCCATCATCTTCATAGAGGTCGCTACTTCCACTTAACCGGTATGCCAATTCTTTTACCTGGCTTTCATCTCCACGCCAGAACTTCCTTACACAATCTCTGTATTTTCCATTCCACTCAGCCCACAAAATAGGAAAATTTCCAACCTGGTAACCTCCTTTGCCCAGGTCCCAGGGTTCGGCAATAAGTTTTACCTGCGATATTACCGGATCCTGATGAATAGTATCCAGGAAAGTAGATAATTTACCTACTTCAAACAGTCCACGTGCCAGGGTTGAAGCCAAATCAAACCTGAAACCATCAACATGCATTTCTGTAACCCAGTATCTGAGACTGTCCATTACCACCTGTAATGTTTGTGCGCTCAGCATATTTAATGTATTGCCTGTGCCGGTATAATCTGTGTACTTATCTGGCGAATCCTTATCCAAACGATAATAATTGCTATTGTCAAAACCACGAAAACAAATTGTAGGCCCCAAGTGATTACCCTCACCTGTATGATTGTATACTACATCAAGAATTACTTCAATACCGGCTTTATGAAATGCCTTTACCATTTCTTTAAATTCAGTGACCTGCTGACCCAAATAGCCCGATGCACTGTATTCAGCATGAGGAGCAAAAAATCCTATTGTATTGTATCCCCAATAATTTGTTAATCCTTTTTCTGTAAGAAACCAATCATGCACGAAATGTTGAACTGGCAGAAGTTCAACAGCAGTAATACCCATATTTTTAAGGTACTTTATTATTAATGGTGAAGCAAGTGCCTTAAATGTTCCTCTTTCGCTTACGGGAATATCAGGATGCCTGGCAGTAAATCCTTTTACATGCAGCTCATATATAATGGTATCCTGCATTGGTATTTCTAATCTTATGTCTCCATCCCAATCAAACCAGGGATCAATGACCACACTTTTTTGCATAACTCCGGCACTATCAACAATATTCTTCTTAAAGGGATATCTCTTATCTGTCTGATCGGGATTATAGCCCAACATCTTTTCAGAAATTTCAAGGATTCCGGTAATCGATTTAGAATAGGGGTCTAAAAGTAATTTATGTGGATTGAAACGAAATCCCTCAGTGGGTTTATACCTTCCAAATACACGGTAAGCATATACCTGACCCGGTTGTATGCCAGGCATATAAGCGTGCCAAATAAAGCCTGTTACCTCTGTCAGGCTTATTTGGGTATATTCTTCTTTATCGTCTTGTGAGTGAAACAAACACAATTTGATGGCCGCTGCATGCTCGCTGAAAACAGCGAAGTTCACCCCTTTCCCATCCCAGTTCGCTCCAAGCGGATAAGGTTTTCCCGGTAATACCTGTGCATCATATTTCTCCATACACCAATTTCAATAGAATATCAAGCTCACAATTCACCAAAATTATTCAATTTATCTAATCAATCAGTATACATTTGTCTTTCATAAATAATTAGTTTCACTAAAAGAAAACTACTTTAGAAAAAGATAAAAAGAAATTATCTTGCAATAGTATAGTAATTCAAGTGAGTTGAAAAACAAGTGAGATATGCAATCATCAAGAAAAGCTGGAATTCTTCTTCATATAACTTCCTTACCAGGGAAATATGAAGCAGGCGATTTTGGACCTGAGGCATACAAATTTGCTGATTTCTTAAAGAAAGCGGGACAGTCTTACTGGCAAATTCTGCCTCTTAATCAACTCGATGCAAATATGTCCTATTCACCCTACAGCCCGCTATCTGCTTTTGCCGGGAATACCATGTTTATTAATCCTGAAATTCTTGTCCAGCAAAAATTATTAAAACATAATTTACTTGAAGGATCATCCGGTACCTCATCAATAACCAAATATTCATTTGCTCAGCAAATTAAAGATCAAATTCTTGAACTCTCTTACGACGAATATATCAAAACAGCTACTGATGAACTAAAAGAAGAATTTATAAGTTTCTGTACGAAAGAAAAATACTGGCTGCATGATTATGCTTTATTTATAGCACTTAGAAAAAAATACGGAAATGAAAGCTGGAATACCTGGCATTTTAAATATCGTCAAAGAGATGAAGATGCCCTGGAAGAAATCAGTACTAAATACTATGATTTGATAGAAGCTGAAAAATATTTTCAATTTCTATTTTTAAAACAGTGGAAAGCATTAAAAAGCTATTGCAATAAAATAGGAGTGAAAATAATAGGTGATATTCCCATATACAATAGTTATAATAGTGCTGATGTTTGGTCACACCCGGAATATTTCAAGCTTAAGAAGAACCTGGAAACACTGAAGGTTGCTGGTGTTCCTCCTGACTATTTCAATGATAACGGGCAGCTTTGGAATATGCCCACATACAATTGGAAGACCCTGAAGGAAAACAAATACGATTGGTGGATTCAGAGAATAAAGAAAAACATCGAGCTTTTTGACATTGTTAGAATAGACCATTTCAGAGGATTATCCAGCTATTGGGAAGTAAGTGCTTTGGAAAAAAATGCCATTAATGGACAATGGATGAAAGGACCTGGAACAGACTTTTTAAATACCCTACAAAAAGAATTTCCCGAAATGCCATTTATTGCTGAAGACCTGGGTGATGTTGATCAGGATGTATATGATTTGCGCGATAAATACAATCTTCCAGGCATGCACATAGTGCAATTTGGTTTTGGAAAAGACATGGCCAAATCTGTACATGCTCCGCACAATTATATTCCTAATTCAATTGTTTACACTGGTACTCATGACAACAATACCGTTAAAGGATGGTGGAAACAGGAAACGGGAAAGAGGGAAAAGAAAAATCTGAAAAAGTATGCTTTAGGAACAATCAATGCAAAGAAAAGTTACAAAACTCTTATGCGAATTGCATACCGTTCGGTTTCAAAAATTGCCATTATTCCCCTTCAGGATGTTCTTGGGCTTGGTGAAAAAGCAAGAATGAATTTGCCGGCAACAGAAAAAGGAAACTGGTTGTGGAGAGCAAAAAAGAAGCAAGTCAGCAATTCTGTAGCAAAATATTTAAAAAGAGAAGCCAAAAAATACAACCGACTTTAGCCCTTCTTATGGTTAAAAACATTAAACTGCCAACTATCCTTTTTACATTGCTGGTTACCCATGCTTTTGTTGATGCTCAACTAATACCAATTAGTAAGGCCTGGGCAAAAAACTCTATCAATACAGTTATCTTCAGAAAAAACTCAGTAGTGAGTTTTAATAATCAACAATATGTTGCTTATTATGATTCATTAGGATATGTGGTTCTTGCAAAGCGAAAATTAAGATCAGACAATTGGATTATCCGGAGAACAGAATTCAAAGGAAATATTTACGATGCACATTGCTCAATTAGTATTATGGTAGATGGTGATGGATACCTCCACATGGCATGGAATCATCACAATTCCTCACTGAATTATTGCAGGAGCAAAGAGCCAGAGTCACTTGCACTGTCAGATAGAATGCAAATGACAGGAATTTTAGAAGATCAGGTATCATACCCTGAATTTTACAAATTGCCTGATGGAAATCTTATTTTTCTCTATCGCGATGGAGGATCCGGAAAGGGCAATCTGGTAATTAATAAGTACAACAAGGCTACAAAACAATGGCTCAGGCTCCATGATCAATTGATTGATGGTCAAGGGGAGAGAAATGCATACTGGCAAACCTGTATTGATACCATGGGAACAATCCATATTTCGTGGGTCTGGAGAGAAAGTCCGGATGTATCATCCAACCATGATATCTGCTATGCTAAATCAATGGATGGTGGCATCACATGGTTAAATTCAAATCATGAAAAGTATAGTATTCCAATTACAGCCTCAACAGCAGAATATGCCTGCAGAATTCCACAAGGCAGTAATCTAATCAACCAGACCTCAATAAGTACCGATTCAAAAGGCACTCCATATATTGCTTCTTATTGGAGTAAACAAGCATCAGAGGTACCCCAATATTTTATCGTATTTCCAGATAAAGGGGAATGGAAGATAAAACAGGCATCCAATCGCAAAACAGCTTTTTCATTAAGCAATGTCGGAACTAAAAAGATTCCGATTTCCCGACCGCAACTATTAATTGATGAGACAAATGATACTGTAAAAGCTTTGCTCATTTACCGTGACGATGAGCGTAAAAATAGGGTATCAATGAATATTTGCCCTGATATTCATTCTGATTATTGGTATATTACTGATCTGACTGATTTTAGTGTTGGAAGCTGGGAACCAACTTACGACAGTGAACTTTGGAAAAACTCTCAAAAAATTCATCTTTTTGTAATGTATGTTGGTCAGGGCGACAATGAGACCATTGAAGAAATTGCATCCAAATTTATTTATATTCTTAACGTTCCGTCTGAAATTAAATCCAAAGAAACCTTTAAATGATCAATTTCCCAGACAACAAGCCTGCAATACATCTCAAAATTTTGCTGCTTCGTTCTTAAAAAAAGAAATATCCACACATTTCCTTTTGCATTTTTTTATATCTTGTTCTCGATTTAATCAAATCCAGTTTACATGAGGAAATTGAACCAACAGAATATGGTAAAAATGAATTTGGTTTACATCTTGGTTCAACAACAGGCATGGGACTCTCCTACCGACACTGGTTTGCCAAGACGGGGTTTCAGTTAAAATTTGTCCCTATAGTTACAGAAGAGCTATGTTCCCTGACAAAACGACCGAATATTCATTCACTTTGCATAAAAATGTATCGGCATCCAAAACGGATTTATATTTCGCCATTTAACTTCCTGAGAGTGTAATATTTAAACCTTTGCCAGGCCCACAGGCCGTTTGAGTCTATAATAAGCGTTATGTTAAATAGAAAAGGAAATCAAATAGTTGAAAATTGCAAATATCTGCCATTAGTGAGCGAAAACAGCTTTAAAATTTTTGTTGTATTTTTGCAGTAATAAATCTCTATTTTCTCCTGGAGGATGATGATCCAATAGGTAGCTGTGAGATTTACAGGAAGTAGCTGATTAGCTATTACTGACATTGTAAAAAAATCCGGGTCCCAGATAAAACCCGAGGTAAATCGTACTCGCCTGATAAGGCCAATCGTAAATAGAAATTGTATTGTTTAATAGTTTGTAGTTACTGGGAGCTATGGACGCAAATATTACTCAATATGATCTATGTAAAATATTTGTTTTGGCTGATAATTGCTCTTCTCATTACTTACATCGCATGCGTACTGATTCTTTCGGGGACTCCAAAGGATCGTATACCATATATTACAAAATATACCAGTGTATATTTTCGTGTCATAATTCCCCTGGTAGAATTGTTTGCTAAGACTTTTGATATAATTAAAAAATGGAAAATAGGGGAGGATTCAGGATAATTTTATTTTTTGGTCTTCTAGCTTTCTATTGATTTAACCATCCAAATTTAACTTCAAAAGTTCTTTCCAATTTGGAAATGATTTCTGGAGTTGGTTAATATGTTTCATAACTCATCATATTGATGAGACCATTTTTTTGTCTGATTATTTTTTATCTTAATGATATTTATTGACTTTTTTGTAATTTGAATTTCTTATTTATACTTTTCACGATGTTGAATAAAGATCTACTCGCTGATTTATCAGCCAGGATAGAAAAGTAGTATTTATGAAATGAATAAAAAATTCTTTATCTAGTATGATTTTTAATCGAAAGAAAAAGGCAACAAAGAAAATAATTGCATTATGCAATAAGATGATATCAGGGGTAGATAAAGTAAAGCTTATATTATATACCGTTTTGTCACAGAATTTATTTGAAAAGGAGATTTATGATAACATGGATCAGAACAAATATGTTGCAGCAGCAGCTGTTAATGATATTTTTAACTCACATAATGATACTTCAAAAATTACATATAAAAACCATCAGCAAGTAATTGAAGAAATACTAAAAGAATTAGGAGAAACAAATCCAGAATTAAAACAGATAATTACAGATGCTCTGAGAGTTTATGTTCAAGCAAATTGGGCACTTGGTTCTGAATTAATGAAGGATATGGATTATGTTCAAGATTTATTTAAGCGATCAAGGGAGCGAGGACTATTTATTGAAGGAGGTGATAATCCAAATCCAGACACATTTATAAAAATGACTGATGCAATTGCAAAAAACTATGGTATAAACGAATAGTAATATATGTAATAGTTTATGAAATGAAGGAAGTTCAATTAGATTGGCAAGAATTTGTCGAAGGATATAAGAAGCAAAAAATCAAGCCTTGGATTGACAAACAAAAAGGTCATGCACTGATGAAATCACCATTTGGACCAAGAAACTGGCGTGTTATAATAAAGTTGTTATCATGGCTAGTTATATTGGCAATTCCTGGCTCGATAGTACTTTTCTTTATTGTTCATTGGTGGATACCTGTTATAATAATTGTTACAACATTGTTTTTAGCAAAAGCCATAAGAGAGGAAGCTTTAAAGGCTGTTATTGAACAAGCATTAAAAGATTCTGATTTTTATAATCATGCAATAAATTCGGGCACTTTGAAGCTATTTGCTTCTGATAACTAATTGATAGCATAAACCTAAAAATTTCATATATATTTCATTTTTATGAAAAGTAATAAGTTAATCTATCTTATATTAGTCACCCTTACAGTGTTTACATTCAATTTATTCTCACAAATT
Organism: uncultured Bacteroidales bacterium; assembly: GCA_964456285.1. Taxonomy (GTDB): domain Bacteria; phylum Bacteroidota; class Bacteroidia; order Bacteroidales; family UBA10428; genus UBA10428. Next base: position 78,720 of record CAYWBC010000003.1, read on the forward strand.
GATACGACAACACATCATATCTTTAAAATTACTGAAGCATATTATCTCGATACAGATACGACTATTGAAATTGATTTAGATGATTTCTTTATTGCAATGTTTGATCAGATTAATACTGATAGTAGTGTATTTTCAATTTTTAAAGATGATTCTGCATCATCAATGATATTTTTTGGACAGACCTTAAAATTGAATAAAAAAATAGAAATATTTGATAATAAAGGACCTGCTGAGTTTTATTCAATAGATTTCATTTCTACATATACCAAAGGAAAAAGTATAACCGGAAATATGATGATTGAATACATCGAGAAAAGTCAGGAAAAAACAGGCAACAATGTCTTCTTTTTTCAAATAAGCAGTAGTGAATTAAATCTTGAATTTCAGATTTATGCTTATAAACTAATTATGGATCCAAATAAGACTAAACAATGAGAATTATAAGGACAGGAGAGGCAAAAAATTGTAAAACAAAGGGGTATTTATATCAATTATCGCTTATCGCTGCATAAAGGGGCCTAATCTCACTTAGGACAAATAAATCAAACCTCAGGCTATTTTATTAAACGTATAAATTTAAGCTTGCTATTCAAAAGAAAAGCTTAAACGGCATTATTTTGATTCTTAAGAGCATATGAATATTTTTAGTCATTCATAACCCATGAACTGAAAGATATGCCAAGAATAAAGATACTTTCAAGAATAGAAATCCAAGATTACGATAAATTACCTATTATTAGTGAAAAAGAGTGGAATAAAATCATAATCGATTTAAAAAGACATAATGGTTATTTTTCCAGATTAAGAGTCCCTTCGACAAAGGTAATTTTCACGTTACAATATGGATATTTTAAAAGGCATCAGAGATTCTATTCAATAGTTGATCTAAGGAAAGATGACATAATGTATGTTACAAGACTGTTTGATTTTAAGCTATCCTATATTTTATCTGAAATAAACCGGAAGAGTAAGCTAAGCACAGCGATTTCTTAATCTTCTAATCTATTGGTTGAAATTTCACCGCCTTTACCATAAAAGATAAAACTGTTTGCAGAATTCCAATTCTCTATAACATTTAAACCATCTTGTATTTCTATTCTTAATTCTTCCGGTTTCAGTCCCTGGTTGTTATTTTCATAACCAATTCGTTCAATTGCATTAATGGTCAGAAGTTACCCTGGAGCTTGTATCCGCATTTTCAGGTAAGTACAGCAAATCCAATTCCCTATAATCCTTAGAGAAGTACTCCTTAAGAATAGCTGTATAATAATTATAAGGTTTATGCTGAAAGAATGATGTTTCTTTATTGTGGTAATTTCCGTCTTTATCTCGTTTCAGTTTTGAGACCTCTTTCTTGGTCATGTTCACAGTATCAACCAGAACTTTCGGATTTGAAAAAGGCTCTAATTTTCGGATTGCACCTGTTTGACTATAATTAATATCATCAACGTACTCTGGCATATCAATTGACACATAAGAAGTTGCAACTATCTTTTCGATCAAACGATTACTGGATTTTATATAAGCTTTTAAAACAGGTTCAAAAAGATGAGCGGTATAATGTTTTATTGTCCGGGGATCAATTCGTTCTATGCCATAAGCCCAGTTATAGAAACGTATCGTACCGAAAAATTTTCCGTCTTCCTGGTAATGCATCGGCATTTTTGGAACCAGATCTGACGGATTGATGATACTGTAGCTCATATTGATTTCACTATAGTTCATGTCGTATTCTGTCGCAAACTCTTCGTTACCGCACATTGGATTGGCAAAGGCATAGGTTTTAAATACATTCTTAGAAGAAATCACACCTTCCGGTAAGTTTTCCAGAAAGGCACGACTAAGATGTGCCAGAGCTCCTCCCTGGCTATGCCCCGTGATCAGAATATTGAATATACCTTTATTGTTAAGGCTATCGATTTGTTCAATAAGCACAGGGCTGAGCATTACTACGGCCAGGGCATAACCGGAATGTACTGCTGCAGAGGTGTCTGAAGCAAACTTGTAGGGATAATCCTTGTTATTGATTATAATTATTCCCTCGCCGGGTATCATTGCCGAATACATGTTTTCAACCCAGCTGGAAGTTTCTGATGTAGAACCTCTGAAATTGATGACTCCTATTTGATCATTTTCATATACCTGAAACATATTGTCCAGCCCAATCACCTCGGAAGTAAATACTTTCCTATAATCTTTTGGCAGGATCAAAGTATCGTATCCATACAATTCCAGAAAAGTGTAGCTGTTACAGATCGCAATCAGCGATTTGGCTTCATCAGGATCAAAGCCCTCTCTGAGTTGAGCATAAGTAAGGTTGTTAATACTTAAGAATATTAGAAATACTATTTTTATTAGTTTATTTTTTCTCATTAATATCGATATCTATGTTACTAGGCTAAAAATTACAGCCAAACGTGTTGCGCATATGGAAAGTAGCGGTATTCCGTGCTACGTTCCTATCTGCCTTTAGTGTTTTTGCCACAAGATACAAAATTTCGCGAACCACCCACTTAGCTATTTTGTATATGCGCTGTTATGGACTGATTATACTCAATGCCTTGTTTGTTAGCAATAAAATATTTCGGATTTCTTTGAAAGGATTCATGTTGCTTCAGGAAAGGTTGTACATAAAAGAAGATTCCATCTTTACTTTATAGTCTAAAATAATGATGAAATCTTGTTAAAATAAACTCGGGATTTTAGATCGGAACAAATCCATCTCATTTGTAATCATATTATAAAATGGCGTACTGAATTAACTAAGTTTCGATGAGAATTTTAACCCTTGGTTTTCTCAATCATATGATTAATTACATGACTGTGTTCGTGCTGAGGACTGAACATGATTATCTCAGCATCTGCATTGACCTTGACATTATGCCCGGCTGGCCAATAAAACATATCATTGGTGGCGACAGTTTCCTGAATGCCTTCTGCATCAGTGGTTGTAAGCTCACCTTTTAAAACATAACCCCAGTGTGGACTTTGGCATAAGTTTCCCTCAAGTCCCATAAAAAGTGGGGTGGTATCTACTCCTACAGAAAGGCTGAAATACTCTCCGCTTATTTTACCTAAGCCAGTTGCATCGCCGAATTCTGTTTTCTGACGTATAACAGCTCCGGGAATCTCCATTTTCACTTCGATGTTTTCTTTTGCAATTTTCATTTTTAATCCTCCAGTTTAAAATTATTTTGACATTATTGTCTGTTTTAACGACCAAAGAATCGCCAGCACATCTTTTTTAGACTCCTCGTCAATATTATGCTTATCCAAAACACCCATAATATCGTCTACCACGTGCATGTATTCAACAGCGCTGATGTTCATTCCCTGATGGGTTGTTGTCATATCTCTGCCATGGTATTCAACTGAACCACCGCTTCCTGCGCTAAAAAATTCGATGGTATGTTGCCTGATTTTTGCAAATCGCTCCGGTTGATCCTGGTAAGGTTTAAATCGAGCACTAATTGCTGGGTTGTTCATGTGTGCTTCAATAACATCATCAACAATGGCTGTTATGCCTGGTGTTCCGCCCAATCTTTCAAAAAGTGTCTTTGTTTCGTTGGACACAGTTTGTGCACTTAACATGAAAGTCATGATAAAAAGTGCCAATAAAAATGTAAACTTCTTTTTCATTATTTTGCTATTAAATATTATACAACAAAGCTACGGCGATATATTGTCGTTTAATAACACATTTGGTTCTTTCGCGAGTAAATTTGGGTCAGGGAAATATTTGAATTCAAAATGAAATATTACAGATTTAATTCTGCATTAATTCTGAAGGTATAATTCCATATCTTTTACGGAAGCATTTTGTATAATACGAAGGGCTGTTAAATCCTGAATCGAAAGCTACTTCAGATATATTCCCCTTTTGTTTTTGTAACATTTGCAATGATTTCCGAAGCCTGAAATGTAGCAGAAAAACACTTGGTGATTTTCCGGTTAACCGAATCATCTCCCGATAGAGTTTTGATTTACTGACACCAATATTTTTCTCGAAATCATCCACTTTTAATTCCGTATTTTGCCACTCTTTTTCGGTAAACTCCATGAACAGGTTTAGAAATCTTTCTTCGTCTGTTGTTAGCTCGTGAATTTGGTTCTTGTTTATTACTTCTCCAAAATTTTCGCTCTCAAACAAATGTTTTACTTCAGCTGATAAAACAATCTCAGCAGCAGAAATAAAGCACATACGTTGAGCCAATTTAATAGTATCTTCAAATATTGATTCTTTATCGGTTACCGGTATACCAGCATGTAATCCGATAGATAATTCTGTAAAATTAATTTGATATTGGGTTCTGAGTACCCGATAATCTTTATGAATCTTTAAAGCGCATAAAACGGCTTCAGTAACCGTTCGAAAAGAAATTAAACAACCATCTTCATTTTGTTGTACCATATTTCCATTAAACGGTTTCAAAATGGTACTTATATGCATGTAAATTTGCTGCACATTTGAAATAATAGAATAGGGGTCGGAACTTTTCAAAGAGTGGTTCTCAACAGAAATCATCATTAATGTTCTAAAGGCTGGTTCGTTAATGATATTTAGATTTGTATTCTGTGCTTTTTCAGGATCTTCTATCCTGCCTAAAAACGATTCAACAATGGTCTTATCCACCTCAATAATTTGGTGAGGCACCTTACCATGAGCATGGTCATGCATCTGAATAATTGCATCTCTGTCGGGCGCTTCAATCAAACAAAAAGCAGTTTTGCGGGCATCATCAAACCAATAGGTTAATCCCCGGCAATTATATTTTTGCTGTATTTTTATATCTTCCTGGTGTATTTGTGCAACGATTTCAGCAGTAACCGATTTAGAAACATCGTGGCGATCCATAAATATTGGCATATCATTTTCTTTAATCAGTAAATTGACCTTTAACTGATCTGGTGCAATATATTAACAACTAATTTAGCTGAATGTTAAATTTGCCCATAACGTTCCCGGCATATGAACAGTAGCGGATTTCGAAACTGCGATTGTATCCCACGATACAAAACTTGATGCGGGACGAAACGCTCGAATACCTACTGAAACCGGCATGTTTTATGACCCGTTGTTATGCCCAGTTATTTCAACAAATAAATCTTTATTCTGTTAGAAATTTCTCAAGTTTTTTGTTAAACGCAGAACCATTATTACAATTAGTAAATAAAACATATCCGTTTTTTCTGTCTTTATCAAATAGAAAGTGGGATTGGAAATTCCAGTTATTTCCACCATGCGCATAATAATACTTATTGGCTATTTTTTTTATTCCAAAACCCAGTGCCCATGAATAATACCCATCAGACTTAAATCCCTCATCTTTAAGAATTATTATTTGTTCCTTAAGCATTTGTTGAACTGTTTCTGAATTTAGAACTGTCTCATTCATAACTGCAATGAGGAACTTTGAGTACTCCCTTGCTTCAGAGTGTAAGCTCGCAGCTGAGTTGAAGGCAGTCCTATCCCATATATCATCTGTAATTTTGCCGTCAATATATCCAATTGCCTTATGTTTTGAAATATAATCGTTACCACTAAAGTAAGAATGTTTAATTCCTAAAGGTATGCAAACCTCTTCCTGTATCAAACTATCTAGATTCACATATTCCACTCCTGTTAAATGTGCTATAACTTTCGCCAGATATACATAACCTTCTCCTGAATAATAGAAATCTGTCCCAGGTGTAAACTGAAGAAAAAGTTTATTTTCAGGATAATAGAATCTCCAATTTGGGAAACCAGTTGTATGAGTTAAAACCATTCTTGCAGTTATAAGTTTGTATCTTTCGTCGTAAGCAATATCTTCATAAGGCATATACTTATATAACGGAGTGTCAATATTTAGAACATTTTGGTCAACCATTTTCATAACAAAGTAGGTAAAAAAAGGTTTTGACATTGAAGCTGCTTCAAATATTGTACTACTATCGACTTTTATTGAATCTTGTATGTTTGCTAATCCAAATGTACGATGATAAACAACCTTAGCTTCGTTTATAATAGCTATTGAAATTCCAGCTACTTTTAACGAATCCATATGATTAATTATGAATGTATCCAAATCTTGAATACTAATTTTTACATTTGATAGAGACCGAATTTGTTTATCAGGTGCTGATGTACATGATGAAATTATTAATATTGAAATTGTGATATATTTTGAAAGAAGAGTTGAGAAGGAATTTTTCATTGTAGTATTTTTTAAAGATTAATAATAACTATAAAGACGAAAAAAATTATGGAATGCTGCACCCATCGAAAAATTAATTGGGCATAACGTTTGACAATATTAAACGATTGGGTTTTCGGGCTGTGACCTTATCTGCCGAGGAAAAAGTTGAAGCGAGAACCAACCGCCCGCAAATCACTGAGCCCCAACTGTTTTATATTGTGTGTTATATGCTGAAAGTTTATTTTTCATATCCAATCGAA
>CAYWBC010000004.1:0-17739 GCA_964456285.1 uncultured Bacteroidales bacterium
CTTGTTGATACATATGTTTTGGAGAGTGTTTCAACATCTTGGGCAAATATTTTTGGTGAAAATATAATTGACGAACTTCTCGAAGTTAGTTACGAAGGAATTGCTCAATGTAATAATTGTCCACTTTGGGGATTTGAACGAATCCCTTATGGGACTAGCTTTTCTGGAGATTTTCATATAGTTGGAACTAACTCCTCTAATGCTACAATTATAGAGTATAATTTAGGAGATAGTATAATCTACGATGTATATGTAATAAATAATATCCCCACAGAGGATACAACTTATTTTAAAGTGAAAGCATTGTACTATTCACATGTTTTCGGATTCATCCGCTATGATATGTATGATGACAGGGTGTATGAGTTGCAATTGGAGTAGCATTCCTGATATACCCTGACAGGGTATTCATACTGCCTTGCTTAAGTTTGGTATCTCAACAATTGCAATGGTAGAGTACCCACCCTGTCAGGGTGGCATATAAATAAAAAAGCCTGCCTCAAAAGGAAGCAGGCTTATAAACTCAATCCCGATGTAACCTAATTGAAATCAATTTGTAATTCATTCACTGATTTAGGATTGAATGGAGACAATTTTTTGATCTGATTAACCAGTTCATCATATTCTTCTCCTGGTGATACTCCACTCTGAACAAATCCATGATCTGCAAAAAATCCGGGAGCATCAGCATTACGCAAATAAACTGCAAGGTCAGAACTGTCTGGACGTAAACCAATTTCATCAATGAACCACCGATTTATTTCTTCTGTAAGTACGTTCTTGATTGAATAATCTTCCAAAAGAACTCCACGATTGTTTTCATCGAGCATGCTTGGTGGCAATCCAACTTCCGCAACACCAATATTCTGACTGTCATAACCTGATGCTACAAATGCCCAGTTAAATCCAGTTTTTTCTGTAAAGAAATATGCATTCGGATGATCAGAATTACCGAAAATGTCTATTCTGTCTCCTGATTTACCTACATACATTTTAAGGCTGTTCAGCGCATAAGGATCCAATCTTGGATCTGGCATTGGTAAACCAGCAATCTCAACAATCATATAGGCATCATATTCATTTGTTCCTGCATCAGAATATTCCAGTCTGACAACTGCATCAAGAGTCTCACGATCATGTATTCTATCGATATGATAAGGTCGCAATATGGCGATCCCTTCAAGAGGACTATTGTTCCAAAATATCTGAAGAGCTTTGCCTCCATCCGGGTCAGATTCAGATTCAGCATCTGTAATAAGCAGCATGTATTCCCACATTCTTTCTGCATATTCTCCTCCCTCAACAACAACAAGGTTTTTTATCCTGCCATCATCATTGCTTTCAAAACTCAATGTCATTGGTTCATCAATATCATATAAAGCGATTGCTAAAATAATATGCTCAATAATTTCTGCTCCTGCTTCACCAATAGCAATAAAATTGGTGAGGTGTGCATAAACGGCATTGCCATTGAGAGTATCTGCCTGCACACTGGCTGTTGATTTTTGAGAAATTGAGCTTGATTTCAGATCACTACTCAGAGAACCAGGAATATCGATTTTAAAGCGATCAGGTAAAATGCCAATTTTCTCCTCTGGTTTACTCAATTCGTTTAGTTCACAACTTTGAATCAATAAGGCAATTAAAAAAACTGCTGGAAATAATCTTTTAATGGTTTTCATGACGTATTATTTTTAATAGTTAATATTCATTTTTAACCGATTTCAGAAGTATCACACATCAAAATGAAAACACCCTTATAAGCCATGAAAAAAACGTCATTGCGAGCGTAGCGCAGTGAAATGAGGCAATCTGGTTACTCGTTATTCGAAATGCCAGATTACCGCAGTAGTCGTGCCTCCTCCTTCGTAATGACGTTTTCGGTTTTCGTCATTGCGAGCACAGCGCGGCAATCTGGCTAAATCGAAACCGAGATGCAAGATTAGCTCCGCTGAGCTCGCCCTATGGGCTTCGGTTGCCGTAGTCGTCGTACCTCCTCCTTCGCAATGATGGAAAGGAATAAGCTAGAGCAACTCAAACAAATCACTCCACTCAGGATTAATACTTTCTATTAAAGTGATCTTTTTCTGCCTTGAGCCAGTCTTAATCTGTTTCTCACGATCAATAGCATCTCTTATATCATTATACTCTTCGAAATACAATAGCTTATTTATCTTGTACTTTGCAGTGAAGGATGTTTGATAATGCCTGGTTTTGTGTTCCCAAACTCTTTCTTTTAATCTACTGGTAACGCCTGTATAAAGCACTGTATTTCGAGGATTTGTCATTATATATACAAAACCTCCTTTTCCCATCAGGTTAAAATAATAAATATTTCATAATCGTTATTGCGAACGGAATGAAATGGAGCGTCTTAATTTAAACATTAGTTAACAAGAGGCCAGATTACCGCGTCGTTTCACTCCTCGTAATGACGTTTTCGGTTTCCGTCATTGCGAGCGGAGCGCGGCAATCTGTCCAAATTGAGACTGAGAGGCAAGATTGCCGCAGTCGTCGTTCCTCCTCCCTCGCAATGACGAAAGGGAGAAGTCAGATTACCGCGTCGTTTCTCTCCTGGTATGACGGAATAAGAAATCAATTTATAACAATCGTATCTGAAACAACCATACAAACTGCAAAAAAGCCAAGAGCTCCATTACTGAGATTGGTTGCAATATTCCCGTGCTGAACATCAAATAAACCTCCTCTCCATTCTGTTTCCATTAACAGAGAGCGTAGAAATCTTTGATGTTCCTCTGAAAGGCTATATTTCTTTCTGATTAGGGTTGTACCTGCAGGAAACCAAATGATCTGTTTTTCAGGAGCATATATTCGGTTCACATCAATGTTATCCAAAGTATAGAATGTTTCCAGGGCAAAGCAACTACCATAGCTGGCGCAATAATCCGGTATCATTTCCCAATTGTAATTCAGATCCAGCATTGAGGAAGAGCCAGATTCCCGGTATATATACCTAAATAAACCATTTTCTTCATTCTCTGATATTTGGAATTCTTCCAGGGAAGTTACAGAAACTCCTTCTGCTGTTGCTTCAGAAATTAATCCATTATATTCTATGGTTAATTGGTACTGTTTATCTACAACTGCCTGAAATGGCGAAGAATAATAAGTGCCAGGCTCTTCAGAAGCTTCAATAAATTCAAAGCTTTCCTCATCTGCAGTTACAACAATATTAGCTCCCGAAACAGCTTGAACCTGCAAATTTAAATCCTGATATGTGACTGAAAGTTTAATGGTATGCTGAATATTCTCATTTGTTATAATTCCATCCACTACAAGTCTGTCAATATTCTCAGACTTAATATCCCAATCAATCTCTTTTTCGCAGGAAAATAGGATAACCAGACAGGAGAATATGAGTTTGTATATTGATTTACTATTCATCAGAAACTAAATTGATAGGTGAATGATGGCAGAATTTTGAATGTATATCTCTTGGTCGATGTTTGATCCGGAATATTAAGCTTATCCGCAGGAACTAGAAACTGATCATCTACAAGAGTCTTGTTGAAATTTATTGCAAATGGATTTTCATTGCCAAGCATATTGTACAATGCAAAGGATAAACTATGATTAAATCTGCTGCTTATTTTGTTTAATTGAATGGTTGTCGATAGATCAAAGCGGGTGTATGGTGGTAATCGATCATTGTTCTGCTCAGTATACACCGGCACCTGGTAGCCTCTGTAATAATAAAATGAAGTTGGAGTGGTGATCTTTGCACCGGAAGCCAGTGTTAAATTAACTGATAGTAACCATCTTGGCCTTAGTTGATACACCAAACTCATATTAAACGCATGAGGCCTGTCCTGAGTAGCTGCAAAGACCCTGCCCCCATTTAATTCATCGAACTTCAGGAATGATCTTGAATAGGTATAGGCTAACTCACCATTTAGTTTATTGCCCAGTTTTTGAAGTGCTATTTCAAAACCATAGGTCCATCCGTTGCCTTGCCTTATCTCACCTTCAATTTGCGGATTAATAAGCATATTTGCATGGTACTCATATCCAATCTGATTGTATAGCCATTTATAATAAACATCTGTTTTCAGAGTAAATTGGTTTTTACCAAAAGACATAACATATCCTAAATCAATTATATCACCATACTGAGGTTTAATATTTGGCCCTGATGGGAGCCAAACTTCCAGGGAATTAAACGGACTAATTGAATTCGTAATCATATTTATGTACTGGTTTGTCCTGTTATAACTCGCCTTAATACTAGATAGTTTCCCTGTTCTGAAAGAAGCTGATATTCCGGGCTGCAAACTACGATGCTGGTAATATCTCTCACCTTTTTCATATTTCGTTACAGATTCCTGTACATAATTGTCGTTGTAATTCACGACAAATGATTCTCCAAAATTTGCCCATGTGGTAAATCGCAAACCATAATCCAATTTTAACCATGGGAAAATTTCATGCTCTGCTCCTGAGTAAAGAACCAGCTCACTTGAATTTACAGGAGATACCTGGTATTCCTCCAGTTGACTGGATGTATAATAGTTCCCGGGATTGAATCCATAAATCCCGATTTTTATTCCATAGTGCCATTTTAGTTTTGGTGTAGCATAAAATGTCAGCTCTTCTTTCAGACTTACATTTGTAATTCTTGAATTCCAGTACTCTCCTCTTGAAACCGAGGAATGAAGATAATAATCGTATCTGCTGGAATATAAAGTTGTATTCATAAATACCATTGATCCAAAAATATGATTCCATCGTATGGTAGCTGTGGAATTTCCCCAGTTTATCCCACTTGTATCAGCTTCTTCTGTTTTGTTCCTATACTTATCTTCGCCCTTGTAAATTGTCACAAACAACCTGTCTTTATTGCCCAGGCGAATGTTTACTTTTGTAGTAAAATCATAGAAATACAGATCCAATAAATTTTCCTGCGAGGGTTTTAAATACAAATCAAAATAGGATCGCCGCAAAGAAACAAAAAAGGAACTTGCACCTTTTTTAAGCGGCCCCTCCAAAGATGCTCGTGCTGAAATCAAACCCAGACTCGCTGAACCTGAAAACTTATTTTTATTTCCATCATTGGTCCGTATATCCACAACAGATGATAAGCGACCACCATATTGTACAGGAAAATCAGCTTTATAGATGTCTACACTTTTTACTGCATCGGGTATAATAGGAGTAAAAATTCCGAGTAGATGAGAAGGATTGTAAACTGTTGCTTCATCCAGAAGAATTAGATTTTGATCGTAATTGCCTCCGCGAACATTAAAATAACTGGAGCCGTCACCATAAAAGGAAATCCCGGGCTGAAATTCCAGCGTTTTTATTACATCCGATTCTCCCATAATTGAAGCCTGTTGTTTTACAAAGGAGGGCATTATCTTCGCTTGAGATGCGTTCATCTTAAAAATAAGCTCCTCCCTTCGAAAGGAAGAAATAGTAACAGCTTCAAGTTCCTGTGGATTTAGTTTCAGATTGTAATCAAGTTTCACATTGGTTTTAAGTTCAATTTTTTGCTGAACTTCCTGAAATCCTATATATGAAACAATTACAGAGTAGTTTCCGGGAGGAAGTGTAAGTGAAAAATATCCGTAATTATTTGTAATGCCTCCAAGCTCAAGCTCTTTAATATAAACTGTTGCTCCAATTAAAAATTCACCAGACTGCTCATCCTTGATATATCCGTTGAGACTAATCTTTTTTTCTTTCTTATTAACATCTTTATTAGCTAAGACCGGCCCTTTCTTTAGAACAATGTATTCATCTATTAATTCAAATTTAACTGGCAATGTGGTAAAAATCTCCTTCAATACTTCATTCAACGGAGCCTTATCCAGTTCTAAGCTTATTTTTTCATTAACAGGTATTTTTTTTGAACTGTATGAAAATTGAACATCTGCCAGCTTCTCCAGATCAGACAGCACCTCACCCAGCGGTTTCTCAAGGTAGTTAATGGAAATGCGTTTATCCAGCGTAACATCCTGACTAAGAATATCTCCTGATAAGGAAAACAAGGAAATCAAAACCACACAATACGCGCAATATATTTTTCGGGAACTCTTATAAATTATTATCTGCATCCCTCACCGGAAATAATAATTTCATCTTTCTCTTCTCTGATATCTAAATCAAGTGTTGATTTAAGGACTTTCAATACGGTTGAAAGATCTTCATTTTCAAAACTTGTAGTAATTGTACAGCTATTAAGTTCAGAATTCTCAAGTATAATGTTCTTATGATAAACATTTTCTAATGTCCTGACAATAATGCTTAGACTATCATTTTGAAATACAATGTTCCTTGTTTTCCATGACTTGTAATTTCGATTGGTATTAGGATATTTTTTAACCACCCCCAATTGCTTATCAAACTCCGCTTTTTCTCCCTTTGTGGCAATTACCTGTTTTTGTTTTACTGCTTTATCGTATAAACTTACTTTCCCTTCCGAAACCGTAACTTCAATGGCATTAAGTTTTTTATAGGCTTTCACATTAAAAGCCGTTCCCAATACCTTGACTTCTGCTTTGTCAAGTTGAATAATAAAAGGTCGATTACTGTCTTTTTCAACTACAAAATAGGCTTCGCCCCGGAGTTTCAGCATGCGATTTTCTCTTCCATAATTATTTTTGCTGTAAGATAATTTCGATCCTGCATTAAGTGTCACTTTGCTCCCATCGGGCAATTCAATTTCTGTAGTCTCTGCAATTTTGGTTTTCACAGAAAACTGTGAATTATAATTGATCCCAATGAGGGTGATCCCAATTCCAATTATTATGGCAGCTGCAATACGGATAAATGTTTTTAGAATGATGAACTTTCTCGTTTTATCAGCAGGCTGCATAAAACTTTGATGATATTTCCATTCTTTATCGGTATCGATTTCTTGCTTTTTACTGGTTTTGCCAACCGCATTCCAGGCATCCTGCAGGTCATCAAACTCATTTCTATTCTTGTCAGACGCAGCTATCCAATCCTTTACCAGCTTCTGTTCTTCTAAGCTAAGCTCTCCGGCCAGAAACCTTGTCAATAAATTAAAATCAATATGTGCGTTATTCTTTTCCATATCTATACCAGTACTATCACACATTATATTTCGGATACCCTGATATTATCACCATAAATTCTTCAATAAAATAAATAGTAAGAGATGCAAATAGTCTTTCAGATGTTCACGCAGTGTTTTTAGTGCCTTCGACATTTGCGTTTCCACAGTTTTTACAGAGATATTCAAATGTTCTGCAATCTCACTGTATTTTTTATCTTCAAACCGATTCAAAACAAATACTTCCCTGCACTTTTCCGGCAATGAATTAATGACCTTCCATATCTTGCTTTCCAGTTCGGCTGCTTCGATTGTTTCAGAATGTTGACTTAAATCAGAAATATTATTGATCTCTTCTAACTCCACATCTGTTTTAAACTTCTTATTATCGCGAATAAAATTCATGCAACGATTGTATACTGAAGTGAAGAGGTATGATTTTGCTGGTTTTTCAAAGTCAAACTCCTCGCGCTTTTCCCATATATTGATAAATACATTATGAACTATCTCCTTGCATGTATCCAGATCAGAAATATACTTTTGTGCAAAATAACTCAATGAAGAAAAGTAGGTGCGAAACATTTCTTCATATTTAGAGTCAATATTATTTTGAATCGCTGCTGTCAAAATTCCATCTCTGTTTTATTAAAAGTGAAAGTAGTGAGAAATACTTTGTGCTTCAAGGACAAATATTCACAGAAATATTTGGTGGGGAAAGAGATTTTGCTGAACTTAATTTATAGATTATAGATATCTTCATTCAAAACATTTACAAATATGAAAAATACATTAAGAAATTTTGGAATCCTTACTCTGATTTGTAGTCTTATCTTTTCATGTGCCGGCAATCCTGATGCAAAAAAAGAAGAAACAAAAGTTAAAAAATTATCTTTGGACGCAAAGGCAAAAAATACCTTTAAAAATACCACTGTTGTCTTTACAGGAGCAATGGTCTTGGCCTTTAGTGAAGCATTCAAAGGACAGGCTGAAGCATTTGCAGAGGCATTCAATTCAGAATTGAATGAAGAAGATCTCAAAATCATTGATGAACAGATAGCCGGACTTGGCAATGAGGTTATTCAACCACTGGAAGAAATGATAGTAAATATGGATAAGGCATTCGATGAGATGGCAAAAGAAAATATCAGTGTATACAATAAAATGTTTCTTCACGATTTAATGAAAGAAGGAGTAGCAATTACTGAGAAATATGAATTGCCAGTTGGATTCAGACCATTATCCCAGGATCTTACAAAGGAGGAAATAAAAAGATATATTGTTAAAGTAAGTACTGACGGACAGAATCAGGATGATCCTATTATTAAAACTTATATGGAATTGTTTGAATGGTTTCAGAAAGTTGGACAAGAATTTAATTCTGACCCTGAAATACAGTCATTTTTGCATAGTATGCAATAATAAAATACGATACAAAAATAAAAAGCCGCACTGGTCTATATTGCCCAGGCGGCTTTTTTTACCTCACTTCATTACTATTTAGTCTGAATGGTAAGCTCTGCACCCTCCAATCCCTCTGATTTAGCTTTCAGAATAATTTTACCCGAATTAATTTTCGATTGTATAACTGCAAGACATTTCCCATTAAAAGCCTTTCGATAATTTGCCTTAAAAGGTTCATGGCTTGTCTGACAACCATTATCAACACCTGCAATGAATGCTTCCCCATCAATGTCAAAATTTACAAGATTATCTGCATCAGGCACTAAATTTCCATTGGCATCAAGAATCTCAACAGTAATAAATGAAAGGTCCCGGCCATCTGCAACTATATTCTTTCTATCGGCAGTAAGTAATATTTTAGCTGGTTTCCCAGCTGTATTAATGGTTTGCGTAAGAACTTCTTTTCCTTTTGTTTTTCCAATTGCCTTGAGTGTGCCTGGTGAAAAAGGAAGGCGCCAGAATACGTGTAATTCCTCTCCTTCTTTGCTTTTTGTGCCTTGTGATTCGCCATTAAGAAACAATTCAACTTCATCGCAGTTAAAGTAGGCCCAGACATCAATCGTATCTCCAATGTTCCAGTTCCAATGTGGAAATACATGAAGTACCGGATCTTCTGTCCATTCACTTTTATACATGTAATAGGTATCTTTTGGAAATCCTGCAAGATCGATAATCCCAAAATATGAACTTCTTGATGGCCACCCGTAAGGCGTTGGTTCGCCTAAATAATCAAATCCTGTCCAGATATACATACCTGAAAGAAAATCATACTTCTTTATTATTTTCCAAACTTCCTCCTGTGTCGATCCCCATGGAGCACTGACATTATCATAGGCAGAAACTGTATTGCCCGGATCACCATCTGTAAAAGGCAAATCCCATCGATAAGGCCATCTTCTTATGCTATCAGATGGCATAGAATAATGTCCGCGGGTTGCAAGACTTGAGGCTGTTTCTGTAGCAATGAATTTTTCTCCGGGAAATAATGTTGGAAAATCTTTGTATTCGATGTGCCGATAATTGTATCCTATCAAATCAACTACCATAGGCTTAGTAAGATTATTATCCGGTCCGGGAGGATTATTGGCCGTAGTTATTGGCCTGGTACTATCAACTTTGCGGGCAAGATTATATACATGCTTAACCATTTGAATTCCAGATGTATCCCACTGCTCCATAATCTCATTTCCAATGCTCCACATAAAAATACTTGGATGATTTCTATCTCTAAGCATAAAGTCTTTCAGGTCTTTTTCATGCCATTCGTCCCAAAACCGGGCATAATCGTATTCTGTCTTTCGTATTTTCCACATATCAAAAGCCTCATCCATTACAATGAAACCCATCTTGTCACATAAATCGAGTAATTCCGGTGCAGGAGGATTATGAGATGTACGGATGCCATTGCAACCCATGCCTTTCAATATTTCCAGCTGTCTTTCAAGAGCACGTGTATTGATTGCAGCACCGAAACATCCAAGATCGTGATGATTACAGACTCCATTGATCTTAACCTGTTCACCGTTTAGTAAAAACCCCTTTTCAACATCAAATTCAAAAAACCGAACACCGAAATTCGTTGTATATTCATCACTGGTTATATTATTATACTTAACATGCGAAACTGCTTTGTATAAGTAGGGCTTATCCAAGGACCATAGTTCAGGATCGTACATGAGTATTCTTTGCTCAACAGGTACTACAGAGTTGGGGCCTACCGTGACTTCAGATATTTCAGAAGCAACTTTCCTCCCAGCCTTATTGAATATAAAAGTTGTTAAGGTAACTTCCTGATCATCATCAGTAGTGTTGCGGATTTTTGTCTGTACAGATATTTTGGCAAAATCCTCAGTAACATCAGGAGTTGTAATGAAAGTACCCCAATGATCAATATAAACTTTGTTGGTTTTTACCAACCAAACATTTCTGTAAATCCCTGAGCCTGAATACCACCTGGAATTAGGCTGTAGCGAGTTATCAACCTGAACTGCAATGACATTGATTGAATCACCATAGTTGAGATATGGAGTAAGATTATATCTGAAAGAAATATACCCGTATGGCCTTCTGCCAAGGAAATGTCCGTTTATCCATACTTTACTATCCATATACACACCATCAAAATCGATAAACACCAGCTTATCTATATCTTCCTCTGGCAATTGAAAAGATTTCCGATACCAACCGATACCTCCGGGCAATGCGCCCCCTCCAGGTGATGCAGGATTGTCTTTGCTAAATTCGCCCTCAATACTCCAATCGTGAGGTAAGTTTAGAATGCGCCATGATGTATCAGAAAATTCAATGTCTTGGGCCATTTCAATATCACCGAGTTGAAATTTCCAATCATCACAAAAATTGATGACAACACGAGAATCTTGCTTTGAACAAGAACTCATTAAAATTAAGAAACAAACTAAAAATTGTCCGATAGTAATTTTGAACTTATTCATATTCATTTGATTGTATTTATTTTCAAAAATATTCGTTCCTTAGTAAACCCTGACATCCCTTTGTTAACCTTTTATGGTTATATTGTTATTTTGCTACTGTTGAAACAGATAAATTACCAGATATGCCAGATAAAATCACTCTAAGGTATGCAGAAATAAGAGATTATGAAAATGCTTATCGCTGGTTATTCTTTTCTGACTTTTCAGAATTTCTGAAACAGGCTGGAGGATTATCTGCTGAAAGTCTCCCGTCATTTGAAGAATTTAAACATGACTATCTGCCCTACTTTTTCGATGGTTCAGCCCCGGAAAAAGGCAGGAGTTTTATTATCAGACTAAATAATACTGAAGATATCGGGCATATATCCTATTCAAGTTTTCATCTTCTGGAAGGCATAACAGAATTTGATATTTGGCTTAGCAGTTTAAAATATACCGGGAAAAGTTATGGGACATCAGCAATTTCTCTTCTTTCTGAACGAATTTTTACTGAAGGATATAAAAAGATCATAATCCGCCCTGCAAAAAACAATCTTAGAGCCATCAAATCATACCAAAAGGCAGGTTTTCAATACACTGAGCTAATTCCGGAGAAATACTACAAACCTGAATATATTGACTTGTATGCAAAAGGTGATAGCGGTATAGGAAATGATGTGTTTTTGACTTTATTGTCTGAAGAATAGTTTTTTTATTTTCTGTGCCTTTGGAATAACATATTTATCAAAATCAGAAAACATAAGATTCTTTTAAGATGAAAGTAAAATGATTCTTAATTATTAACCTTAAATTTATACTTAACAAGAAATTAAAAATTATAGATAATGTCAGATCCTATAAAAAAGAATACTGATGATTCATCAGATAATCAAGTGAGTTCAGGTACACCTCAAAAAAGTACATCATCACAAAAAGTTCCGAAAAGAAGAACTACTGCACTAAAAAGAAAACCGGCTACTGCCTCAGCTACGCCCAGAAAAACAACAAGCAGAGTTTCAAGAACAAAGAAACCAACTTCGAAAACAGGTACAACCAGATCTGCCGGGGTGCAATCTAAATCAAGAACTGCAGGAGATAAAAAGTCCATTTCTCCTCCTCCTAAATCTGCAACACCATCAAAACCTGTGGCAAAAAAAGTGGTTCCTTCAGAAGCTAAACCTCAGGCTAAAAGGGAGAATACTCCTATCATTAAATCAAAAAGTATACCTTCTCTTAAAATAAATGAATTGAAAGGAAAGAAAAAAGCAAAATCTGGTAAACCAAAAAAATCTAAAACAGCCATGCCAAAAATCAAAAAAATTGACAACCTCAAAAAGAAAGTTGAAAAATCAACAAATAAGGTTGACAAACTCGAGAAAAAAATCAAGAAGGCAAATAAGAACAAGGACGGCAAAAAAAAGATAAAGGGATTAAAAAATAAGTTAGGAAAAGCATTGAAAAAACTCAAAGGCAATAAGCATAAAGTCAAGAAAAGTAAGAAGAAATAAAATTATTTTATTTTCTCTTTCAAATTTCGTTTGCACTAACCTTCTTTCATACGGATTAAAGAAACAGACGTTTTCAAATCTCTGAAAAGATTATATTTGCGGGTATAAAACTAATCTGATGTCAGTTAAATCAAAGCTTCAACACCTACTCAAGGAATTTAAGAGAAAGAAAATACTAATTGTTGGAGATGTAATGGTCGATGAGTATTTGTGGGGCAAAGTAGAACGTATTTCGCCTGAAGCACCTGTTCCAGTTGTTAATTGTACTGAAAAAGAATATAGAATGGGAGGTGCAGCAAATGTTGCAATTAATGTAAAATCTCTGGGAGCAGAACCAATTCTGTGCTCAGTTATTGGAAATGATGAGATCGGTGCCATTTTCAAAAAATTACTTAGTAAACGGGGCATGACTGATGAAAGTATCATTGTTTCAAATAAAAGAAAATCCACTGTAAAAACACGAGTAATTGGAAATCATCAGCAACTACTGAGAGTTGACCATGAAATCACATCCTTTCTTGACCAGGAAGCAGAAGGTGAACTTCTGGAAGGGATCGCAAAAATTCTTAATCATCAAACCATTGATGCCCTAATATTTCAGGACTATGATAAGGGAGTTCTTACGCCAGCTATAATTGATGGTATTACTCATATTGCCAATGAAAAAAATATTCCTGTTTTGGTTGATCCAAAAAAACGAAGTTTCCTTAATTACAAATATGTAAGCCTTTTTAAGCCGAACTTCAAAGAACTGACTGAAGGATTAAATGTAAATCCAGAAAAATCAAATCCTGAAAGTATTTATAAAGCCATTCAGATATTGCATCAGAAATATCAAATTAAAAATGTAATGGTTACTCTAGCTGAAAAAGGCGTATTTATCAGTAATGGTGTGGAATATAAAACTATTCCTGCTGAAGAAAGAGATATTGCAGATGTCTCTGGTGCCGGAGATACAGTGATAGCAGTAGCAACTCTTGGTTTAGCCAGCGGACTGGATGCTTTTCAGACTGCGGCTCTGGCAAATCTTGCAGGTGGAATTGTATGTGAAAAAGCTGGGGTTGTTCCAATAACTCCTGAAATTCTTCAGGAAGAGTATAAGTGAATCCAAAAAATATTCAACACAATTATTTTTCTAACCAAAAAGGTATAG
The DNA here is from genome assembly GCA_964456285.1 of uncultured Bacteroidales bacterium. Classification (GTDB taxonomy): domain Bacteria; phylum Bacteroidota; class Bacteroidia; order Bacteroidales; family UBA10428; genus UBA10428. The sequence continues at coordinate 13,591 of CAYWBC010000004.1, forward strand.
TTGCAATTGCCTCTTCATCAGTTTTTTTAAATACTCTAATCCTATTTTCGCCATGTTCTAATGCTGAAACATCGAGCATAGTAATAATTCCTTTCTCATCATTATTCTGATGCGTATACAAATAAAATTTAAGATTTGTATACAATGAATCGTTCAAATAGACATCATAGAAATTACTCAGACATTCCAGGTTCTTATCCGGATGAGGTTCGGAAATACTTGGGGGATACTTTATGGAAAGGTTTACACCCTTCCCTTCGAATTTAAAATACAGCACATTTTTCAGTCTTTTCTTCTCAGGTTTAAAATCCGGACATATTTTATCTATTGAATCATTATCGTTTACATCATAGCGAATAAATAAGGGTATAAAACCACCAATTATTACAGGTGAAGGTATATCTGCAATTCTAATGAATGAATCTTCCTCTCGGAGTGTAGAATAAAAGTTATGATTCAAATTGTATTCCGTTTCATTGTCAGGAAAATATTTGTAATCATCTATCGAAAAAGAGGCCAAAACTAAAATTAATAGTAAATATGGAAGAAGTATGAGTGCCATCTTACCTTTAGAATACCGGCTCACTAAATTGTAATAAATAGTCCGGTATATAAATGAAAGCGTAATTGTATTATAAAACCAATAGATAGGATAATAAATTTTAGAAACAATTCTATTCCTGCGTAAAATACCGAACAGAAAAAAATCAATGATATAAAGTAAACCTGTAGCAACAACAATTATAAGTATAACTCCATAAAAAGGAGTTAAGAATTCTGGTCCGACTAAAGAAAGCTTATTAACAATAGCAATAATCAATCCTATAACTATAAGGTATAAGCCAAAGGATATGATATAGAACATGATTAGGAATGTAAAAGAGAAAATCAGGCTGCTGATTCTGTCAATCGAGTTTACAAGATCATCCAGACTTTTAATTTTCCTTTCTAGTTTCTTGTTGAAGTAATCGCTGAAATGTAGTTTTTTTAAATCGGTTTTTGGAGCTACAGAACCAAGCCCCACAGTGCCAACCCAGAATCCGCGAAGAAATAAATGTATGATTAGATTAGCTACAAAAACATAGGTTGCTAATCTGATGAAAATTACAAATGCGATCAGAATCATTGAAATAATGTTCTTCTCAAAATGAAAACTTATTGTTTCAATAATACCTGATTGCCAATCAATGCTTTTTATTAGTAAGAAAATAGAAAATCCTGAAATCAGCAATTCCAACTCCCAGCTTTCCAATTGTAGTTTTCTAATCCACTTATTGTTGTTGGGATCTTTTTTAGTATCGGGCATAATTGGTTGAATTGTAAGTGTCTATAATGTGCGAGACAAAGATAGAATTTTTTCAATTTCAAATCTGGTATGGTGTAAGTGCGATACTTCAATCCATGATTCCGGCAATTAAGTTCACTTAATAATAGAAGGATGTGACTATAGAAATAACCATCAACCTATACTAACCATCGCTAAGCTAAAATCATAGGAATTTTACTAACTTTAGGAGAAATGTCGAAATTTATTAAGCTAATAATTCATGAAAAATAAACTATCCTTTTTATCAGTAATTATTATGCTAACAGCACTTTCAAGTGTTTGTTTATTAGCTGAAGAATCCAGTTCTGAATTTTCCTGGCCTATTGAAATTGAATCTGAAAATGGTTTTGTAACTACTTTGTACCAACCTCAACTTGAATCTTTTGAGGCAAACATATTAGAAGGAAGGATGGCAGTTACTATAAAACCACCTGATCAAGAAATGATATTTGGTGCGTTATGGTTCAAAGCCCGGATGATTACTAATCTGGATAACAGAACAGTACTATTGGAAAAGATGGATATTTTAAAAACCCATTTCCCGGATATAATGGATGAGGAGGAAACCGGCAAGTTTTCAGATTTACTTTCCAAAGAAATGGAATCATGGAACCTCGAAATGTCACTTGACAGGATACTGGCAAGTCTTGATGAAGTAGAAAATCTGAAACAAATTTCTGACAAGATAAATAATGCTCCACCAGAAATTTACTTCAGAACAACGCCTGCTATTTTGATCATGATTGATGGTGATCCCATATTAAACAAAGATGAAGACTCCGGCCTTGAATATGTTATAAACACTCCTTTCTTTATTGTAAAAGATCCAAAAAATGAAAATTATTACATCAATGGAGGCCCATTCTGGTATACCTCTAAAGAAGTCATGAAAGGATGGATGGAAACAAAAAATGTTCCATCGAAAATTAAAACTTTTGCAAAACTTTCCAATGAAGAACAAGAAACAGACTCAGTAGCTAAATCTTACTCTGAAGCACCAGAGATAATTGTCGAAACGAAAGCTTCCGAACTCATATTGGTAGATGGTGAAATTGATTATAAACCCATTGAAGGAACATCATTGCTTTACGTTTCCAATACAGAGAGTGATGTCATTATGGATATTAATTCTCAGAACCATTATTTGCTGCTTGCCGGACGGTGGTATTATTCAAAATCATTGAAAAATGGTGACTGGAAATTTTGTGAACCAGGAGACCTGCCCCAGGAATTTAGAAAAATCCCGGAGGATTCAGATATGGAATCTGTAAGATCAAGTATACCCGGCACTCCTGAAGCTCAAACTGCATTGCTGGAACAGTCAATACCGCAAACTGCAACCATCGACAGAATGAAAGCCAGTGTTGAAGTTAAGTATGATGGAAATCCAAAATTTGAAAAAATAGAAGGAACTAATATTTCGTATGCTGCAAACACCGACAAAACAATTTTATTGATCAGTAATACATATTACTGCGTTGATGACGCTGTTTGGTTTATGTCAGACAGGGCAACCGGACCATGGGAAGTATGTGTGAACAGACCGGATGAGGTAGATCAGATCCCTCCTGAGTCGCCAGTTTACAATGTGAAGTATGCTTACATCTATGAATCCACTCCCGAAGTAGTTTATGTGGGATATTTACCCGGGTATACCCATTCTTATGTTTACAACGGAGTAGTAGTTTATGGAACCGGGTATTATTACAATCCCTGGTATGTGCATTATTATTATCCAAGACCAGTTACCTGGGGATATGGCGTTCATTATAATCCATGGACTGGTTGGGGATTCTCTGCCGGTTATAGCTATGGATGGGTAAGTTGGGGATTCCACCCTTACAGAAGTTGTTATTGGGGACCCCGAGGATATTATAGTGGATACAGGCATGGCTATTATCAGGGATACCAGCGTGCTCCTTACCACGGATATCGTACAGGATATGCAGCAGGAAGCCGGGATGCATATAGAAATGTATATTCATATCGTGCAACAGGGGTCAGATATACAGGCAATACACGAAATCCCCAAGCAGCAAATACAATAAACAACAGAGCACGCACTTCTGCCACACCCAACAATATTTACTCTGACAGGAACGGGAATGTATACCAACGCAATCAGAATGGCTCTTACGAAAACAGGTCAAACAGTCAAAGTCAACCCTCAACCAGACAACAGCCTTCAACGAGTCAACAGCCACAAACAAGGCAGAAGCCTGTTACTAATCAACAGCCACAAACCAGACAGCAACCTGCGACCAATCAACAGCCACAGACAAGGCAGCAGCCTGCAACCAATCAGACACAGAGCCCACAGCAAAGTCAAAGACCCACAACATATCAGCAACAACTTGATCGGTATCATCAAAACAGAAACCAGGGAACACAAAACTATAACCGATCACAGCAACAAATGCAACGAGGAGGCAGCACCGGCAGATCAGGTGGAAATAGTGGAAGTAGCGGCACAAGAAGTAGTGGTAATCAAAGAAGGTAATTCAGCATAGATGATAACACATATAATATGAATCAAGGCAACTTAAAGTGGCCTTTTCTCATCTTGTTATCTTATGAATTAGGTTGTTTGCCCTCTTAATAATGCATCGGTACGTTTAGAGAATATTTTTCTCTTCGATCCTCGTATTACCTAAGATAAATGAAGATTCTAGAACTTAGCTATTCTGCACAATTATGAGTTTTAGAGTGAGGGAAGGGAAAATCAAAGTGACAGTGCACGCTCTCACTCTGATTTTATGTCAGGGTGGGGAGGTTACTCCTCGCTCCGCTCCTCGTGATCTCCGTTTGGGAGTGACTCAAAA
>CAYWBC010000004.1:17839-84585 GCA_964456285.1 uncultured Bacteroidales bacterium
CGCTCCGCTCATATCGGACTTCTTAATCTAGACTAAAGCTCAAGCAAGCTTGGTTGATGGCAGGGAGGTTACTCCTCGCTCCGCTCCTCGTGATCTCCGTTTGGGAGTGACTCAAAAGTAAAGCCTGTTCGCTCCGCTCATATCGGACTTCTTAATCTAGACTAAAGCTCAAGCAAGCTTGGTTTAGTCTAGATTAAGAAGCCCGACACTACCGTGTCAGGCTTTACTTTTGTCGGGGCAGGGAGATTCGAACTCCCGACCTCTACGTCCCGAACGTAGCACGCTACCAGGCTGCGCTATGCCCCGATATTTATTTTAAATAAAATTGGAAATGAAAGAACTTCAAAAACTAACTCTAATATAATCCCTTCAAATTAACTAAACCTTTTAAATCATATCCATCTCCATTCCTTGTCTCGCACCAATCCCATTTACAGGAGATTATTCCTCCCTCCGGTCGTCATGAGCTCGTCGTCGTTCCTCCTCCTCGGTTCGAACTCCCGACCTCTACGTCCCGAACGTAGCACGCTACCTGGCTGCGCTATACCCCGCTTTGTACGCCGTAGCTTGTGCGAAGGCGTATGTTCACTCATATTATCAAGACTAACAAAATTAAATATTATACGGAAACAAAAAAGCCCGGAAAATCACTTTCGGGCTTCTTTTTTATAGAAAGATTTTCTTATTCTCCACTCCATCCGGCAATTCTTGCCAGAATATACCACATGGCAAAAGCTTTTCTATTGGCAGTAATATGCTGACTATTATGGTCACCGTAGGTTACACTACCACCCGGAGCGTTTTTGTTCTCATAATAATGAACACTTTCTGTATGAGTATTTTGATAGTCTAGATAAAAATTGCCACCATATGAGGCTGAGTTTCCGTCATCACCTGCATCTTCCCAATAATTGTTATCCATACAATGTGTATCAATCCCATAATAATCAAGGCAAAATTGTCCATTTGCTTTACAGAAATTAATGATTTTCTCAGCCTGTCCTTTCGGATTATCATCTCCTACATTGCTGCCGGTATTGGCATGCCCTGTCATAAATACAAATGTTACAGCATTCTCTCTTTGTCCTGCTCCTGATCCAATTTTACTCCCACCAATACCATACTCACTAATTAAAGTTTGCATACCCGGCAGATAATTCCCTGCCACATTGTGTCCTGATATATCACACCATGACCACATAACAACATTAATAACTGCATTATCAGGATCATCAAGGTAGTTACGTGTTGCCTGGATAAATGCAGTTTCATTTCTGCTAAGATCAGCAGCATCTTCGCCTGAAGCTGCATAGCTGCTTAATGCATAATCTCTAAAATCAAGTTTATCAGAAGCTGGATTGTTATTTGTAATACCGAAAGTAATATCATCGCCATCCTTAAAATCCTGCAATCCATACAATCCATAAGCGACATGTGTGCCATGTGAAGTGTGCTGGTAAGCCACATGCAAATTGTTTCTTGCAAGATCGATATATTCAGTTGGGATACTTCTTAAAGTACTTTCACTGGCTATTGTATTGTCTGCAATATAACTAGCCGGTGGTAAAAGAGGTATCAATTCATCCTTTTCACAGGAAACAATTAGTATACTGAAAAATAATATTCCGAGGTAAAAATGTCTCTTTTTCATAAAGTTGATTGGTTTGATTAGTATTACCTCCTAGATACGCATAAATCAATATTTTGTTGCTTTCGAAAAATCCAGAATTCCTAAATGAATTGTTTATTTTGCTTTTTATTCAATTAAAAATCACTAAATTAAATACAAATATCCATTGCGATGAAATTAAAATATGCATCAGCGGAGAGAGCAACGATTGAGAAAATTCAGGAAGATTTTGAATTTATTAGAAGTGTTGAGCATATTAAAAAACTGATTAATTCTTTGCCTTACCTTACATTTATTCTAAATCAGTATCGTCAGCTTGTATTTGCAAATAAATCATTGCTTGAGATTCTTGAACTTAAAACAATAGAAAATGCATTAGGTCAGAGACCGGGAGAAGTACTCCATTGCATTCATGCCAATAAGGAAATTGGTGGTTGCGGAACAAGTTCCCATTGTTCTGTATGTAGTATAGTATCAACTTTTCTTGAATCTCAGAGAACAAATCAAACTGTTGTCAAAGAAAGCCGAATAACTTCAACAAGTAAAGATGGGATTGTAGCTTATGATTTTAGGGTTACTTCTGCTCCTTTTCACTGGGATAATCAGATTTTTTATATGGTTTCGCTTATTGACATCAGCAATGAAAAAAGACGTAAGGCGCTTGAAAAAATATTCTTTCATGATGTAATGAATAAAACGGGTAGTTTGTATGGCTTTATTGATCTTATGAAGCATGAAACTGATCTTGATAAGATAAAAGAGTTTATTGTCTATATAGATATAATAAGCAAAGAACTGAGCGATGAAATCAGAACACAGGGAGATTTGTCTGCAGCAGAATCCGGAGATTTAAAACTCAAGCCTGAGCCTAATAATTCTATAGATATTATTACCTCGTGTGCTAACCAAATCAAACTTCATGAAGTAGCAAAAGATAAAAAAATTCAAATAGACTCTTCCTCCGACTCTTTCGATTTTACTACAGATGGTGAGATGCTAAGAAGAATTTTAACCAATATGCTAAAAAATGCCCTGGAAGCAAAACCAATAGATGGTATAGTAACTATAGGATGCAATTCAGCCCAAGAGCATATTTTCTGGGTTCATAATCCCGCAATTATCCTCCAGAAGGACCAATTGCAAATATTCCAACGTTCATTTTCAACAAAAGGAGTTAACAGAGGTTTGGGAACATACAGTATGAAATTGCTGGGAGAAAATTATTTAAATGGTCAGGTAGGGTTTGTATCTAATGATAAGGCAGGAACAAAATTTTATATTAAGTTTAAGAAATGATACAATTACATCACTCACCCAGTTGCTGTTTTGCATAGGCCTCATTGTTTATTCTATTCTTTAGTGTTCTGTGATAATCATTCGCATCTTTCTCTTCATATTCAGTATATGATTTTGCGGCCCATTCTAATGCTTTATCGAGATCTCCCAATACCTCATAAGCTACCGCAATATTAAAAGCAGCTCTGCCTTTATCTTTATCCTTCTTACCCTTTTCAATAGCCTTTTCCCATGATTCAATTGCTCCTTTCCAATCAGCCACTTCCGACTTTCTAACTCCTTCTGCCAAATATTTATTGCTCTTTGGTTTATCATAGAAGTATCGTTTCACAGTATAGTAAGTGGGACTTATTCTTTGGGCATATATCTTTCCTGCTCTATAGCAAACCTCATTAATGGCTGCAACCTTATTAAGAATCCCCTGTGCCGCATCGGCAACTGAACCACCATGTGCATCCCATTTCATTTGTTCCGAAAACTGATATTGATCGGCAATTGATTTTTCCTTTGAATCATATAAGCGAATGCCAACATTCACAATACCTACTCCTTCTACAGTAAACTCCAAAACATTTATCTTATTTCCCCCAGGATCTTTCTTCTCAACCATTCTAGTGCCATTTGTAATCATGTAGTCAGAATCAAGGGTTTCGACAGCAACAATTGCGTCGGCCTTGTATTTATTGCATAGATTTTCAACCACATCCCAAGGTAAGGCATCCGGAAAAATTGTGCCGCTTGTTTCTCCAATGTATCTTTCCGTTGCTCTTTCAATTGTGAATCTTGGAGCATTTTGTGTAACTGCTACAATTCCATTTATAGTGTGCTGGACGGCCTGCTCATCTTGTCTCATGATTTCCCCCGAAAGGACTTGTTCAATCATATTCATTCTTTCATCCTTAGGTAAAGTTCGATCAAGAACAAGTAGTTTTTGAATATGTTGAGGGACAGAAATATCTGCAGGACTTAATAGGGTAAGTTTGACCCAAGCGGATGAAATAAATAATAGTGTAAAGCTAAATATAACTATCATTCTAATCGCTTTTTTCATCACAAGTAAGTTTTAAAATGAAATTACACAATATAATTGTACAATTCAATGCTCTAAATATAAGTAATCCACAGAACACTTACTTTGCATAAGCAAAATGCTGACCCAAACAAATTAACATATAATTCAATCTGAAAAGAATAATTTATTTTTAAATTATTCTTTTCTATTTTGGCAATGTAAAAACAAATGTTGATCCTTTGCCTTCTTCACTTTTTACAATGATGGTACCCCCATTCTTTTGGATAAATTCTTTGCATAAAATTAACCCAAGACCTGAGCCAGCTTCACCCCTCGTTCCTTGAGTAGATTTCATGCCGCCAATATTAAAAAGTGCATCCAGTTTATTATTGGCAATTCCTACACCAGTATCTTTAATCAAGATCTCCGCCTCGGATTTACTTTCATTAATTTCAATAGAAATACCTCCTTTTTCAGTAAACTTAATGGCATTGGTTAATAAATTTCTTATAACGGTATTTATCATATTCTTATCAGCAAAAACAATAATTTCTTTCTTTAAATTGTGTTCAGTTTTCAGATTTTTCTCATTTATCAGATTCTCAGATAAAAGAATATTTTCATCGATAAGTTCATTAATCGCAAATTTCTCAGGGCTAAAAGGAATGCTTCCTGTCTGCGACCTTGACCACTGCAATAAGTTTTCAAGCAGCCTAAACACATTTTGAGAAGAATCGTAGACAACCTGAATCAGTTGTTTCATTTTTTGATTGTCCATTGTATCAAATCTCAGGAGCATAATTTCACAAAACCCCAGAATGGAATTAAAAGGATTCTTCAAATCATGAGCTATTATGGAAAAGAATTTGTCCTTAGTTGCATTAAGAGTTTTTAATTTGTCATTGGTTTGTATTAATTTTTCTGTCTGTTTTCCAATGAATTGCTGTCTTTTCTCAAGCAATTTATTCGTATCATTCAGTTTTCTTGTTTTATCAAGCAACATCTCATTTTGCTCCTCAATTTGCTGTTGTTTTTCCTCTAAAATAATATTGGCTTCATTCAATTCTTGTGTTTGCCTGTGCAGAATTTGGTTTTTATTTTTAACTTCCTGTGTCCTTTCATTAATCAATCGTTCAAGACTAATTTTCTGAGCTCTCAACTGATTGATTCGATAATAGTATATGGCCAGCAGCACACCCACTATTAGTAATATCTCAATAATAACCGCTAAAATTGTTTTGTACCATGGGGGTAGAATGGTTATTTTTAAATCTATTCCTTCATTATTCCATACACCATCATTATTAGATCCTTTAACACGGAAAACATATTTACCCGGATCAAGATTAGTATAAGTTGCCTCTCTTTTAGTCCCTACATCATTCCAATGCTCGTCAAATCCTTCCATCAGATATTTGTATTGATTATTTTCCGGAAAAAGAAAACTCAGAGCAGCAAATCTAAAGGTGATAACAGATTGTTTATGCGATAGAATTATCTCATCTGTAACGCTAATATCTTTCGTTAGAATAGAGTCCTTAGAATTTATTCTAACAGGTTTGTTAAACAAAAGAAAGTCCGTTAATATAAGTTTAGGAATATATGTGTTTTTCTTAAGACTATCAGGATGAAATGCATTCAATCCATTTGTACCACCGAAATAAAGAAATCCGTTATTATCACGAAATGATGCACGTCTGTTAAATTCATCGCCCTGCAAACCGTCATTCATGTTAAAGTTTTCAAATACTGGTTTTTCCGGTCTGTTAATTGCATCAACAAATTTTGAGATTCCTTTATTTGTACTGAGCCACAAATTGCCATGATTGTCTTCACAGATACCCTTTATCGAATTATCAGGCAATCCATCCATTTCCTGGTAATAAATAAAAGAACTGTCATCCCTGATAAATAAATTCAAGCCTCCTTCAGTTCCTAACCAAAAATTTCTTTTGCTATCTTCAAATAACACGATAGCCCCATTATAGCTAATACTAGTTGAATCATCCGGATCGTGTTTGAAATTTATAAACTCCTCAGTTTCCCTATTGAATAAATCAATACCATTCGAAGTTGATATCCAGAGTTCTCCATAAGAGCTCTCAATTAAAGTTCTTACCCAATCCCCTGAAATGCTCTGTTCATTTTTAAAATTTGTTCGATACGACTTAAAACTATCGGTTTTATAATCATATCTGTTTAGTCCTCCATTCATTGTAGCTATCCATAAATAACCGTCACTGCCCTCTAACATGCCAAAAATATTGTTACTGCTTATGCTTCCATGTTTGTTGGTATTCAGCATAAAGCGGACAAATTTTTTCGAATTTCTATTGTATACACTTAGTCCTCCTGCCCAGGTACCAATCCATATATTATTCCTGCTATCCTCATATATTGCCCAGACTGCATTTGATCCAATATTTAGTTTTGTATTGTTATTAAAATTAAAATTTTCGAATGTGTTTGAACCCTTATTCAATATATTCAACCCTCCTTCAGTGCCAATAAGCATCATATCTTCAACACCATATATTACATTAACTGTATTATTGCTAATGTTACCTGATGTGCTTTTACGATACACATAATGATCGAACTTATACAATAATTCATTATAATAATTTAATCCGCCTCCATAGGTGCCAATCCAAATGGTTCCCTGATTATCCTGAAACAAAGAATAAATTGAATTGTATGAGATACTTGTTTCATCATCAATATCATTGCGATAATGATTGAATTGAAGATTGCCAAGTTCTATCGTAGACAGATCTAAGATATCCAATCCTCCGTTTTCAGTGCCAACCCATAAATTTCCTTTGCCATCATCAAGAATTGCCAGTATCGAACCTTCACTTAAACTGTTATTATTAAACTTGCTATGTTTAAAATTTTTAAAAAAAGGTCGGGAAGATTCACCTTCCATAAATTGCATTAAACTCATTCCACTATTTGCAGTGCCTATCCATATCCTGCCCTTAGTATCTTTAGCAACACTCATAATAACATTATCGCCGATACTACACGGATCACTAATATTGTGCTTAAAAATTGTGAAAGTTTTGTTCAGCCTGTCTACTAAATAAAGCCCATTAGAACTTCCAAGCCATAAATTACCATAATCATCCTCCACAATACCGTCATCAAAAATGTCTTGCAAACAACCACCAGGTTCATCACAGTATGAAATAACTTTGTTATCCTTTAAGTTTATTTCATATATATTATGAATTGTTACCACCATGAGTGTTTCATCATGTGTCTCAAAGAATCCTGTAATGTGCTGATAATCAAGTTTCGGGAAAGCTTTAAAACAGTCATTCCCCCTATCATAGATATTAAGGCCAAGTTGTGTGCCAACCCATAGATTTTTGTATGAATCTTCGTATATTGACTGAATAAAATTGTTGGTCAGACTATTTCTTTCTCTGGGATTATTCTTAAATACCTGAAACTCATAGCCATTGTACTTATTTATTCCATTTCCGCCAGTGCCGAACCACATAAGTCCGTAGCTATCCTGATAGATGCAAGTAATCCAACTTTGAGATAAGCCATCCTTCACCTTTAATTGTCTGAATTTAACGTTTAATGGCTGAGCAAGGAGAAAATTAAACTGAAATAGTGAAGCAATAAAGAACAATCCAGCTTTTTTTAACATGAATTTGAAATGAAAATTTTTACTATAAAATGTCATAACTATAACAGTAAGTGATCTTAACCGGGTTTCGAATTACATATTTTATACAGACAATTGAATTGTGAAATAAAATGATAAAACTTTGTGAATAACCTAATTCATATTAAAAGATAGCAATTTTGTTCGAAAAAACGAAGATTACTTTAATTGTATTTTTTTCTTAGATGATCTGCAATTTCAATGATAAGCCATAATGGGGTGGAAGTAGCCCCACAAATCCCAACTTTATCTGATAACTTTAATTCCAAGCGATCAAGATCATCAACTGAAGTTACTAAATAAGAATTTTTATTGTTGTACTTACACATATCGAAAAGAACACGGCTGTTTGAACTAGTATTACCACCAACAAAAATTAAAGCATCGACTGTTTTGCTGAATTCACTCAATTTAGATGCCCGGTTTGCTACCTGTCCGCAAATCGAATCATATACAACATAATCACTTAGAGTACCTCCAGCTTTTTGAATTTGCTGATGTATTTTTTCTTTAATCTCATTGTACTGATTTGTATCCTTTGTTGTTTGAGCGAATAAAAAGACTGGTTTTAAAAAATCTAGCTTAGAAACATCTTCTAAGGATTGTATTATCAATGCATTTTCAACCTGTCCATTTAAGCCAATAATTTCAGGATGATCTTTTCTTCCAAAAATGACAATTTGTGCTTCAGGATTTATTTGTTGAGCATTCCTTACTTTTTCCTGTAATTTCAATACTACTGTGCAAGTCGCATCTATCAACTGAATATTGTGTTGCTTCGCATATTCGTATGTTTCAGGAGGTTCGCCGTGGGCCCGAATCAGAACCTTACAATTTTCAAGAGAAAAGAAGGTTTCACGTGTAATAAATTCAACTCCTTTTTTACTTAAACGTTTTACTTCCTCCGTATTATGAACTATATCACCCAGACAAAATAATTTATCATCTTGAGAGACTTCTTCTTCTGCCATAGCAATGGCACGTTTCACACCGAAACAAAACCCGGACCCTTTGTTGATAATAACTTCCATTTATTGCTGCTCCAATAAGTCTTTTTTTACTAATTCTTGTCTGAACCATTGCATTTGTTCATCAAATGTCAAGTATGTATTATCCAGAACTAGCGCATCATCTGCCTTGCGTAAAGGACTAATTTCACGATTCATATCTATATAGTCCCTTTTTTTTATGTTCGCCTCAATTTCTTCAAAACTCGCAGGCATTCCTTTTGCTATCAGTTCATCATAGCGTCTTTTTGCCCGAACAGTAGGATCAGCTGACATAAATATTTTTAACTCCGCATCGGGAAAGACGATTGTCCCTATATCTCTTCCGTCCATAACAATCCCTTTCTCCCTTCCCATCTCTCTCTGCATTTGCACTAATCGTTCACGTACTTCAGAAACTTTGCTTATTTCACTAACAACAGAAGATACTTCAATATCCCTAATTCTATTTTCAACATTCTCACCATTAAGAAGTGTTGTATTTCCATTCTCGTCCTTTTTAAAAGATATTTTAATATGGTGAAGATCCTGCACTAATCTTTCCTTATTAAAACTTTCAGCACTAATAAGCTTATTAAGAATGGCAAATAATGATACTGCCCTGTACATTGCTCCACTATCAATATACAAATACCCTAGCTCAGAAGCAATTAATTTAGCATAACTACTTTTCCCACATGATGAGTATCCATCTATAGCAATTATTATTCTTTCCTTTAAAAGTATCATAGAAGGAATGATTTTGTTCCAAAGTTAATGTTTCTGTTGATTTCGTCGATAATAAGAAAGATTGGAAAGTGAGAGAATCATGCAAACTAAACATCGCAAGGATATGCTGCCATTAAAATTTCTTGCTAAAATCTGATAGATTCACATTAACAGTAAAAAGATTTGATTTCGCTCCTGAAGCCAGATGATAGCCAGCGCGCCCATAGCTGATATGAAATTTATAAATCTTCAAACCAAATCCCCATGAAAATCCAACAAACCCGGTTCTATCCGGAATTTTTAATTCCTGCCGAAGCTTGTAATCATAACCTATACGAACATGGAAATTTTTTGTAGGCAGAAACTCAAGCCCAAATACCATGTGTCTCATTAAATTATCACCAAACTTAGCCATCTTACTCTTGCTTTCAGTTGTCACGTTTGGATTTGCCTCATCTTCCTTTTGTTTTTCAGTTTTATACCTGAGATTAGGTGTTTCAAGGTGTCTTGCCAGAATAGAAAAACGAAAGGGAGCATGTTTCAATTTCTTGGTAATCCCCAATTGCAATTCAAAAGGTAAAGGTTCATGATCGGCACCTGTATAATACGTAGTGAATTGTGAACCTAAATTTTTCATCACAAAAGCAGCTGTGAATAACTGATCTTCATTATGATAAGTAATACCGGCATCAATAGCCATTCCAAATGATTTGTAAGTTTCCAGTTTGGAACTTATAGCTTTAAGTGTACCACCAACTAAAAGAAGGCTATCAAGAATTGGTCTGGAGTAATATGCATTTATTGAATATTCCCTGGCCCCAAAACTACCATATCTGTTTGCATACTCATCTGCCTCTTGAAAATCGCCATAATCTATGTAATGTATGCCAAATCCAAAATTGCCAATTTTATCGAAGGTGCGTGCATAGGAAGCATATCCATAATTAATATCTGCCAGATAATTTACATAGCTTAAAGTAACCTGGTTTGACATTGATCCATTAAGGAGGGATGGATTATAATAAACAAGCGTAAGGTCATCATCGTACAGGCTGATTTGCTGCCCACCTAATGCCCCAATCCTTGCAGAGCTTGTCAAATTAAGGAAATCGTATGTATTATCTCCCCCCGACTGTGCAAATACTCCAATAAAGCTAAAAACAAAACAAATAGTGACCAATCTCCTCAACATAGCTATCTGGGATTAATTTCGTGCTACAATTAAGTAAAAATAAAAATATTGGACGAAAAACAATCTAATAATTTAAAACGGGAAAAGGTTTTCTTTAGTATCTGTTAGCATTTATCTTATATTTATCCTTGAAAACAATCTGAAAGCAAATCATCAATGCCCAAAGATAAAATTGCATTCATCATAAATCCAGTATCGGGCCGCAAACAAAAATCCAATAAAGCGGAAATTATAAGTAAATACATTGATGGGAATAGATTTCTGCCAATTTTCTATACTACTGAGTATTCTGGCCATGCAAAAGAGTTAGTAGCCACTGCAGCAAAAAATAATTGTAAAATAGTAGTTGCCGTTGGTGGAGACGGTACAGTAAATGAAGTGGGAGCAGCAGCAGTACAATATAAATTATCAATGGGCATTATTCCAACTGGTTCAGGAAATGGATTGGCACGGCATTTGAAAATCCCTGTTGACACAATAAGATCAGTTAAAGTATTGAACAATGGTAATAAAACTACAATTGATGCCGGTAAACTGAATACTAACTGGTTTTTCTGCACTTGCGGTATTGGATTCGATGCAAAAATAGGCCGAAAATTCTCCAAGATAAAAGTAAGGGGATTTGCATCATATATTAAAACAATTGTTCACGAATTTAGAAGATACAACTCCGAAAAATACACACTCTATATTGATAATAAGAAAATAGTCAGAAGAGCTTTCTTAATAACGATTGCCAATGCCACACAATATGGGAACAATGCAAGCATTGCCCCTCAGGCTAAAATTGATGATGGACTATTTGATGTCTGCATCCTAAAGCCCTTCCCTATCATTAAGGTTCTTGCTTTGGCAGTTATGCTTTTCAAACGATCGATAGATGAAAGTAGTTATTATGAGGTAATAAAAGCTAAAAAAGTAGTTTTCAAAAAAAGGAGGAAGAAATACATTTTTCACTACGATGGAGAACCAATTAAGATAAAAAAGGAGAAAATAAAGATCACCATCCACCCTCAATGCCTGGAAGTGATAGTTCCAAAGTCAGGAAGAAATCTATCTGAATAACATCCTACTTGATTTATTTCATTTTTAATTCCTGAACAATATTGTATAGTGCCGGACAGACCTTTGAATTGCGCACTGTAAGATCCGGAATGAACATATCCAACTTTTGAGGATTCACTTTTTTCAGTTTTTGTAAAATCTTCCTGATGAAATTATGGTATGCAAACAGCTTTCAAATTTAGATTTGCGAAGGAAATTTGAGTATAACTCATCATTTGCGCACCCTGTTATAAATTCTTAATTTAGAAATCCCGCCGGCCTGAGACATAAACAATCCAATGATGGCAATAAATATACCTCCAGCTTTAGCAATTGACATTTTTTCATTTAGCATAGGTACTGCCAGCACAGCAGTAACAATTGGTATAAAATTAGTAAACACTATTGCCTTAGAAAGGCCTAGCTTCTTTATCCCCTGTACAAAAAAGATAAATGCAACAGTTGAGGCAAAGAAAGACAGATACAGAATAGGCAGAAAATCTTTCCAGTTATAGGAAGTATTGATAAATTCTTTAAAATCAACTGTAAAAAAGATAGGAATAAAATAGATTGCACCTATTAAGTTCTGATACGATACTATTGTTAGGGCATTGTACCTCGCTGATAATCTTTTCAAAACTACAGTATAACCAAGGGCTGAAAATACAGCCAGCATAATAAGTGCAATTCCAAACCAGGGAGCTTCTCCAAATTTTCCATCAACATATACTACTATCAATACACCAATGAAGGAGACTATCATTCCAAGGTAATTATTTGCAGATAGTTTTTCTTTAAAAAAATAGTATGCAAAGAAAGGTGCAATAAGAGGTATTGTTGCAATAAGAATAGAAGCAAGTGTAGATGAAACATATTTCATCCCATAGCTCTCGCCCACGAAATAAAGAAAAGGTTCAAACAATGCGATGAGAAAGAATAGCTTAATATCTTTCCTTTTTGGTATCAAAAGTCTTTTTACTAGAAATGAAAAAGCAAATAATAGCGGGATAGAAAATAAAAGTCTGAATTGAATTACAGTCATTGGTTTGAACTCAGGATATGCCTGTTTATACCATATAAAACTCATACCCCAGAACACCATAGTAGTAATGAGCATAATATAGATACTTGTTTTGCTGTTTCTTCTCATTGACTTTGTAAGCTACTGATAATGAATGCAGATTTGCTACTTTTTGATGGTACGAAAAAATTGTGTAAATTTAATCTAAATTTAGATAAGGCTTGAAACATAGAAGCATTTGCTAGAAATTGGAAAAACAATTTGTCAGAATATTAATAAAAGTTAAATCATTATTTAGTTATAAAATATATCTTTGCAGTTCAGCGTTGTATGACTGAACATTTTTTTCCATAAAACTTTTATGTAATAAGTTTGTTATATTGTTGGAACTATTTATATTGCTATTATTTAAGCTATTATGAGGCAACTTAAAATTACAAAATCGATCACTAATAGAAATAGTGATTCATTAGAAAAATATTTACACGATATTGGTAAGGAAGAGCTTATCACACCTGAAGAAGAGGTTGATTTGGCGAAGAGAATTAAGCAGGGAGATCAGGAAGCCTTAGAAAAGTTAACTAAAGCCAATCTTAGATTTGTTGTATCTGTTGCAAAACAATATCAACATCAAGGTCTTAGCCTTCCTGATTTGATCAATGAGGGGAATTTAGGACTGATTAAAGCTGCCAAAAAATTTGATGAAACAAAAGGTTTTAAATTTATCTCCTACGCTGTTTGGTGGATTCGTCAATGTATCTTACAAGCTTTGGCAGAACAATCCCGAATTGTTCGTTTGCCTCTAAATAAAATTGGTGCATTGAATAAAATCAACCGTACTTTCATTCAGTTAGAACAGGAACATGAAAGAGAACCATCACCTGATGAAGTTGCAGAAGCACTGGATTTACCAGAAGAAAAGATCGCCTCTACTCTGGAATTACAAGGAAGACATCTTTCTGTTGACGCACCATTTCAGGATGGCGAAGACAATAGTTTGTTAGATGTTCTCAGTAATCCGGATTCTCCGAATACAGATGAATTTTTAATGTTGGAATCATTAAAACAGGAAATTGAGCGTACTTTAAATACTCTTCCTGAGAAAGAAAGTAAAGTAATCAGAAGGTTCTATGGAATTGGGTGTAAACAAATGTCACTGGAAGAAATTGGTGATTCAATTGGTATCTCTCGAGAAAGAACAAGGCAGATTAAAGAGAAAGCAATAAAGCATTTACGCCAAAGAGCCAAAAGTAAATTGCTTAAAACATACCTGGGATAAGAATTATTATCATACATACAAAAGCATTCCAGACCGGAATGCTTTTTTTTTGATCTTTATTGAGATTTAGCTTCAAAAACTGCACAAACAATTGAAATCTTCTAATTGTATGTAATAAACAAGAAAAGTGTGAGTTGAAGTGTGAGTCTTGAGGGACAAAAACAGCACAGAGTGTTCGTATTTCGCTCTTGCTCCATACTTTGTATATTAAAAGAATTACTCGCCGAATAACTCTGATAAGTTTAACCAAAAATATAAATGCTCCTAAATATTAATTCCCGGAATATAGTGTGAGTTTGAGTGTGAGTCTTGAGGGACAAAAACAGCACAGAGTGTTCGTATTTCGCTCTTGCTCCATACTCACACTCTGTACTGTTTTTGTGACCCCGGTGGGGTTCGAACCCACGACCCGCAGATTAAGAGTCTGCTGCTCTGCCAACTGAGCTACAAGGCCGCTGTAAAATTAGAAAAATCTGTCAAATCAATGCTGAATTTAACTCGTAGAAAATTTTAATCATAACATTCCTTATCGATTGTATTCAATTTCAAGCAACTAGTCAGCGCTTTTACTATATAGAAAAAATATGTAAACTGGATGTATATTATAATCGTATATAAAAATGCAATAAGCTGCTTATTTAAGATTGATATTTATTTTAATTTTAAAACATTCATAGATAATATTCAATAATAGGTAGTTTATGAACTTTTTTTTGTTATTTTAGAATAGAGAAATCTACCAATATTAAACTTTTTCCAACACCTTCTATCAATTAAAATGCCTTTTTAATTTGGTAATAGTTCAAACGCAATCAATAAATATGAAAAGACTTATAACTGGTTTTTTTATCCTTGTCTTAACACTGTCAAATGTTTTTTGTCAGGAACAACCTCAAAACACTGAGAAAAAAGTATACAAATCTGAAGAAGATAAAAAATTGTATGTCAATAAAGATTTGGGGATATATTTATGGCTTTCAACCTCTCCTGACCCTAAGGCTGAGAAAGTCAGGTTAATAAGCGATACATCAACTAAGTATTCTAATCCTATGTATCTTGATACTGAAGGTTACAACACTTTCAGATCTCCATCCATTGTGGATACAATTACCAAAAAACCAATTTATCCTCAGCAGGATATTATTTTTGAAGTTTACGCTGATGGTCTTTCACCTGTTAGTAAATCAGTCTTTCACTCGACTGCATCAAAATTAATTTCCAAAAATTGGTATTATGGAAGTGATCTACAAATTGAAATTCGGGCAACTGATGCTGTATCTGGAATTGAATCGATCAGTTATTCACTTAATGGCAAACCATTTCAGGAGTATAAAGAAAAAATCACTGGATTTAGTGAGGGAGAAAATGTCCTAAAATACTATAGTACTGATAAAGTCGGAAATCAAGAAAAAACAGGAGAAAAAGTTTTCTTCATTGATAACACACCCCCAATTACTGAATTTACAATTGATGGATTGGCAAATGACAAATTTGTTTCAGCCAATTCAAATATTCAACTTAGTAGCAAAGATTCTATTTCAGGTGTAAAAGCAATTTATTACCGCATTAACAATGGGAATTTAACTAGATATTACAATCCAATTCCTGTAAGTGTTCTTGGAACTGGTGAAGGAATAATCAGCTTTTATTCAGAAGATTATCTTGGCAATAAAGAAAAAGAACAAACTATTGGTGGAAAAGGAACTGCTATCCAGATTGCATCGGAATCTGCTTCAGATAATTTAACTTTTGAATTCTATGTTGATAATGATCCTCCTGAATTGGAACTTCTGGTGGAAAATGATATTCATAAGGGAAAGTACAATTTTGTTTCATCACGCAGCAAAATTAAAATCAATGCTAAGGATGAAAAGGCAGGTGTTGACAAAATATTTTATAGCATTAATTCAAAAGTACTTGACATACAATACAATAAGCCATTTAATTTTGAAAAAGAAGGAATGAAATATTTGCGTGTAAAAGCTGTTGATTATGTTGGAAATGTTTCTCCAGTGCAAGTGCATTCTTACTTTTGTGACATAACTGCCCCACAAACAAAACTCATAGTGGGGGCACCAAAATTTTCATCTCGTGATACTCTTTTTGTTTCTGATAAAACGAAATTTTCAATCTCAGCAATTGATAATCAATCTGGAGTAAAATCAATTAATTATTCTTTAAACGGCGAAGAAAACATTGATTACGAAACATCCTTTGCTTTTCAAAATGCTGGCATGCAAACTATATCATTTTTTGCCACAGACAATGTGAACAACAAAAATGAAATTGGAACACAAGAAGTATTTGTTGATAATTTACCTCCTGTTATTCATTTTCATTTTAGCGTGGAATCAATAGGAAAGAAAACAGTCAGAGACGAAATTAATACTATCTACCCCACCAATACAATGCTATACATTGCAGCAACGGATGCAAGTTGTGGTGGAGAAAAAATAGAGTATAAAATCAATGATGGAGTTGTACTTTCAGCAAACCCGATAAAAAATTTAGCTCCTGGAAATTATCTTATTGAAGTTGAAGCATTTGATGTACTTGGAAATAAAAGTGTAGAGAAAATAAAATTTGCTATTGAAGAATGACAATTAATAAGAAAATTTGCCTATTCATCACATTGCTTGTAATTTCTGTCTTTAATATAAAGGCTCAGGAGGAAAAATACATTGGATTATTCGTCTACAACTTTACAAAATACTTCGACTGGCCAGAAAGTATGAGAAGCAACGATTTTGTTATTGAAGTAATAGGTCACCAGTCAGTATATGAGGAGCTCCTCAGAGTTACAGCAAATAAAAAAATAGGACAACAGAACATTGTTGTAAAAAACCCAACTACTCCCGAGACAATTGGAAAATGTCACATAGTTTTTATCGGACACTGGCAAAGCAGATATTTACCATCCATCCTTGATAAAATTGGCGATTATCCTTCATTAATTATTAGTGAAATGGAAGGAATGCTTGATAAAGGTTCAGCCATTAATTTTGTGATAAGAGAGGGGACGATAAAATTTGAACTTAAAGTTTCCAACGTAAGTAAACAGCACATAAAAACCGACCTCCGAATAAGAGAACTTGCTTACAAAGTAATCGACTAAACTTCGAAAACTGTCTTTTCCCTAATCAATGATATTGAATCCGGAATATTTGTGTAACACTTCCGGCAAAACTATTCCTTTCTCGGTTTGATTGTTCTCCAGCAAGGCTGCTACAATTCTGGGAAGAGCCAATGCACTGCCATTCAAAGTATGGGCTAAAACAGGCTTTTTTGAATCATTGTCACGGTAGCGCAATTTGAGCCTGTTTGCCTGAAATGCTTCAAAGTTTGAGACCGAACTAACTTCCAACCATTTCTTTTGAGCTGCAGAATATACTTCAAAATCATATGTCAGTGCAGATGCAAAGCTTAAATCACCTCCACAAAGCTGCACAATTCGGTAAGGTAATTTCAAGTTTTGAAGTAAGCCTTCAACATGATCCACCATTTCATTTAAAGTTCTGTAGGATTCATCAGGATGCTGAATCTGGACTATTTCTACCTTATCAAACTGATGCAAACGATTCAATCCACGTACATCCTTGCCATAAGAGCCTGCTTCTCTTCTAAAACATGGTGTATAGGCTGTTTTTTTTATTGGAAATTCGCTCTCATCCAGTATGGTATCTCTGAAAATATTTGTAACAGGTACTTCAGCAGTAGGAATTAAATAAAAATTGTCAGATTGAACATAATACATCTGTCCCTCTTTATCTGGCAATTGCCCGGTTCCAAAACCCGAATCTTCATTAACCATCAGGGGAGGTAATACTTCTTCGTAACCTGCTTTACTGTTTTCATCAAGGAAAAAATTTATCAATGCTCGCTGAAGTTTTGCACCTTTACCTGTATAAACAGGAAATCCTGCACCGGTAATTTTGTTTCCAAGTTCAAAATCTATTAAGCAATACTTTGAAGCCAGTTCCCAGTGTGGCAATGCTTCTTTCATTAAATCAGGGACAGCTCCGCCCTCACGTATCAGTTTGTTCTGCTCAGAGCTCTTTCCTAAAGGTGTTGATTCATGCGGCAAATTTGGTAATTGAACCAATAAATCTTCTAACAATTTTGTTGTTGTAGTCAATTTTTGGTTCAGTTCTTTTACTTTCTCTTTAAGATCTGCCGTTTTCTCCTTTAATTGATTTGCTTCATCGACTTTACCATCTTTAAATAGCATGCCAATATTCTTGGATAGTGTGTTCAGCTCACCTTCAAAAGCATTAGTATCACTTTGTATCTGCCTTCTTTGTTTATCAAAATCTAATATCTGATTAAGAATATTTACAGCATCAAAATTCTTAATTTTCAGCCTTTCAATTACTACATCCGTGTTTTCTCTGATCTGATTTAGTGTAAGCATAATAGCTAAAATAAGGAATAAAAAAACTCCTGTAAATTACAATAACTTAACCTACAGGAGATGAATATATCTAATATTTTATCAGATTATTCGGTTGGTGGAACAACCGAAACATACGATCTGTTATTTCTTCTTTTTCGAAATTCAACTATACCCTCAGATAAAGCATACAATGAATGATCTCTGCCCATTCCAACATTTTCTCCCGGGTGGTGTGTAGTACCTCGCTGACGTACTAAAATATTTCCTGCCTTAGCAAACTGTCCGCCATATATTTTTACACCCAACCGCTTGCTTTCTGATTCGCGACCGTTTCTTGAACTACCAGCTCCTTTTTTATGTGCCATTTTTACTAATTTATAAATTTACTAACTAGCTCTCTTACTTTTTAGCTGCAGGCTTTTTAGCTTTTGCTGCCTGAGGTTTTTTTGTTGTTGCTGCTTTTGGTTTTGCCACAGCCTTAACTTCTTTCTTTGCAGCAGTACTCTTAACTTTTACAGCTGCAGAAGGTTTAGTTTCCTTTTTTACAGCAGCAGGTTTTGCAGTAGTTGCTGCTTTTGATTTAGCCTCTTTCTTTTGCTCAGGGGGTTTTGGTACGCTTTGTTTTGCTTCAGCAGATTTGATTTCTGCTTTTGCGGCAGCCTGTGGTTTTGCCTTCCCTGCAGCAATATTTTCGATAAGCAATTCCGTTAGCAATTGACGATGGCCATTAAGTTTTCTATAGCCTTTTCTTCTTTTCTTTTTAAAAACTTTTACCTTGTCAGCTTTCAAATGAGATACAATGGTAGCTGTAACAAACATGTCCTTAACTAAGGGAGTTCCTACCTTCACCTTGCCATTGTCATCAATAAGAAGAATCTGATCAAAATCTACTTTACTTCCTTCTTTACCTTGCAGCCTATTAACAAAAATCTTTTGGTCTTTTTCAACTTTAAGTTGTTGTCCGGCTATATCAACTATTGCGTACATTTCAAGTATATTGTTTTTCCGTTTCGAAACTTGGGAGTGCAAAAATATAAAATTTAATCGAACTTCAAACAAAACAGAATAAATAATATGCCTATTTCTATACCTTAAATTTCGTTTTTAGTTTTAGTTGGTTGTAAGATTTGCATACTTAGCCTGGCCTATTTACCACTCTTACATATTTCACTATATTTGTACAGCATAATAATTATCACCCGAATAAAGGAATA
This sequence comes from uncultured Bacteroidales bacterium, assembly GCA_964456285.1. Lineage (GTDB taxonomy): Bacteria > Bacteroidota > Bacteroidia > Bacteroidales > UBA10428 > UBA10428. The sequence continues at coordinate 37,318 of CAYWBC010000004.1, forward strand.
GTTATCTCAATGGATAAGATCAAGTTAAATGTATTGGGTATATCCTATAGTCAGACACAGACTGGGGCGTATGCCCTTGTTCTGGCAGAGGAAGATGGGAAAAGACGCATTCCAATAATTGTAGGGGGATTTGAAGCTCAGGCAATTGCAATTCAGCTCGAAGGGCTTAAACCTCCACGTCCCTTAACGCATGATCTATTTCACAGTTTTGCACTTACTTTTAAAATTGATATTCTTGAGGTTACCATACACAAACTTGAAGAAGGGGTATTTCATTCAAAATTAACCTGCCATAATGGGACTGAAACCGTTGATATTGATACACGAACTTCAGATGCAATTGCTTTAGCTTTGCGATTTAAATGCCCCATTTATACAACCTCTGAAATAATAGATAGAGCTGGAATAGTATTGGATTTTGAACAGGAATCTGATGAATTTGATGACTCAGATCCCGAAACTGAAAAAAAGGTTGAAATTCAAGATGATCTGACAGACGGTAAACTAGCAAATATAAATATTAGCGATCTGGAACAATTACTACAAAAGTCAATCAAGGAAGAAGATTATGAAAAAGCTTCAAAAATTCGAGATGAATTAAATCGAAGAAAAGCAAACTAATCACCCTTCCTATTAATGCATTCTTTTTCACTCAGTAATACCCAATCATTATCTATTCTAGTTCAAAAAAGAATTTGCCCATAAACAACCGAATGAAAATAGAATTAAATCTCAAAGAAAATTAATAAATTGCTCACTACCTGGATGCCCATTAATATAGTGAAATGAGTAGCTCGAAGACAACAAAGGCAAGAATTGATACAATTGAAGAATTTACAAATTTTTCTTCCCTGGGCATTTTCTGGGCCAATTTGGATGGTCACTTAATTAAGCTAAATGAATCATTACTTTCTTTGCTAGATTTTAAGACTGAAAATGAAGCCTTAAGGGCTTATAATTCAAATGTATTTAATATTTTTCAGGAGAAAGATTTTATTCAAACACTGTTTGAAGAAATCAAACCTAACAACACATCCACTTTCCAGGTAGTAAACATAATTATACCAAAGAAAAAGTCAGTTCGCATTTTTCTCACCCTTGAAAAAGTAAGCCTTGATCAGGATTTCGTTATTGGATATTTTAGCCCAATAACAGACTCGGCTATTGAAGATGAAAATAAGAAAGAATTAAAGGAAAATTTAGTTATAGGACAGCAGCAAAATGCCATTATAAATAATATACCCTATCTCGCCTGGCTAAAAGATAAAAATGGAATATATATTACAGTTAATTCGCCATTTATTGAATTTTTCCATCTTAAATATGATGAGATAATAGGTAAAACTGACCGGGAAATTTTTGATGAGAAAATCGCTCTAAGACATGAAGCCTATGACAAGGAGATGAAAAAACATGGAGAGCGATTGTTGAAAGAAGAAAATTGGGAAAATGACCATAATTCATGCTGGATGGAAATTTCTACTACTCCTGTATTTGATAATAGGAACACTCTGATCGGTATTTCAGGCATATCCCGCGATATTACTAACAGGAAATTGATGGAGGATACTATTATTCGAAACGAAGAACATTTCCGATCCTTGCTTCAATATTCATCTGATGCTATAACCATTCTCGACAAGTCAGGGAAAATTATTCTGGAAAGTTCACTTCGCAACAGAATTTCTGATTTCATGATTGATGAAGTTATTGGAAAATCATACGAGGAAATCCTTCATCCTGAAGATGTAAAAATATTCCGTGAGAGCCTGGAATCAATTATGGACAAGCCCGGATCCCAAACAAAATGCGAATACCGGAGTCTGCACAAAAATAAGAAATGGATCTACGTTGAGTCAATTTTTTCTAATCATGTGAATAATCCTTCCATTCAAGGTATTGTTGTAAATACACGTGATATTTCTGATCGAAAAATGGCTGAGTTGAAAGAGAGGGTTTATCATGATAATTTAATTTTTCTGAGCAATTCGGCTCTTGAACTATTGGGATTATCTAACAGAGATGAGATCTTAAATTTCATTGGCAAGAAACTTCACAGTTTTCTGGAAGATTCCATAATTATTGTCTCAACTTATCTTGAGGATGAAAAATGCTTCCAGATAAAAAAAATGGAAGGATTAACTCAACATTTAGCAGCAATTACCGAATCGCTTGGACTAAATCCTGTTGGACTATGTTATGGACATGATTATTTGCCTAAAAATATGGAGAACTTCGGGAATGTCACAATACTCACCGAGGGGCTTGGGCAAATTGATTTGGACAATATTAAGCATACTGACATTAAAAAGGCTGAGAAAGCATTGAATGTAAATAAGGCATATAATATTTCAATGGCAAGAGATAATAAGTTGCTGGGAAATATTACCATTTTAACCCTCAATAAAAATATAATAAAATTCAAACACATTATTGAAACTTTTGTCCATCAAATATCCGTTGCATTACACCGAAGTCAGTTAGAATATGAATTGCTGCAGGCAAAAACAAAAGCTGAAGAATCTGACCAATTAAAAACAGCCTTTCTGGCAAATATGTCGCATGAGATCAGAACTCCAATGAATGGAATTCTGGGATTTGCTGAAATGCTAAACGATGAATTTCTGAGCGATGGCAATAGAAAAAAATACGTAGAGATAATTAACAATAATGGAAAGATGCTTATGAGCCTTATCGATGATATCATCGATTTTGCTAAAATTGAAGCAGGACAAATAAAAATACTTAATCAGGAGTTTTCGCTGAATAGTTTGTTAACCCAGGTACAAGCTTCTTTTCTTTCAGAAAGCCTTAGAAAAGATAAAACCGAGGTTAAACTGCGCATTAAAAAGTTTTTTCCTAATGAAACCTGTTTTATTCAATCCGACCCAAATCGTCTGAGACAAATATTAACTAACCTGGTTGGCAATTCTCTTAAATTTACTAAAGAGGGATACATTGAATTTGGATACGAAGAACCAAAAGAAGGAAAAATTGAATTTTTTGTGAAAGACACAGGAATCGGCATTCCTGAAGATAAAATTGGATTGATTTTCGAACGTTTTGTTCAGGCCGATTACTCGAGATCAAGAAAATACAGTGGTTCAGGACTTGGCCTGGCTATTTCTAAGGGATTTGTTGAACTGTTGGGAGGAAAAATGTGGGTTGAATCAAAAATTAATGAGGGATCTATGTTTCATTTTTCTATTCCTTTTATCCCATCAAAGAAAAAATCACAATCGGATATTGACGAAAAGAAACCCAAAGCAGATTATAACTGGGCGAACAGATTGTTTTTAATCGCTGAAGATGACACTTTTAGCTTTAAGCTTCTTGAAGGTTTCCTAGTAAAAACCAATGCTGAAATTCTTCATGCAGAAGATGGAAAACAAGCTGTAGAAATCTGCAAAAACAATGATAAAATAGATCTAATCTTAATGGATGTACAAATGCCAGACATGAATGGCATTGAGGCTACACGATTAATAAAGGGATTTAGAAAAAACCTGCCGGTAATTGCCCAAACAGCAAATGCAATTGCTGAAGAAAAACAAAAATGTTTTGAAGCCGGTTGCGATGATTTTGTAACAAAACCAATAAATATCAGTGAGTTATTCTTTAAAATCGATCATTGGTTAACGAATGCGCAACAATGATACTGATGCTTGTATTAATCATTACTTCCTTAACCATCTCTACTATATATTTTGCTGTGTTTATGAAGATCTGGTATGGATGGAAAAGCATTGCAGATGATTCAGATATACATTCCAACGATGAGATAAAAATAAGTGTTGTTATTGCCGCCCGAAATGAGGAACATACACTTCCAAAATTGTTAAAAGATCTTGAGAATCAATCATACTCTAAAGATTTGTATGATGTCATTCTTGTTGACGATCATTCCGAAAGAAAAATCTCTGAACTTCCTTATATTAAAAATATCCCAAAAAATTTCATTGTTTCTTCGCTTACGGAAGATGATTTCGGAAAAAAGAAAGCACTCCTTCATGGCTCAAAAATTAGCAATTCCGAATTGCTGCTTTTCACTGATGCCGATTGCAGATTGCATCCAGATTGGATAAGATCTCATGCAATGAAATTTGTAAATGATAAACCAGGTCTGATCATTGGCTTAGTAGATTATTGTTCTGATCAGGGATTGCTAAAACTGTTTTTCAGATTTGATTTTATCAGTCTTGTCATAACTGGAGCAGGAAGTTCATATCTGGGAAAACATACTTTATGCAATGGTGCAAATCTGGCGGTAAAGAGAGACTTATATTTGAGCATGGCAAACAGGCTCCACCCGGATATCCCCTCAGGCGATGATGTTTTCCTTTTGCATGAAATAAAAAAGTCTTCAAGAGAGACTATTTCAGTGCTAAAATCAAAACAATCAATAGTAAAAACTCAGCCGCCTGTCAGCTTATCTGAATTCATTAATCAAAGAATCAGATGGTCCTCCAAAGGCAAATATTATCTCGATATTGATACTCTTTTCTTAAGCTTCCTGGTTTTAATAACAAATATTTTAGTGTCTTTATTAATTGTCATGTGTTTTGTTTATCCTTCCTGGGCATGGATTCTTCTGTCCCCAATTTTTATTAAGACAATTGCTGATGGATTTATTATTGGAAGCGGTTTGAAATATTTTGGAAAAGCATTTAAATTGTGGCCTTTGCCTGTGTTTGAATTTATCTATCCTATTTATATGCTTTCAGCTGCTGTAGGAGGAATTGTTAATGCCTTTACATGGAAATCCAGAAAAGGATAATGCTATTTTGTAAGGACAAATTTTTTGGAGATTTTTGAATCCTCATTTGATATTAGCAATACATAAGCTCCAGGTTTTAACCCTGAAATCTTATTTGATAAATTGAAATCATGCAAGCCCACAGCAGATGTTACTTTTGAAAATGATCTCATCAATTTTCCAGAACTGTCAAAAATATCAAATTGATAAATCCCCTCTGATAATGCATTTATCCGAACATTAAGATCTTTTATTGTTGGATTGGGATACAATTCGATGTCCTCATAATAAAACTGTTGCGCAGATTTTAATGCATTTGTATTGTAGGCGGCCTGATAATTAATAACTTCCGATTGCCCTGTTTTTGTAGTGTACTTTGTCAATACCAATAATGGATATCTGTGGGTTTCATTATACCATCTGTATGTAATAATATGTACCTCTTGATCTACAGATCTAAATTTGTTAATATACTCTTTTTCAGTCCTGATTCTTAGAGTATTCTCATATATGGTATTTCCAGGTAAAATTAATGTTCCGTATGCATCTGCTTCAACATAGTATGAACCTTCAATGGTGCTGCTAATATTACTGCCATAGCTGCTTATTCCGGCAACATAACCTGAAAATGCATCATTGTATGCAAAAGGGAATTTTAGTTTTACAAAAGGAGTCGTATAGTGAACCAGGATTTTCCCATCATCAGAAGAAAATCCATACTGTTCCATCCTGTCTTCACTAATCTTAAAATAAAATTTGGAGCTAAATTCTGACAATTCAATATTTGTTTTAGGAAATAAATTACCATAATTGGATTGCTCTGTTTTGTGAATGTATCCTTCAAAAGATTTTTTGAATCTGAGATCACTAAAATCCCAAAGTGCATCAGATCCCCCCTGTCCAGGTTCCTGATATGAGCAATAAGACATCGGGTTATGCTCGTCTGCCTTCAAAGCATGACTTTCATACTTTAATACAATTTGAGAATATGTGCTTTCAAAGCAGAAAATTAACAGAATAAAAAAAACAAAATTTCTCATATCCAAATATTTATATCATGATTATTAGTATGAAAATATATTGAGTAAATTACTAATTTCCTAACTCAGATAAAAACTTTATACGCATAAGTCTGATCTCTTCAATTGAATACTCGTCTTCTCCAAGCACTTCAATCGCCTCTTCAAGGGATTCAGTTTCAGCTTCTTCACGAAAATATTCAAAAACATCATCCTGATGATCTGAATCCATAATACTATTAATGAAATAATCAATATTCAACTTTGTTCCTGAACTTACAATTGCGTCAATTTCATCAAGCACCTGATCCATACTAATGCCTTTTGCATCGGCAATGTCATTAAGAGGTATCTTCCTGTCGATGCTTTGGATAATATAAACCTTTAAGCCTGATTTATTGACTACAGATTTAACAACCATATCCTGTGGTCGTAAGATTTCCTTTTCCTCAACGTATTTGCCAATTACCTCAACAAATTCTTTCCCGTATCGATTAGCCTTCCCCACACCCACTCCAGAAATATTCTGCAATTCTTCAAGATTTGTAGGGTACTGAATGGTCATATCCTCCAGCGAAGGGTCCTGAAAAATTACAAATGGAGGCACCTTTGCCTGTTTTGAAATCTTTTTCCGCAAATCTTTTAAAATACTGAAAAGCTCACTGTCAATAGCTCCGGCACCACCCTGTGCATTTACTATGATGTCGACATCATCGGTATCAGGATAATCATGATCTTCAGCCAGCATTATAGAATATGGGGCTTCCATGTATTTTTTTCCACGTTCTTCAATTTTCAGCAGACCATAATTTTCAATGTCCTTTTGCAATAATTTGGCAATAAGCGCTTGTCTGATTACTGCATTCCAAAACTTAGTATCATGATCCTGTCCAGATCCAAAAAGATCAAGATGATGATGCTTGTAAGATTTAATGGCTGCAGTTTTATTCCCTGCAAGAATATTTGCCACATGATCAGCTTTAAACTTTTCATTAACAGCAATTACAGTTTCAAGGACCTTTGTTATATAATCTTTACCCTCAAATTGTTTCTTAGGATTCAGACAATTGTCACAATTATTGCAATTCTCAAGCATTTCTTCACCAAAATAATTCAGTAATTGCTTTGGGCGACATACCGATGATTCTGCATAAGAAATGGTTTCCAAAATTAGTTGTTTGCCAATTTCCTGTTCAGCAACAGGTTTTCCCTGCATAAATTTCTCCAGCTTCTGTATGTCTTTGTAGCTGTAGAAAGCAATACATTTCCCTTCACCACCGTCACGCCCAGCTCTTCCAGTCTCCTGGTAGTACCCCTCCAAACTTTTTGGCATATCATAGTGCATTACAAATCGCACATCTGGTTTATCTATTCCCATTCCAAAAGCAATTGTAGCTACAATAACATCAACATCCTCCATAAGGAATTTATCCTGGTTTTCTGTTCTTGTTGCTGCATCCATACCAGCATGGTAAGGCAAAGCTTTTACACCATTTATTTTGAGAGTTTCAGCAAGTTCTTCAACTTTTCTTCTGCTTAAGCAATAGATAATTCCTGATTTTCCTGTATTATCTCTTATGTATTTCAGAATCTCTTTAGTAGCATCCTTTTTCTTTCTGATCTCATAGTATAAGTTCTCTCGCCTGAATGAAGATTTAAAAACATTCGCATCGAGCATTTCCAGATTTTTCTGTATATCATGTTGTACTTTGGGGGTTGCTGTTGCAGTAAGTGCAATGATAGGAGCTTTGCCTATTTCATTAATAATGGGTCTTATTCTTCTGTATTCCGGCCGGAAATCATGTCCCCACTCCGAAATACAATGAGCCTCATCTACAGCATAAAAAGACACCTTAACTTGTTGAAGAAAGTTGATGTTTTCATCTTTTGTTAAGGACTCAGGAGCTACATACAATAATCTTGTTTTGCCATCAATTACATCAGTTTTAACCTGATTAACCTGGGTTTTGGTAAGGGATGAATTCAAAAAATGTGCTATACCGTCATCTTCACTGAAGCTGCGCATTGCGTCCACCTGGTTTTTCATTAAAGCAATAAGAGGTGATATAACCACTGCGGTTCCATCAAGCAATATAGAGGGCAATTGGTAACATAAAGACTTACCACCTCCTGTTGGCATAAGGACAAAAGTATCCTTTCCAGCTAAAACATTCTTAATAACCAACTCCTGGTTTCCCTTATAGCTGGTGAATCCGAAATGTTTCTTTAGAACTTCATTGAGAGAAATATCTGCTCCGGAACTCATTTTCTCCTTCGATTAATTACTAAGGTGATTATATTATTAATAACTAAAAAAGAGGGTTTAAGATTGCCTTCTAATATACGCACCTAAATTTAAAAAGTTTTGAATTCATATTTCATCGTAAATCAGCCACCGCTTTGTGTCCTTTATCTATTAAAAATACTAAGTTTTTTTCAAACAGCCACAATATCAGAAGTCAATAATGACTATGTTTGTGTAAAATTCAAGGATTTCTAGTATGAGTGAAAAAGAGAACAATGAGATGACATTTCTTGAGCATCTGGAAGAATTGAGGTGGCATCTGATCAGATCTCTGGTTGTGATCATGCTTATTGCAATACTGGCATTTGTATTTAAAGAAATTGTTTTTGATATCATTATTCTTGGCCCAAGTAAATCTGATTTCTTCACCAATTACTGGCTTTGTCATTTTGGCACAGATTCTTTTCTGAATACTACGAAGCTTTGCATTAATTCCAATCCTATCAAGCTTCAGAACATTCAAATGGCCGGACAGTTTACAGCCCATATTAAAATTTCGCTTATTGGAGGAATTATCGTTGCCTTTCCTTATGTGTTCTTTGAATTCTGGAATTTTATTAAGCCTGCTCTTCACAGCAAAGAAAGAAAGATTGCCCGTGGTTCGATATTTATAATCTCTTCCCTGTTTTTTGTTGGAGTATTGTTTGGCTATTATATAATTTGTCCCTTATCAGTAAATTTTTTATACAATTACCAGGTTTCAGAGGTTGCGATTAACAACATAAAATTAATGTCATATATCTCAATTATTGCAAGCATATGTCTTGCTTCCGGGATTTTGTTTGAATTGCCTGTAATTGTAATGTTTTTAAGCAGCATAGGATTATTAACTCCCGGATTTCTAAAAAAATATCGCAAACATGCTCTTGTAATCATTCTGATTGTCTCTGCTATTATTACCCCGCCTGATGTATTTAGTCAGATCTTAGTTTCATTGCCTTTGATACTTTTGTATGAAATCAGTATTAAAATATCAGCCCGAATTGTAAAAAGACAAGAATTATCAAATTACGTAGCAGAAAATTGACAACTTTTGACTTTAACTTATGTCCTTGTTGATATAAAAGTTGCTATAATCAATGTTAATTCAGAAGCCCTAGTTAAATCTTACAATGACAATAAGGAATACTCTCATCATACTGTTTGCTATTGGATCAACTGCTAATCTCATTGCGCAGAAAACTATCATTCGTGGCAGTGTAATGGATATTGAATCAGGAAAACCTCTTGCTTTTACCAATATAGTATTTCTGCATAGCCCCGTAGGTACAATTAGTGATTTTGATGGGATTTTCTTCCTTGAAACCTACAAAGCCACTGACACACTCATTGCCTCAAGCTTAGGCTATATTTCTCAGAAAATCCCTATCAAAACAGGTTCAGTGAATGAATTGCAAATTAAAATGTACCCTACAAGTCTGGCTATTGAAGAAGTTGTAGTAACTCCCGGAGAAAATCCAGCATTCAAACTGTTGAGGAAAATCAAAGAAAATAAGAATTCTAATAATCCTGACAGATTCTCATCATACCAGTACAAATCTTACAATAAATTACGGCTGGATATAAACAATATCGATGATAAATTTAAAAAGCAACCTTTATTCAAACAATTTCAGTTTACTTTTGATTACATCGACAGTTCTGAAGTCTTTGGGAAGAACTATCTGCCTGTACTAATTTCTGAAAGTGTTACAAATTTCTATTTTCAAAAAGATCCAAAAGTTGAACGAGAGGTAATTGATGCATTTAAAATGAGCGGTATTCAAAACAATTCTATTTCCCAGTTTACAGGTAAAATGTACCAGCGCTTAAATATTTACGACAATTACATGACTCTTTTTGAACCTGGGTTTGTTAGTCCAATTGCTGATTTCGGCACAATGTATTACAAATATTATCTTGAAGACAGCACATTCATTGACAATTCATGGTGCTACAAAATCTCTTTTAAACCCAAAAGGAAATTGGAACGAACATTTTATGGCTATTTCTGGGTAGCAGATACTTCTTTCGCCATGAAGAAAGTACAACTAAGGATCTCGAAATCAGTTAATATTAATTACCTGAATGATCTGATTGCAATCAATGAATATTCAAAGATCAATGATTCTACCTGGTTTCTATCCAGCGAAGATTTGCTGCTTGATTTTTATATTACTGATAAAACAACAGGTTTTTTTGGTAGAAAAATATCAGTTTATGAAGATATTGTTTTGAATAAACCGATTCCAGACAGCATCCTTAAACTGAGAACCGACACATATTTAGACCCTGATAATCTGAAGAAAGATTCCTTATTCTGGAAAGAAAACAGAAGGCTGGATCTAAGCAATGAAGATGATGGTGTTTATGAAATGGTTGATTCAGTTGTTCAGGTTCCTGCCTATAAAAGAATTTATGGTCTCCTTGAATTGCTTTTTGACTATTACCTGGTACTCGGGCCAATCGAATTAGGCCCTTATTATACTCTTTGCAGTCATAATCCAATTGAGGGGTACCGTTTCCGGCTGGGTGGAAGAACCAGCAATAACTTCAGTACAAAAATAAGACTCAGCGGGCATGTGGCATATGGCACAAAGGATGAAAGATTTAAATTTGGATTAGGCACTGAATATTTATTTAATAAGAATCCCCGAAATAGTGCAGGCTTATTCTATTACCATGATATTAGGCAACTTGGTAAAAGCGAAAATGCTTTCCTGGATGATAACTTTTTTGCATCCATTCTAAGACGGCAACCGAATTACAAATTGACTATGGTTGATCAGTTTAATGCTTTTTATGAGCATGAATGGTACCAGGGCTTCTCCAATACCTTAAAGGTGAAACATCAAACAATTTACCCTACAGAATACGTTCCATTTAATGTTATTGTTGATGAAAACACTTTAGTTCCCCTGGAAAAACTAGTATCAGCAGATATTACATTAAGCACGCACTTTGCATATAGAGAAAAATTCCTTATAGGAAAATTCGACAGAATAAGTCTAGGTTCAAAATATCCTATTCTTGATCTTTCCCTTACTTATGGCCCAAAAGGCTTTTTGGGTAGTGAATATGAGTATTTTAAAACTGAATTGAAGGTGTCTGATAAAATTGAAATCAATCCTGTAGGATATTTACGCTATTACATTACCGGTGGTAAAATATTTGGTATTCTTCCTTACCCACTACTTGAATTGCATGCCGGAAATGAAACTTATGCTTACGATCCACTTGCATTCAACATGATGGATTATTATGAATTTGTTAGTGATGAGTATCTTAGTTTTTCAATGGAGCATCACTTCCAGGGATTTTTCTTCAACCGTATCCCTCTATTTAGATGGCTAAAACTTCGGGAAGTGGTTACAGGAAAATTATTGTTTGGAAGATTGAAAGATGAAAATAAAAATGTAGTAGGGTTTCCTGAAGGATTATCGTATCTTGATAAGCCTTATTCTGAAGTAAGTATTGGAATTGAGAATATCCTTCAACTCTTCAGAATTGATGTCATGTGGAGATTGTCTTATCTTGACCCTGGTAAGATCCCGTTTGGTTTAAGGTTTTCGATGCACTTGACTTTTTAACCATTGTCCCAATTTCCTTTTAGCATTCGAAACAATTAAAGGCAACTATGAAGAAACTTTTTTACATTTGACAATTGAAGCTCATTGCTCAAGTGGCGAGGAATCTTCAATTCTTTTTTGTTTATTTGTTTTGTGCTCGCTAATCCCTTCCCCAAAGAGCGGAGAATGCGCTCGCAGAATTCAATTCAAATACGAATGATACTTAGAACAGAAAATCTTATTAAGAAATACAGAAGCAGAACAGTTGTTAAGGGAGTTTCTTTTTATGTAAAGCAGGGAGAGATTGTTGGCTTACTTGGGCCAAACGGAGCTGGAAAAACCACATCATTTTATATGATTGTGGGATTGATCACTCCTAATAATGGGAAAATATTCTTAGATGATGAAGATATTACTCGTGAGCCTGTGTATAAGAGAGCGCAAAAAGGGATAGGTTATCTTGCACAGGAAGCTTCTGTATTCAGAAAGCTTAGTGTTGAAGATAATTTAAAGGCTGTTCTTGAAATGTCCACACTTTCTAAAGAGGAACAAAGAGATCGTGTAGAGGCTCTTCTTAATGAATTTGGCCTCCAGAAAATAAGAAAGAGCCTGGGAATTCAGTTGTCAGGAGGAGAACGCAGACGAACAGAGATTGCACGCGCTCTTGCTATTGATCCGAAATTCATTTTGCTTGATGAACCATTTGCAGGGGTAGACCCCATTGCTGTTGAAGATATCCAGGAAATTGTATCAAAGTTGAAAGACAAAAATATTGGTATCCTCATAACCGATCATAATGTTCATGAAACACTTACTATAACAGATAGAGCCTACCTCCTGTTTGAAGGAGACATTCTAAAATCCGGAACTGCTCATGACCTGGCTGAAGATGAACAGGTGCGAAAAGTATATCTTGGGAAAAACTTTGAGTTGCGGTAGCATTCATTCTTTTGTATATTGTAAACCTGATTCATTTTTAGAACTATCACATACATTGATTAATTGCCAGCCTAATGGGTAAAAATAAACAACCAAAAATCTACATTGTCGAAGACGATGCTCCCATGAATGAACTCTTATGTCAATTTCTGGATATGCAGGGATACAAAGACATAAAAGGTTTTTATTCCGGCGAAGACATGTTAGATGAACTCTCTATTCACCAGGAAACCATCATCATTCAGGATTTTGATTTGCCTGGAATGAGTGGTCTGGATGTACTTAGTAAAGTTATACCTTCTTATCCTAAAGCTGAATTTATTTTTTTATCGGGTCAAAGTAATATTGAAACCGCCGTTGAGGCAATAAAGGGAGGTGCTTTCGATTATATAGTAAAAGATAAATTTGCCAAAGAAAATGTACAAACTAAAATAAGTAACTTACTCAAAATTAAGTCATTATATCAACAGAAGACCCGATTGAAAAAAGCATTTGTTTACCTAATCTTTATTACTTTTATTTCCTGGATTATCATCTTTTTTTTAATCACGCTAAACTGAGTGCCTAGCCTAGTGAAATGATAAAATCACTGCCTCCTTTTTTTCCTGGTTTATGATGAATCGAAAATCCATGTGCATCCAATATTTTTTTACAAATACTGAGTCCTATTCCTGTTCCTTTTTCTCCTCTTGTTCCTTTTCGCGATTTTCGATATTCGTCTTGAAATAAGTCCTTTTGTTCCATTTCTTCTGGCACACCAATGCCATTATCTGATACTACAAGTTCAATAGTATTGCCTTCTTGTTGTGAACTGCATTTAACAGTACCATCCGAATTTGTATACTTTATTGCATTACTGACTAAATTAGCAATAACCTGCCGGAAGAAAGTTACATCTATAAGTTTTACCAGACTATCATCTACTTCATTGATTAATTGAATTTGTTTTTCTTTCGCCTTTTTTTCAAATACCTGGAAAACACTAACTACTATCCCGGCAATATTTTTCTCAGCCAGATCAAGTGTCAGATCATTAGAATCCAACATAGTCCAACTAAGCAACTTATTAAAATAGTCATTGCTAAATTCAACAGATTCAATGATATAATTCAATGAGGATTTTTGCTTTTCAGTAAGGTTATCAGCCCTCAGTAACAGCTCTGCAAAACCATTGATAGCAGTGAAAGGTGAACGCAGATCATGCGATACAATCTTTACAAAATCATCTCTTTGCTTAATCATTTCCCTCAAATGATCTTCTTTAAATTTCAGCCGTATGCCAACTTTAATTCTGGAAAGAAGTTCAAGTTCATCAAAGGGCTTTTTTATGTAATCAATTGCCCCAATTTCTAATGATTCTTTAATGTCAGCTATGGTTGTTTTTGCTGAAACCATGATAACAGGAATATGCTTTAACTCATCTGCATACATTAATAATTTCAATACTTCAACGCCGGTCATTCTTGGCATCATAATATCAAGTAAGATCAGATCGGGCTGATTGGTTTTTAAAATTTCCAGGCATTCTTCTCCATTACCGGCAGTAAGAGTGTCATACCCATGGGCATTTAAAAGTCCTTCCAGCAAAAACTGATTTGCATGTTCGTCATCAACAATAAGGATAACTGGTTTTCTCATTTTTCGTGTTTGCTTTTCATAAATTATTATGCTTTGGCGGCGAGTTCATTTTCTATTGCCGCATCTAAAGATTTCAACTTGACAATTTTTTGCATTTCCAGTATTTTACAATTCGGCGTTTTCTCTATTTCTCTCACAACAATTTCAAAGGGGGTTTCTCTCAATACAACCCATATCCATTCAGGCAGATATTCTTTGTTTTGTTGCACCCACTTTAATAATTTAAGATTTTCACCGTGTAAATCAAGACCGTCAAGTATTAATGTTTTAACATTTCTGCGTGCAAGAATAAAACTCGACATCTCAAGAGAATCATTCTGGAAAGATTTGTCCTTTTCAGTAATCATCTCTTTTAAATGATCTTCTTTCTCATGCAATATTATTCTTGATGAGAGAGTGATGTTTAGTCTTTTTGCTTTTATTCCGGAGATGGTCTCCTTAAGCAGGTCATCCTTTGCCGCTTCATAAAATATTTTAGAGCCATTGCTTAATCCTTCAAGATCAATTTTCTCAGCCGATGTTCTTATGAATACAGGAATTTTTTTAAGCTCAGTATCACTTATAAGCTCATTCATAATTTTATGACCATGCATTTTAGGCATTTCAAACTTCAGTACTAACAAATCTGGTAAATAGCTTTTTATTGCTTGCAATCCCTCTTTTGAATTGTTATAAGCTAAAGTTTCAAAACCCACTGAATCCAGCATATTACGGTATAAAAACTGGTTCTTCTTATCGTTATCTAGAACAATTGCCAAGGGTGCATTATAATCATTAACATGATTTGCCCGAATATTTTTTATCTCCTCTGGTTTGCCATTTTCATCAATTTTCTTGCCCTGATCAACCAGCGGTATGTAAAATTTCATTGTTGTTCCGACATCCAACTCACTTTCAACCTTTATCTCGCCACCCATTAGTTTGACCAGCCTTTTGGAAATATTCAAGCCCAGACCTGTACCTTTGTATTCTTTCGATTGTGAACTGTCTATTTGCTTAAACCGATCGAAAATATCAGCCAGATTTTGCTCTGCAATTCCAATTCCGGTGTCGGCTATTTCAAAATACAATTTGTTTTCAATTTCATGTATAAACAAATGAATAGATCCTTTGTGAGTGAATTTTACGGCATTCCCCAGAATATTTGTTAAAATCTGATTGAGCTTTTTAGCATCTGTTATCAAGAACTCCGGAATCTTAGCGCTTTTCCGAATATAGAATTTAAGCTTTTTCTTGTCTATTAAACTTAATACAATGCTCTCCAGAGAAGCCAGAAAATTATCCAGGTTGAACTTCTCATTATTCACTGTCTCTTTTTTTGCTTCAATTCTGGAAAGATCAAGAACATCATTGATCATGTCCAGTAATCGCGTACCACTCTGATTGATGATTTCAAGCCCTTCCAACTGCTTCTCAGTAAGGTTTTCCGAATTGTATTTCAAGAGCATGTTTGATATTCCAAGAATTGCATTCATGGGAGTACGTAATTCATGACTAACGCTGTCAATAAATTCTTTCATCAGTTTGTTTGATTCATGCAATTCTTTAGCCTTCAATGCTTCCTTTTCCATCCTGAGCCTGCGAGTAATATCTCTGATTATTACCGTATAATTTACCTCATCATTGGCAGTTTTAAAATAGGCCAAAGACAGTTCAATGGGAAATTCGGCCCCCAGTTTATTCATTCCGGAAAGTCTTATTGTACTTATTTGTGATATGGAATCATCTTCAAATAATGAACTAAAATATTCTTTCAGAGGAGCATGTGATCCGGGTGCTATAAGTTTTTCAAAAAAATTCTCTAATACCATTTCATATTTTGAATACCCGAAAAAATTGCTTGATGCTTTATTCCAAAACCTGATCTGATATTCTGAATTCAGAACAATTATTGCCTCGTTGGCAGAGTGAGTAATCTTTTTGAATTTTTTTTCGTTCTCTTTCAAACGGTCATTTGTCGTTTTAAGCTCCCGGACAAGCCTGTCAAGTTTTCTTTGTTTTTGAAACAGATCCAAAAAATTGGAGACTTTCCTGCTAAGAATGGTAATATTTACAGGCTTTGAGATAAAATCAATCGCTCCGCTTTCTATTCCCCTGATAATGTATTCCTCTGAATCAAAAATTGCTGATATCAAAACCACAGGGATATCTGCTGTTTCGGGTTTACTACGCATCCTTTCTAAAACCTGGAATCCATCCATTCCGGGCATCTGAATATCAAGAATGAGTAATGAATAGGGGTTTTGTTCCAATAATTCAAGGCAAGCTTCCCCTGAGGCTGCTTCATCAATAATTACATCACGTGATTCAAGGTATTCTGTAATCAGCATTCTGTTCTGCTGCTTATCATCAACAACAAGAATGCGAGGCAATTCCTCATTAAACTTCATAGCTAAGGCCTAATTCGTTGCTTTTCTTTTCGAGAAATTACTAAAAAAAAAGAGGGCATCCAAACAACTTATCAAGGATTATTAATTACTTAAGTAGAAGATGAGAAAATTGTCCCCGAATTACTTAACCCTTACAATTTCGAACTTAGCAAAGCCACCGAAGTCTGAAAGGCGGGCTCAGCTAATCTAAGCTGTCTTTTCTGTCATTGCGAGCGAAGTGCGGCAATCTGGTTGTCCGTTAAACGAGAAGCCAGATTGCCGCAGTCGTCGTGCCTCCTCCTTCGCAATGACGTATTGTTGAACCGGCATTGCAAGTGAAGCGAAGAAACCGAAGCTGCCTTTTCCGTCATTGCGAGCGAAGTGCGGCAATCTGCCCAAATTGAAACCGAGAAGCCAAATCGCCGTGTCATTGCATTGCGATGACGTTTTGGTAATACGTCATTGCGAGCGAAGCGAAGCAATCTGGCCTGTTCAAACACGAGAAGCCAGATTGCTTCAGTCGTTCCTCCTTCGCAATGACGGAAAGGAAAATCCTCGCTGCCGAACGATTGCAATAGTAGAGTACTCACCCTTTCAGAGTAGACTAGTAGTTTTATCGCAAGTTTTCATCATGTAAAGAAATCCCGTATATTTAATCCATGAATACCGGACTCATTTTACTATTAGCAAGTCTTTTGTTGCTAATTTCCTGCAACAAAGGACCAGAAGAAGATGTTTATGTTTCTCTGGATCATACACAATGGTTTAAATACGAAGAAGGTGACACCCTAATTTTTAAAAACAATGTTTCAGTTATTGATACATACATTCTGGGTGGAATTTCAACATATTACGCACTTCTGGGAACTGAGTATACCCATAGTGAAGTATTAGAAGTTGCCTACAAAGAAATTACTCATTGCAATAATTGTCCTCTTACGAGATTTAGGCGTACTCCTAATAGTGTTTTCTTTTTTGGAAGTTTTTCCTCTATGGCCCTGGTTAGCTCTGGAGATACAACAAGAGTATATAAACTAGGTGATTCTACAATACAAAACGTGTATGTTGTAGAAGATTTACTTATAGATACAACTCATTTTAATGTGAAGGCAATATACTATTCACATGTTTTTGGCATAATCCGTTACGATATGTATGATGACAGGGTGTATGAGTTGCAGTTGGAGTAGGATTCCTGATATACCCTGACAGGGTATGTAAGCTGCCATGCTTAAGCATAGTAGCTCAACTAATGTAGTTGTAGCACCCACCCTGTCAGGGTATGGCCATTTTGCAAGAATATTGTTAAGGTTAAAATTTTTCTTAAGTTGACTCGAAATAATTAGTAAATTTAGAATCTGAGATTATTGTATATGAATACCAGACTCATTTTTATTTTAGCAAGTCTTTTGTTACTAATTTCCTGCAACAAAGGACCAGAAAAAGATGTTTATGTTTCTCTGGATCATACACAATGGTTTAAATACGAAGAAGGTGATACTCTTCTATTTAGGAATAATACTTCTGCTGTTGACACGTACATTTTGGATAGAGTTTCAACAGATTATGTAAAATTAGGAACTAAGTATATCATTAGTGAAGTTTTTGAAGTTGACTACAAAGGAATTACTGAATGCAATAATTGTCCGCTTTGGGGATTTGTGCGTACTCCTAATGCTGCTTCCTTTGTGGGAAGTTTTTCCTCTATGGCCCAAGCTCGCTCTGGAGATACAACAACAGAATATATGTTAGGTGATACTACAATATACAACGTGTATGTTGTAGAAGATTTACTTATAGATACAACTCATTTTAATGTGAAGGCAATATACTATTCACATGTTTATGGCATAATCCGTTACGATATGTATGATGACAGGGTATATGAGTTGCAATTGGAGTGAGCTATATGTTATACCCTGACAGGGTAAGTAATATTGCCTTGCTAAAGCATAGTAGCTCAAAAATTGTAATCATAGTACTCACCCTGTCAGGGTAGGTATAAAACAAACTAATAATACAAACTAAAATACTATCATTATAAAAAAGACCATTCTGTTTCTCTCAGGCATGCTGTTGTGTACATCACACGATGCAACCGAGGACGCAAGGACGAGCTCACCGAAGGTAATCATGCGGTAGCGGAGGAGTTTTATGCAAATTGACAACAAAGCAATAGCCCCGGATGAAACCCGGGGTTAAAGTGCAAGTGTGAAATGCGTTTCGACTGCCAACTTTATTCTTTGCGTTTACATACTACGAAACGTAATCTGCTAACATCAGTAAAGTTTATTTCACATGTATAATAATTGGAAATTACACTTCAGAGAAGTGTATGCTTCCTATAATTTCAACTTATAGCAAACAACAGAGTTCGCAAAGAACGTAGGAATAAATACCAGCTTTTTATTTGCTATATAACCAAAGTCGGCAGTCTTTGAAGTTTCGGTAGAAGAGGTGTCAAGCAAAAGTTCCTTCTCTTCACCCTTTTTCATGACATACACAGTTCCCGGCCAGTCAGAAAACAGGATAAGTCCTTTATCTATCTTAGCCAGACCATCTACACCCCCTGTATTCAGCATGTAATCTTTCACCTCCCCGGTCTCCAGGTAATATTTTACAACCTTCTCTCCTGTTCCAATCAAGAGCTTGTTATCCAAAGCCACAATGCCATTTATACCGGGGAAAAACTCCGATTTAATTACTACACTTACTTTCCCGCTATCAAGTTTATGTACACTTCCGGTCCTTGAATCAGTAAAATAGATAACTCCGGAGGAGTTTGCTGCAACATCATTTAGAAAAACAGCACCTTCAACAGGATAAGAATTTACTTTTTTACCTGTAGCCAAATCAATTTCAGAAATATGGTCTACTTCCGTTACGTACAATTTATCCTCAAAAATAGCCATTCCTTTTGGTGAATTCAGACCTGTACTCCAATTCAAATTCTTTATTTCACCATCAAGGCCCAGTATAGAAATAAAACCCAAGCCTTCTTTGGATGAGGATTTATTGGTCCCTATATTCGAAACATAAAGAATGCCTTCTTTTGGCACAGGAAGTACACTCTCAGGTACATTCAATCCTGCAGTCTCCCACTTTTTTTCCAGTTTTTCTGACTGAAAAGTCTGCGCGCTTGCACTTGCAACCAGCAACAATCCAATAATATACAATGATAATTTTTTCATTTTTTTTATTAATTAATTCAGAATGTAAACTATGTATAAACAATAAAGTTCAGATTTTCAGACAATAATATCAAGAAACAAGGAAATAAACTTTCATTCTTAGGATGTTAAATTTGCATAAAATAAAGTAGTGAAATTTTATTCTTTTCCTGAAAGCTGATTTTACAAAAATATAGTATCTTTGCCACTCGTTTTGCGGATGTGGCGTAATTGGTAGCCGCGCTAGACTTAGGATCTAGTGCCTTCGGGCGTGGGGGTTCGAGTCCCTTCATCCGCACGAAGTAAGGATGTCAACGAGTGCGTCAGCACTTGTTGGCTTTTCGTAGAAAAGATTAAAGGGATGAGAAGTCTATCCCGATGAAAATCGGGAAGTCCCTTCATCCGCACGTAGTAAGGGTGAGAACAAGTGCGTCAGCACTTGTTGGCTTTTCGTAGAAAAGATTAAGGGATGAGAAGTCTATCCCGATAAGCATCGGGAAGTCCCTTCATCCGCGCCTAAACCGCTAATACTTTCACTTATAGATAGTATTGGCGGTTTTTATACTAAAATGAAAATCCGTATAAAATGAATATCAATAAAGAAAACATCGATGAGTTGAATGCTGTTCTTAGCATTAACCTGATGAAAGAAGATTATGAAGAAAGAGTAAAAAATATACTCAATGATTACAGGAAGAAAGCAAGAGTGGATGGATTCAGACCTGGAAAGGTTCCTGCAGGAATTATCAATAAAATGTATAGAAAGCCGGTATTGCTGGAAGAAGTAAATAAGCTGGTTTCCGAGTCAATTTCAAAATACCTTATCGAAGAAAAGTTGAATATCCTTGGTGAACCATTGCCGCATATAGAAGAGAAAAAGACAATTGATTGGGATAATGACAGTGAATTTGAATTTAAATTTGATTTAGGCATTGCCCCTGATTTTGAACTCAAAATATCCGCAAAAGATAAGATCCCCTTTTACACTATTAAAGTCGATGACAAGTTAATTGACAAGTATGTGGAGACCTATGCTCAACGTTTTGGTGCATTGGAAAGTATAGATTCAATTACTGAGAAAGCTTTGATTAAAGTAGATATTAAAGAATTAAGTCCTGAAGGAGCAATTGTTGAGAATGGAATTCATGTGGAAGAGGCTACTCTCTCGATTGAAATGATCAAGGATGATAAAATTAAAAAAATCGTTCTATCATCTAAAAAGGGCGACTTGCTTAGCATGGATCTGAAAAAAGCCTACCCTAATGATGCAGAACTTGCAGGTATACTTAAAATTGATAAAAGCCTTGTGGCTGAACTTCCTCAGAATTTTCAGGTTGCCGTAAAAGACATAAACTTATTTAAAAATGCAGAAGTAAATCAGACATTGTTCGATAAGGTGTATGGTGAAGGAGCTGTAAAAGATGAAAAAGAATTCAGGGAAAAAACAGCCCAGGAAGCAAAAAAAGGTCTTATCCAGGACAGTGATTATCGATTCAGAATAGATGCAAAGGACACACTAATAAAAAAATTCAAATCTGCATTACCAAATGACTTTTTAAAGAGATGGCTGCTCCTTATCAACGAAGGAAAATACGATCTGGAGCAGATAGAAAAGGAATACAGCCATTTCGAAGAAGATCTTAAGTGGCAATTGATAAAAGACAAGATAACGGAAGAAAATAACCTGGAAGTCACAGAAGAGGACCTGAAACAAGCTGCCATTGATGTTGCCAGAATGCAGTTTGCTCAATATGGAATGGCAAATGTACCGGATGAACATTTGGCAGAATTTTCAAATCGATTGCTATCTACAAATGAAGAGAGAAACAAAATAAAAACCAAAGTCGTAGAAGATAAGGTAATTAACTTTGTAAAAAGTACTGTAAAGGTTGATAGTAAAGAGATCAGCTCAGAAAAATTCAACAAATTGTTTGAAAAATAGTATTACCTTTACTTAAGCACTAATTATCGGGCATATGGATAACACAAAGGACTTTAAAAAATACGCAACAAAGCATCGGGGAATAAGCAGCATGACGCTTGAAAAAATTACCTCTATTTACGATAGCTATATCTCCCCGACTATTATCGAAGAACGGCAATTAAATGTGGCATCAATGGACGTGTTTTCACGTTTGATGATGGATAGAATTATTTTCCTGGGACTGCCAATCGATGATTACGTTGCAAATGTAATACAAGCTCAATTGCTTTACCTTGATTCTACGGATCCCGGGAAAGATATACAGATTTACTTTAATTCTCCGGGAGGCTCAGTACATGCCGGATTGGGAATTTATGACACTATGCAGTACATATCCTCTGATATTGCAACTATTTGTACCGGAATGTCAGCTTCTATGGCTGCAGTATTGCTTTGTGCAGGAGAAAAAGGGAAACGATCGGCATTACAGCATTCAAGAGTAATGATTCACCAGCCTATGGGTGGAACCCAGGGGCAGGCATCTGATATTGAAATTACTACTCGCGAAATATTGAAAATAAGAACTGAGTTGTATAAGATTATTGCTGACCATAGTGGCAAAGACATTAAAAAAGTAGAAAAAGATTCAGACCGTGATTATTGGATGACAGCTAATGAAGCTCTCGAATATGGCATGGTAGATGAAGTTCTGAATCGTCCCAAAAAATAATATTTTTCAACATGGACAGGTGTTCATTCTGTGGTAGAGAAAAAAACGATACGAATCTCCTGATTGCAGGCATTTCAGGACATATCTGTGATAACTGCATTGAGCAGGCATTTGAGATTGTTCAGGAAGAACTAAAGAAAAAAGGTGATTTCGACATCAATTCCATTCGGCTTATTAAGCCTTTCGAGATAAAAAAGTCACTTGATCAGTATGTAATTGGTCAGGACCAGGCAAAAAAATATCTTTCTGTTGCCGTTTACAATCATTACAAGCGTCTTATGCATTTTTCCCGGAAAGATGAGGATGTTGAGATTGAAAAATCCAATATTATACTTATAGGAGAAACAGGAACCGGGAAAACACTTTTGGCCCGTACCATTGCAAAATTATTGAACGTTCCTTTCACCATTGTTGACGCCACAGTGCTTACTGAAGCAGGTTACGTTGGAGAAGATATCGAAAGCATTCTTACCCGATTATTACAGGTTGCCGATTACAATGTTGAAGCAGCTGAAAAAGGCATTGTATTTATCGATGAAATAGATAAAATTGCCCGCAAATCTGACAATCCTTCCATTACACGTGATGTATCAGGAGAGGGAGTTCAACAAGGATTATTGAAACTTCTTGAAGGATCGGTTATTAATGTTCCTCCACAGGGTGGCAGAAAACATCCCGATCAGAAAATGATTCCGGTCGACACTAAAAATGTCCTGTTTATTTGTGGTGGTGCCTTTGATGGTATAGAGAAAAAAATTGGCCAAAGACTTAATACACGTGTTGTTGGTTACAGTGCTTCTAAGAAAGTAGATGAAATTGATAGAACAAATCTACTTCAATACATTGCTCCTCAAGATTTGAAAGCCTTTGGTATGATCCCTGAAATTGTTGGCCGGCTTCCTGTACTGACTTATCTTGACCCTCTTGACAGAGGCGCCTTACGACAAATTCTTACAGAGCCAAAAAATTCCATTGTTAAACAATATGTTAAATTATTTGACATGGATGGCATAAAACTTACAATCAAAGACAATGTGCTGGAATATATTGTAGATAAGGCTGTAGAATTTAAGCTGGGTGCCAGGGGCTTGCGCTCAATTTGCGAAGCCATTATGATCGATGCTATGTTTGAGCTTCCTTCCAAAAAAACCAAGGAAGAATTGATCATAACAAAAAAATATGCTATGGAAAAGCTTGAGAAACAAGATATTAAACGTTTGAAGGTAGCATAGCACTTGCATTATTGAAAAATATTAACTTAACTTTACGCACAGAAACAACAAAAATGAAATCTTTATTTCTAACAACTTGGTGGTGGTGGCTCCTATTTCGCACGAAATCGTGAGGAAAAACCCCTATTGTAGAAATTACAAAATACAAAAAGCGGCTTATCGTACTCACGATAAGCCGCTTTTGATTTTATAACGCACAACAACAAACAAAATGAATAAATACAACATTACCCTGAAAACAGAAAAAATACTTGCAGATATGGTCACTCCGGTGAGTATTTATTTGCAGGGAAGCAAAAAATATAAAAACTCATTTTTGCTTGAAAGCTCTGACTACCATGGCCATGAAAACTCCTATTCTTTCATTTGCCTTGATCCTGTGGCAACTTTCCAGGTAAATAAAGGAAAAGTCCTGGAAGAATACCCAGATGGCAATAAACAAGAATCAAGCATCAGCAGTCCCGAAGAATTTCGTGATAAATTTGATCAGTTCATACATGCTTTCCATATCGTAGAAGGCGATAAGTCGCTTGTAAATGGTGTTTTTGGTTATTCAAGCTACGATGCTGTTCAGTATTTTGAAACTATAAAGCTTAATAATACAGCTAAGGAAGAATATCAGATTCCTGAGTTACGCTACAATTTTTTCAAATACATCATCGCAATAAACCATTTTAAAAATGAACTGACTATTCTTGAAAATCTATTCGAAGGAGAAAAAAGTAACATCAATGAAATCAGAAAATTAATATTTAATCAGAATGTAGCTGAGCCTTCCAAATTTCAGTCACTAAACAACGAGCAGTCAAATATTACAGATGATGAATACATGCAAATGGTTCGCAATGGGAAAAAACACTGCTATCGTGGAGATGTTTTTCAGATTGTACTGTCAAGACAATTCTCTCAGGAATTTGAAGGCGATGATTTCAATGTTTACCGGGCTTTACGTTCTGTGAATCCTTCACCATATCTATTTTATTTCGATTATGGCAACTATAAAATCTTTGGTTCATCACCGGAAGCACAATTAAAAATTGAAAATGGCAAAGCAACAATCAATCCTATTGCCGGTACATTTAAACGTACCGGAGATGATAAAAAAGACAATGAGCTTGCAAAAAAACTATGTGCCGACCCGAAAGAAAATGCTGAGCATGTAATGCTTGTTGATTTGGCTAGAAATGATATAAGCAGACACGGTAATAATGTTAAAGTTGAAAGTTATCGCGAAGTACAATTCTACTCTCATGTAATTCATCTTGTATCCACAGTAACAGGAAAGCTTATTGAACCTTCCAGAGTTGTTGATATGATGATGGCCACCTTCCCTGCTGGAACTCTCTCAGGGGCTCCAAAATACAAGGCTATGGAATTGATAGACAAGTACGAAAACCAGGGCAGAAGCTATTATGGCGGGGCCATTGGTTTTATTGATCTTAAGTTCAATCTAAACCAGGCTATTATGATCCGTACATTCCTCAGCAAGGATAAGAAATTATTCTACCAGGCCGGAGCCGGTATAGTATCTGAATCGGATGAAAAAAGTGAATTGATGGAAGTGAATAATAAACTCGGCGCATTAAAAAAAGCCATTGACCTTGCAAAAACCTTATAACAATGAAAAAAATACTGGTAATTGACAATTACGACTCCTTTACTTACAACCTGGTTCACTACATCAGTAACCTTACTGATGACCCAATGGATGTTTTCAGAAATGACCAAATTGAACTGGACGCTATTGAAAAATATGATAAGATCTTACTTTCTCCAGGGCCCGGAATACCTATAGAAGCAGGTATTTGCCTGGATTTAATAAAAAGATATTCTTCCACGAAAAGTATTCTTGGAGTTTGTTTAGGACACCAGGCAATTGCTGAAGCATTTGGAGGTAAATTGATAAATTTGGACAAAGTGTATCATGGTGTATCTTCAACTTTAAACATAATTGCTCCGGAAGACACTCTGTATAAAGATATACCCGGAACTTTCGAAGTAGGCAGATACCATTCATGGGTGGTATCAAGAGAGAATTTGCCCGATTGTTTTAAAATCAATAGTCTTGATGAACAGGGTATCATCATGGGAATTAGTCATAAAGAATATAATGTGAAGGGGGTGCAATACCATCCTGAGTCTGTGCTTACAGAGCACGGATTGAAAATAGTTGAGAATTGGCTAAATAATTAAATTGTAAACTTTTGAGCCTTATTAAAAAATAATTTACCGCAAAGGCCCCAAAGTTTGCGCAAAGGTCGCAAAGTAATTTTATTAGTCTTTCAGATCTTTGCGTACTTTGCGATTGCTTAGCGAACTTTGCGGTTACTTTAAATAGAAGTACAATGAAAGAAATACTAATCCATCTGTTTAATAAAAATATTTTAAGCAAACAAGAAGCGAAAAATGTGCTACTGCAAGTTGGTCAGGGAAAATATTCTGAACATGAGATTGCCTCTTTTTTGACTGTTTACCTGATGCGCCCGATTCACTCAGATGAGCTTTCGGGTTTTCGTGAAGCCTTGCTTGATCTTTGTATCCCGGTAGATCTTTCTGATTACAATACCATCGATGTTTGTGGTACAGGCGGTGATGAAAAAAATACCTTTAACATCTCAACGCTTAGTTCATTTATTATTGCCGGTGCTGGCATTAAGGTTGCTAAGCATGGAAACTATGGTGTATCCTCTTCATGTGGATCTTCAAATATTCTGGAAAACCTGGGATATAAGTTTTCAAATGATGATGACAAAATCAGAAAGGAAATTGAAGATACAAACATTTGCTATTTGCATGCACCAATGTTTCATCCTTCCATGAAATATGTCGGCCCTGTTCGAAAAAGTTTAAAGCTTAAAACTTTTTTTAACCTCCTTGGACCCATGGTTAATCCTGCTAAACCTCAAAATCAAATTATTGGGGTTTTTAACGAAGAAGTGCTGGAGCTATATCATGGAGTTTATTCTCAAACCGGAATAAACTATTTTATTGTTTACAGCTTGAATGGCTATGATGAGATTTCTCTTACAGGTAATTTTCGGGCTTTATCCGGAACCGAGGACAAAATATATACTCCCGAAAGCATCGGACAACATAAAATAATGCCTGAAGAGCTTTTTGGAGGCAATTCTGTGAAAGAAGCTGCAAAAATATTTATTGATATCTTAGAAGGAAATGGCACAGAAGCACAAAATTCTGTAGTTATTGCAAATGCAGGTTTTGCTATTAAATGTGCTAATTCGGATACATCCTTAGAAGAGTGCATTCAAACAGCAAAAGAATCTCTGGAAAGTAAGAATGCCTTGAATGCTATGAAGAAACTAATCGCGTTTCAATAATATACGAAACTACTGAAAAAGTAAAAATGTCTATCTTAAGTACAATAGTAGATCACAAAAAGAAGGAAGTAGAAAGCAGTAAGGAATTGATACCGATTTCTGGTCTGGAAAAAATGTATTACTATGAAAGGGTCCCTCTCAGTTTTAAGGACTTTTTGGTTTCACAACATAAAACAGGGATTATCGCTGAATTCAAAAGAAAATCACCCTCAAAAGGAATCATCAACAATTCTTCCAGGGTTGAAGATGTAACATCTGGTTATGCTGCAAACGGAGCATCTGCATTATCTGTGCTTACTGATTTTATTTTCTTTGGTGGTTCTGTTGACGATTTACAAAGAGCACGCGCTGTAAATGACATTCCAATTCTAAGGAAAGATTTTATTATTGATGAGTACCAGATACATGAGGCAAAGGCTATCGGAGCAGATGCTATTCTTTTAATAGCTTCCATTTTGACCAAAAGTAAGGCAATCTCTCTCGCGAAGAAAGCTCATGAACTCAGACTCCAGGTTTTAATGGAGATTCATGAAGAAGAGGAGTTAGAGCTAATAAATGAATACCTGGATATAATTGGCATTAACAACCGCAATCTGAAAACATTTGAGGTTGACCTGAAGCATTCTGTTAAATTGGCAAAAAAAATACCAAATGAATTCATAAAAATATCTGAAAGTGGAATTTCTTCAATCCGTGACATTGAATACCTGAAAAATCATGGATTTTCCGGATTTCTTATTGGCGAGAATTTTATGAAAAATGATGACCCAGTTAGCTCATTTGCCAGCTTTGTAGATGAATTAAGAAATCCAAGTAAAACATGACAAATTCAAGCCTTAAAATAAAAGTTTGCGGGATGCGCGAGAGTGATAACATTCGCCATCTGATTGAATTGAAACCTGATTATATCGGGTTCATTCTATTCCCTGGATCAAAGAGATACCTTGGCGATGATTATGAATTGAATACTGATATCCCTGAATCTATTCAAAGGGTGGGCGTATTTGTGAATGCCCTGATTCCAGATATTTTTAACTGGGCAAACAGATTAAATCTTCATTTGGTGCAATTGCATGGAAATGAATCACCCGAATATTGCATCGAATTGCATAAAATGGGAGTAAAAATTATTAAGGCCTTTGGCGTTGGCGATGATTTCGATTTTTCAAACCTTAGCCCATATTTGTCTTGTTGCGATTATTTCCTCTTTGACACCAAGACGGATCTTCACGGTGGTTCAGGAAAACAATTCAATTGGGAAGTTCTTAGAAAATACCCTTTTGATAAGCCTGTTTTTCTTAGTGGAGGAATTGGTCCGGATGATGATGAAACAATAAACAATTATAGAAATATCATTAACATATTTGGCATTGATATTAACAGCCGATTTGAGATAGATCCCGGATTAAAAAATACGATAGCTCTTAAAGGCTTTTTTCAAAAAATTAGATCAACTAAATAAAGCTCACATGAAATATACTGTAGACGAAAAGGGATTTTATGACGAATTTGGAGGGGCCTATATTCCTGAGGCCATGTATCCCAATATCGAGGAATTGAAAAATAACTATCTCAACATCATTGAAAGTTCTTCCTTCAGAAAAGAGTATTCAAAACTGCTGAAAGATTATGTTGGCCGCCCGTCGCCATTGTACTACTCAGGAAGACTTTCAGAGCATTACAATACAAAAATATATCTTAAAAGAGAAGACTTAAATCATACCGGGTCTCACAAAATAAACAATACCGTCGGGCAAATTCTAATCGCCAAAAAGCTTGGAAAAACCAGGATCATTGCCGAAACAGGCGCCGGTCAACACGGAGTGGCTACTGCAACTGTTTGTGCACTCATGGGTTTGCAATGTGTGGTGTATATGGGAGCTCTTGATGTTTCCCGTCAGGCACCCAATGTATTGCGCATGAAAATGCTTGGCGCCGATGTAATACCTGTTGAAAGTGGGAACAAAACACTGAAAGATGCTACCAATGGAGCTATGCGCGATTGGATAAATAATCCTCAAGACACTCATTACATTGTTGGCTCAGTAATAGGACCTCATCCGTATCCTGACCTTGTTGCCCGTTTACAATCAGTTATCAGCGAAGAAATACGCTGGCAATTAAAAGAACAGGAAGGGAAAGAAAGCCCTGATTATGTTCTTGCCTGTGTTGGAGGAGGAAGCAATGCCGCAGGTGCTTTTTATCATTTTCTTGATGATGAAAAAGTAAAGCTCATCGCTACAGAAGCTGCAGGTCTTGGTGTTGACACGAAAGAAACAGCTGCAACATTAGCTACCGGTTCCCCTGGTGTGCTGCACTCATGCAAAACAATGCTGATGCAAAATGAAGATGGTCAAATAACCGAACCCTATTCGATCTCAGCAGGGCTGGATTATCCTGGGATTGGCCCCATGCATTCATTTCTCAACAAAATAAAAAGAGTTGAATATTTAAGCATAACTGATGCTGAAGCTCTTATGGCTGCTTTTTTACTCACACAGCTTGAGGGTATTATCCCTGCTCTTGAATCGGCTCATGCTTTGGCAGTGCTCGATAAAAAGAAATTTAACTCAAATGATATTGTGGTAATTAATGTTTCAGGCCGGGGTGATAAGGATATGGATACCTATATATCAGAAATGCAAAAGAAGAAAGCGTAAAATAATCCATGAATCAATATTGAAATGAACAGAATAGATACTCTCTTTAAACAAAAACAGAAAAATATACTTTCCATCTATTTTACTGCAGGGCACCCGAAGCTAGAAACTACAAGCACTATTATTAAAACTCTTGCTTCAGAAGGGGTGGATTTAATTGAAA
Organism: uncultured Bacteroidales bacterium; assembly: GCA_964456285.1. GTDB lineage: Bacteria > Bacteroidota > Bacteroidia > Bacteroidales > UBA10428 > UBA10428. Next base: position 67,109 of record CAYWBC010000004.1, read on the forward strand.
TCGGCATCCCCTTCTCCGATCCTATTGCTGATGGGCCTGTTATTCAGAAAAGCAGTCATACTGCACTGGAAAATGGCATGAGCCTAAAAATTCTTTTTGAACAAATCAAAAATATACGTGACGAAGTAAATATTCCGCTTATCCTTATGGGGTATTTTAATCCTGTATTGCAATATGGAGTAGAAAAATTTTGTTCCACCTGCAAGGAAACAGGTATTGACGGAGTTATTTTACCAGATTTGCCTCTTGATATTTACCAGGCGGAGTTCAGAGCAATCTTTGAAAAGTACAATTTGCATACAGTTTTTATGGCTACACCCCAAACAAATGATGAACGATACAAACAGCTGGATGCTGAAAGTAAAGGCTTTCTATATATGGTATCTGCTTCAGCAACTACTGGTGCGCGAAAAAGTTTTGATGACTATCAGAAAGAATATTTTGAGAGAATCAAAAACCTCTCTTTAAAATCTCCCCGATTGATAGGTTTTGGAATTTCATCAAAGAAAACATTCGACCATGCCTGCCAATATGCCAATGGAGCCATCATTGGAAGTGCCTTTGTGAATGTTTTGGAAAAACCGGGAGATATGAAAAAGAATATTAAAGATTTTATTGCTTCTATCCGCAAATCTTAGAATGAGTAATAGACTGAGATACCTATCCAGTTATGATTCCACCCTGTTTTAAATTCAGAAGCCGTATAGCTTGCTATTAATTGTATGCTTATTCTTCCTAAGGATCAAGTCACCCCAGCCTGATATTCAATCCAGGAAGCCACATGATCAATAATCAGATGGGTTGGAAATAAAAACAAGGGGATAATCCCCTTGTTTAAATTATTAGAATATTTTAATATACATTATGTAACTTTCCAATAACAAAATATACAGCTTTAGTGATAAAAAGTCTGCTTAACTCCTATTTTCCTCCCCCGGTACGAATTCTGTGTTGCTCATGGATACGGATTCTATGCATGTTCCCCTCTCTTCTTACCATAGCAGTGTTATCACATCCTCCTTCACCGTAATCAATAATAGTTTCAATCTCACCTACCTTACTCAAAATCTGCCCATCAACAATTACCCAACGTCTTCTGTATTCCGGACAATGTGCAAGAGTTAATGTTTCAATAATTTCACGGCTATAATTCTCTCCATAAACATTTACTCCCCAGATAGAGCCATTCATATATACCGAATCCTCTAAAGGTATTTGTGCTCTCAACCATTCTTTGCTTAACTGGGCTTCTCTTGTGTATGTAAGCAATTCCCCTGTTACAGGATCAGAAAATATCAGTTTCCCGTCAACAAGTGTTATTTCAGATTCAAGAAAACCATTATTATTCAACCCAATAAAAGTTGTAGTTCTTATCCCCTCAATCTTAATGCCATTTACGAAGAAATCTTCGAAGGTCAGAATATGTTGCGAGCCGGGAACATCAAATCTGTCAGTAAGAGTAACAATGATTTTACCTTTCTTGATAATTGTATCGCCATTGAATACAACCATGCAACCTTCACCATAATCAAAGCTTACAACTTTCGGAAACCTTGTTGAATCTGGATAATCGACAGTAACAATAAGACAGGTATAATCATCATCAGCAGATTTTGTTGTCAGAACCTGATAATCGTTTTCATTGAGTTCCATCAGTTTTTCTTCGACAACGCCATCAATGTCATCGTAAATGTCATCAGCAATTGCATCATCTTTTGCCAATTCAATATCCAGATCAGAGAGTCTTTCGTCTTCCTCAACAGGAATATTTTTCTCACATGACATAGTCAGAATGCCCAATATTGAGAAAAGTGTCATGATAAATATTAAACTTTTTCTTTTCATAATAGTCCCTTCATTTAATTGTTATTTTTAATGATTATCGAAATTACATTTCATTAGATGATTGAATTTCGAAAAAGTTTAATGTGAGTAGGCAAAAATTTAAACTTCCTGCTAAAATCAGCTTGTTTCATTGTATTGTCAATAACAAATGATTGAGATGCAGACCTTATAGTTCCGAAAGAAAGTATTATATTTCATGCTGTATAAAAATTGGAATTTGGAAGAACGGATTATACTAGGCATTGATCCCGGTACTAAAATTATGGGATTTGGAATCGTAAAAGCTGAAGGCAATTCGCCTATGTTCATCGGTATGGGGGAGTGCAACTATTCTAAAATAAATGACCACTACCTTCGGCTTAAGAAAATTTTCCAGGATACTATTGAGTTAATAGATAAATACCATCCTGATGAACTTGCAATTGAAGCCCCCTTTTATGGTAAAAATGTGCAGTCTATGCTAAAATTAGGCCGGGCCCAGGGTGTGGCAATTTCAGCAGCATTGAATCGCCAAATTCCTATTTTTGAGTACGCTCCAAGAAAAATAAAACTTTCTATCACAGGCCAGGGAGCTGCCTCTAAAGAACAAGTAGCTAAGTTCCTGAAAAGCATTTTGCTTTTCGATGAAATTCCTAAAAACCTGGATGCTACTGATGGGCTGGCTGCGGCTATGTGCCATTTCTACCAAAGAAATAACCTGGATATTAATAAAACTTATTCCAGTTGGAATGATTTTATTAAGAAGAATCCCAAAAAAACACGATAGACTATAAATTTGAAGCAATGGTATTGGCAATTTCTTCAAATTCTTCTTTTGACAATTGCAGCTTCGGATTTGCAAAATTCAGATCTCCAATATTATTTAAAGGAACAAGATGTATGTGAGCATGAGCAACTTCCAGACCAATAACTGCAACGCCAACTCTTGAGCATTCAACAGATTTATCAATGGCCTTCGCTATTTTCTTTGCAAAAAGATTTATCCCTGTATACAAATCATCCTCCAGATCAAAATAGTAATCAATTTCATTTTTAGGAACTACAAGTGTATGTCCTTTTGCCAATGGATTAATATCCAGAAAGGCAAAAAAATGTTCATCTTCAGTAATCTTGTAGCATGGAATCTCACCACTAATTATTTTACTAAAAATTGAAGCCATGACGAATAGGATTTATCGATCGGAATATTATTTCTTATTTAATTTCAAAAGATTAGCGGGCAATGCTAATAATTTCAAATAGCATCTCACCTGAAGGAACATTAATATTTACCACATCTCCCACTTTTTTGCCTAACAATCCTTTGGCAATTGGAGTATCCACTGAGATCTTTCCCTCTTTTAAACTTGCTTCACTTTCTGATACAATGGTATATTCCATTGTAGCATTATTATTCTTATTCTTAATTTTTACTTTATTCAGTATCTGGACTTTTGAAGTATCGATCTTTGATTCATCAATAATTCTGGAATTAGCAATAACCTCTTTAAGCTTAGAAATTTTTAACTCAAGCATACCCTGAGCTTCTTTTGCTGCATCATACTCTGCATTTTCAGAAAGATCGCCTTTATCGCGAGCATCTGCTATTTGTTTAGAAATAGAAGGGCGTTCGATCTTTGTTAAATTTTCAAGTTCATTCTTAAGCTTTAGCATCCCTTCTTCTGTAAGATATGAAATCTTTGACATGTTACTTCCTCCTCATTTGACTATTATAAAAACAAAAAAGAATCCCGCTAATTGTCGGAACTCTTTACACCACAAAGATAATAAATATTTTAATACTTAAACAAGTGGCACCATAATGACAGATTCACTTGTATTTGAATTAGAGGTATTTAGGTTTCATTATTTCCGAGTATATTATAGCTTTTTTCAAGTCAAATCCTTTAGAAACTTCCTTATCATCAGGATCCTTATTATAATCATACTCAAAACTATCAGACAGATCCTTCCTTTGACTTTCCAGATAATCATCAGCCAGCATTTCACTTTTCGCAGATTCAAATTCATCCTGACTTTCAGAAGAAATTTTCTCTTCAACAAGCTTTTGTTCACTGAGCACTAATTCAGGCTCCTTTTCTGGTTCTTCAGGTGCCAGAAACTCTACAGCTACTGATGTATCATTATAAGCTTCCTCTTCAGAAGATTCTTCAGAATCATAAACCGGATTAAAAGCAGATTCAGGAAAATCTGGCATGGCTTCTCCCGGCATTTTTTGTTGTTGTTCTTTCTTCTTTACAAAATTGCGGTAGGCACTTGCTGCCAAACCAACAACCATTAAAATTACATAAATAACTATCTCCAGAGATCCATTTTCGCCTGCAAACTTCATGAGTTTTCTTTTTTATGTTCTATTTCAACATATATCAATGCAGAATATTTGCTTCATTTGAGCGTTATAAAATAACTATATTTGCAGCCCAGTGACAAAGATTATATGAAACATTCAAAATTATCATTTTTTTCGCTTATCTCAATAGTTTTTCTTTCCCTTTCATTGGGATGTGAAAAATATACGCCAAATCCTATTCCTGATGTGTATGTCAACTTTACGATCAATATTTTGTATGATTCGGAATTTATTCGGCTTCAGGCTCAAAATAATTCCATGGTAATTACAAACAACACTATTGGAGTTTTAGCTCTCGGATATGATAACAATGGAGTAATTGTTTACAATGCAGGAGGCGAATTCTATGCTTTCGATCGCACATGTCCTTATGATTTTCCTAAAAGCATTGTCGTTGATGCTGATCCAAACAGCGGATTAGCAACTTGTCCGGAATGCGGTTCAATATATGTTTTTCCAAGCAGAGGAGCTCCAACCTCTTCCGGACCAGCATCATTCGCACTAAAGGAATACAAGGCATTTTATAATCCCAATACAGGCGATATCAACGTTTATAATTAAAAAAACCACCCTTTTTATCTCAGGATGGCTCTTATAATCTCATTTCTAAAATATCTCTAATATCTATAATGTTCAGGTTTATAAGGCCCTTCAGGTGAAACACCTAAATAATCAGCTTGTTCTTTTGTTAATTTTGTAAGCTTAACTCCCAGTTGTTCAAGGTGCAATCTTGCAACTTCTTCATCAAGTTTTTTAGATAACCTATACACATCAACATCATAATCGTTTAGCCATAAATCGATTTGAGCAAGCGTTTGATTTGAAAATGAATTACTCATTACGAATGATGGGTGACCAGTAGCGCATCCTAAATTAACAAGTCTTCCTTCAGCAAGTAAATAAATAGAATGTCCCTCAGGGAATATATATTTATCCACCTGAGGTTTGATATTTACTACTTTAATGCCTTTATATGCATTCAATTTATCTACCTGTATTTCATTGTCGAAATGGCCTATATTACATACAATGGCCTGATCTTTCATTTTTGCCATATGTTCAACAGTAATTACGTCTTTATTTCCTGTTGTAGTAACAAAAATGTTCCCTTCACTAAGACCTCTTTCAATTGTATTCACTTCAAAACCTTCCATGGCAGCCTGTAATGCACAAATGGGATCAATTTCAGTAACAATCACTCTTGCTCCAAATCCTCTCATTGATTGCGCACAACCTTTTCCGACATCACCATATCCCAGTACAACCACTACCTTACCCGCTACCATAACATCAGTAGCTCGTTTTATTCCATCAGCAAGTGATTCACGACAGCCATAAAGATTATCAAATTTTGATTTTGTAACTGAGTCATTTACATTAATTGCCGGAATAAGCAATTCCCCTCTTTCCATCATTTGATACAAACGATGAACGCCAGTGGTTGTTTCTTCAGAAACACCCTTCATCTCTTTTATTGTTCTGTGCCATTTGTCTTTATCAAGACCAAGTGTTTTCTTAAGTTGATTTAAGATCACTTCTTCTTCATGGTTCCCCGGCTTCTTTTCTAAAACTGAGGCGTCATTTTCAGCCTGGTATCCCAGATGAACCAGTAATGTTGCATCACCGCCATCATCTACTATCAGGTTTGGGCCCTGTCCTCCAGGAAATGAAAGTGCCTGATCTGTACACCACCAATATTCCTCAAGTGATTCTCCTTTCCATGCAAATACAGGCACACCTGTTGCGGCTATTGCAGCTGCTGCATGGTCTTGTGTCGAAAATATATTGCAACTGGCCCATCGAACATCAGCTCCAATAGCTCTAAGAGTTTCAATTAAAACGGCAGTTTGAACTGTCATATGCAAAGAACCCGTAATTCGAGCTCCTTTAAGAGGTTTCTCTTTTGCATATTTTGCCCTGATTGACATTAACCCAGGCATTTCTTTCTCGGCAATTTCTATTTCTTTTCGCCCGTACTCGGCCAGACTCATATCCTTAACCTTGTATGGAAGAGATTCAACTAATACTTCGTCTTTCATATTATAATCCGTTTTATGTTTTCACTATTTTATATAACAACCCCATTTCAGGGTAAATTGTTGAGGACGGCAAAGTTTGTTACTTTATTTATATTACGCCAATTAAAAATGGTTCTTTTTGACCGAGGCTAAGATATCTTTTACTAAAATCTTATCCTGAGCAATCTGTGAAGCCAATTCCTCCATATTTTCAAACTTTTGTTCCTCCCTTATTCGTTGAATAAAACTAAGCTTTACCTCCTTATCGTATAAATTGCCGGTATAGTCGAAAAGATTAACTTCCAGAATGGGTTGATTACAATCTTCATCAAGGGTTGGTCTGCATCCAATATTCATCATTCCCTCATATCTATTCCCGTTTACATTAGCGAAAACGGCATAAACTCCATCCCTGGGAATTATTTTGTAGGAGTCATCAACAGAAATGTTAGCTGTTGGAAATCCAATTTCTCTGCCTTTCTTATTGCCTCCAATTACCCTTCCTGACAAGAAAAAATTGTATCCCAAAAATTGATTCGCTCTCTGTATATCTCCATCAAGAATCAGATTTCTGATCTTTGTAGAGCTTACTTTTTCATTTTCCAGCAAAAAAGGTTCTAGCTGCGTCAATCCAAATTTATACTTTTCAGCCAATGTTACTAATTTCTCATAATTGCCTTCCCTATTCTTTCCAAATTGATGATTGAACCCTACTACAAGATGTGAAATGTTCAAACCACCAACTAAAATCTCTTTCACAAAATTTTCAAACTCAGTAGCTGCAAATTTTTTATCGAAACTAAGCACTACCAGATTATCGATGCCTCTATTATCTAGTAAGTTAATTTTTTCTTCAAGCGAAGTAAGCAATTTAAAGGCATCTTTCCCTTCATGGAAGATTTTTCGTGGATGAGGCCAGAGGGTAATCAAAACAGTCTCTCCGGAAATTTCATCAGCAATACTTCGACATTGTTTAATTACTTCTGCATGTGCTTTATGTACACCATCAAAAATTCCTATAGTAGCTACAGGGCGTTTAATTTCTGCTTTTGATATATCGTATATAACTTTCACAAGTGCTGGTACAATAAGGATTGCAAAATTAAAAATTTTAAAGTCATTTTGCTTGTTTGAAATATTTGTTTCGATTTAAACCATTAGAAATTCCTGAATGTTAGTTTATCTTTTTTTATGGTTATCTTTAATAATATTCTCTGAATTATAGATGTAATGAACAAACCCCTTATAGTACAGGAAGATCCGTGGTTAGAACCTTATGAAAATATTATCTTCCTTAGGCAAAAAGCAGCTCAGGATAGAATTGAACAACTGTGTCAAAGTTCCCAAAGTCTTAGAAATTTTGCCTCAGGTCATTTGTATTATGGTTTGCTTCAAACTGAAAATGGATGGACATTTCGTGAATGGGCACCCAATGCTGAAAAAATATTCCTTATTGGAGAATTTAACGATTGGGAAGAAAAAAATGAATTCCAATTAACCAGAATTGAGGAGGGTAATTGGGAAATTCAACTTCCGAAAAATTCCCTGCAACATGGGCAACAATACAAACTCTCTATTCACTGGAATGGAGGTATGGGGCATCGCATTCCTTCTTACGCATTTCGTTGTGTTCAGGATGAATCATCCAAAATCTTCAATGCCCAGATCTGGGCTCATGATTCTTTTAAATGGAATTCTTCTCCCCTGAAAAATATGCCGGAACAGCCCATCATTTATGAAGCACATATTGGCATGGCTACTGAGGATGAAAAAGTAGGGACATACAAAGAATTTCGTGAACGTGTACTTCCCCGAATCGTAAAAGCCGGATACAATACAATACAATTCATGGCCATTCAAGAGCATCCATATTACGGATCATTCGGATACCATGTATCTAATTTTTTTGCTGCAAGTTCACGATTCGGTACTCCTGATGAATTAAAAGAATTGATTGATGCAGCCCATAGTAAGGGCATAGCTGTAATTATGGATCTGGTGCATTCTCATGCTGTAAAGAATGAAATTGAGGGCTTAGGCCTTTTTGATGGTGATCCCAGCTTGTACTTCTACGGTGGCCCTAAACGCGAACATGTTGCCTGGGACTCCCTTTGCTTTGATTATGGAAAAGATCACGTGATGCATTTTTTATTGTCGAATTGTAGATTTTGGCTGGAGGAGTATCATTTTGATGGATTTCGTTTTGATGGAGTAACCAGTATGTTGTATCACGATCATGGCCTGGAAAGAAGTTTTTCCAGTTATGATTATTATTTTGACGGCGGACAGGATGGAGATGCAATAATATACCTGACTCTTGCCAATGAATTGATTCATGAAGTGAACCCAAATGCCATTACTGTTGCAGAAGAAATGAGCGGAATGCCTGGCTTGGCTGAACCTTTGGAAAAAGGAGGAATTGGTTTTGATTTTCGGCTGGCGATGGGAATTCCTGATTACTGGATTAAATTAATAAAGGAACGTGCCGACGAAAACTGGAACGTAAGTGAATTGTTCCATGAACTCACCGCTCGAAGAGCTTTTGAAAAAACAATTGCTTATTCTGAATCACATGACCAGGCCTTGGTTGGAGATAAAACCATTATTTTCAGATTGCTGGATAAAGAGATGTACTGGCATATGAACAAAGATTCTGAAAGCCTGATCATAGAGCGGGGTATGGCTTTGCATAAAATGATCCGGCTGGTCACATATGCAACTTCAGGAGGAGGATATCTGAATTTTATGGGCAATGAATTTGGTCACCCGGAATGGATAGATTTTCCACGTGAAGGAAATAACTGGTCATTTAAGTATGCCCGAAGACAGTGGAGCCTGGAGGACAACCCGAAATTAAGGTATCACTTCCTTGGTGATTTTGATCATGACATGTTAGCATTGAATAATAAATACAAGTTTCTTAAAGAGCCATGGTGCAAGCTTCTGCTCGATAATGCCTCAGATCAGGTTCTTGCATTTGAACGAGGCAACTTACTTTTTGTTTTTAATTTCAATCCCAGTCAATCCTTCACTGATTATGGGATACAAATTGCTTCAGGAAAGTACAAAATTGTTCTGGATACTGACAATATAAAATTCGGCGGCTTTGGGAATGTTGATCACTCTATTGCCTATTTTGCGGAAAGAACAGGAGGAATGTCTGGCTCTAATTGGCTGAAAATATACCTGCCATCTCGTACAGCACTGGTATTCAAGCTTGTGCCTCCACCTTCTATTTATGATGTATAAAGAATAATTTCAGCTTAATATTTTTTGGATTCAATTTTTTAACTAATTTTGTCGCCTCATTTAAATATGCACTTTTATTAGAAAATATAATAATGGCAAATCATTCATCAGCTATAAAAAGAAACAGGCAGTCTGAACAGAAAAAGATACATAATAAGTATTATGCACGCTCAATGCGAAACGCTATCAAAGAATTAAGAAAAACTTCTGAGAAAGCTGAAGCAGAAAAGCTTTTCCCTAAAGTAGCTTCTATGCTTGATAAGCTTTCGAAAAAGAACGTTATCCACAAGAATAAGGCTGCAAATCTAAAATCGAAACTAACGAAACATGTTAGTAGCTTATAAGCTTTAAGATACTCCTCTATTAGAACTATAAACCCCGGCAAACCCGGGGTTTTTTATTGCTAGTTTCTGGCAATAACAAAACTTCTCTTCTCAACATGTCTGTTTCCATTTTCATGATATGCTTCAAAAAATAAAATATAATACCCGCTTGGCAGATTATTCCCATCACTGTCTTTTCCCAAATAGATATATTCTCCATCTGTTCCCAGAAGATCGCCATTGGCTAGAGTAAATATTTTCCTTCCATCCTTATTAAATATCATTATCCTTGTCATAAAGCCTACAACATTCATTTTGTAATGAATCTTCAATTCATCGTTTACTCCATCTCCGTTGGGCGTTATGGTATTTGGAAATATTTCAAGTTCATATTTAGAATTACCAATCTCACTCTGAGAATTCTTAGCTGCAGGAGTCTGATACCCCACATCAGAAGATGCAGATTGCCAATTACCTGCCTCAAGTCCAGATCTTTGCCATGAAATTCTTTCCAAAGCAACTCCCCTGGATTCTAATAGTAGTTCATTGTGATAATCCGGAGAATAAGAAGCAACATCACAAATTTCTTCCTCATTAGTGAGTAAATAGATATGTGATCCTTTATTAGGCAAAGAAGGCATATCACTCATATGTACAATTTTCTCCGCTTTTGAAAATATTTCATCACTATCTATACCCAGGTATTGCTTTGCAAGTATTACATACTCATTTTGCTGAACCGGAAAATATTCCTCTGTTATTAATAGTGTATCATCATTTTCTCCAATTATCAGACTAAAATATCTTAAGTCAATTGTTTTTTCAGAGTGATTATGGAGTTCAATGTATTCTGAAAAACCATATTCCGGATCAAACATAATTTCATTTATCACAATGTCTCCGCTGTCAGCCCTGGATGAAGAAGAAAAGCTATGATTCTTCATTGCATTCAATGATTGGCCTGAGCAATCACATAAATCGGAAGTAAGAAAAATCTCATACTTTTGTTTTTCAACAAAGGGAGTTCTAAAAAATAACTCTGCTCTATTTAAAATGGGCCATGAAGGAAGAATCGAATCAGGATTTCCAATCTCCTGATCAATAGTGAAAAAGTCAGATGATATGCTTTTCATACTATCAAGAGCTTCGGAGAAATACAGTATAAGAGATCCCTTTTCGGTAATAGCAGCCCGCCAGAGTTCAGGAAGTGGATCAACAGTGTAGGATTCAAATACTGAGTTCTTCTCTCCGGGAGTTCCTCCTCTGTATGCCTCCGATTCATGCCAGTTAGCCATTTCAGAGCAAGGATCATCCGGATTGATCATTTCCAGAGACCACCCACCTTCCCCCTTAGAGAAAGTTTCAAACCACTCATCAGAATACTCAATAGCATGAATCAACATACCTGATCTATCCTGCAATTTTAATAGTGCTCCCTGATTATTCAGTGCAGGAAGACTATTACATAATACTGTATTAAATCCACTGTAATAAATATTATCACCATGAATAAGCATGGCATATTCTCCTGAAGAAATGACTTCATCAGGTAATTCAATTCTACTATTGTTGGCCGAGCATTGCCATCCCTTTATCGAAATATCATGATCTGATCTATTAAACAATTCTATGTATTCTATTTCTGGCAACAAAACAGGAGGTGAAGGATCTGCTAATAATTCAGAAATGACTATATCATAGGCTTTCGGATAATAAAATGAAGCCTGGGTTTCAGGATTATAATTGCCATATACATCTTCCATCTCAGGCAAGGAAAGGGAATATTGTTTTCCTGGAATAATGCTTACAGGTAAATCTAAAAGAAATGATTTAGCGATAAGATGATCTACTGTTACGCAGCCAGTAATACCGACACAAAATTCCCGGCCCTCAGATATTTTTACAATTTCCGAAAAAACAAGTTCAAGGGTTTGCGGATTAATAATTGATATCGATTCAACAACTGGCAAAGAACAATCAACTGTGAATTTGCCTTGAATTTTCAAGTCGTCAAATCTTAATCCACAATCAAATGTGGAAGTAAAGTTGTAGTATAAGGCGAAAACATTTATTGTACCTGGCAAATCAATGATTTTAGTCGCTATTGTATTAAAAGTACCTCCCACTGTGTCAATTTCGATAATAAATTCACCTGTTGCAAATGTGCTAAGCCGGAATCTGATATTTTCTCCTCTTAATGAATTTTCTTCCCAGTTTATTCCTGTGTTCATAATCCCAATTATCTCATCATTCTTAACTCTATATAATTTTATTTCATCGCTATTGTCTTTATAGTTCACTCCAAATACGAATGCATCTGTTAGTTTACTTTCCGGAAGAGAATTTTCAGATAGAACTACCGCCCAATTGTTGTTCGAGGAAGGATTGAAATCGTATCGAATAGAAAATTGCCATACTGTATTGCCCTCCTTCATTAACAAGGGTTTATGAAATAAAGCAATCCAATCTTTCGATGCCTCCTTGCAATCAAAATCATGTATTAATGAATATTGTCCGGCAATTGGGTCATCATCAATAACTGCCCAATGCCCGAATACACTTTGATACCAGCCTGTCAAATCCCTATTTTCAAAATCTAAAGAAATGTTTTGACCTAACGAAATAGCCGGTATTAACAAACAAAGCAATACCAATGCTTTCATAACTATGAAATTAACTTAAACATTTGATTTTCAATAAAATATAATTGCCTATAAGATACTTTGTATTACCAAAAACGTATAATTCTCATATTTTTTCATCATTTTTTGTAAACTAATGTGTATGAGAGTTTCATACAAAAAAAATAATTACGAATTTTGCATTCATAATTGTTGCTCAAAATACATAATTATATATTTATTTCAAATCCCGTTAAGGGATTTTATTTTAGATAATTGTTTAACTACCAAAAAAGAAGCAAAATGAAAGTTGCAATTGTAGGCATTAGTGGTGCTGTAGGACAAGAATTTTTAAAAGTTCTTGATGAGAGAAATTTTCCATTGGATGAATTGGTGCTTTTTGGCTCAAAAAGAAGTGCCGGAAATGAGTACACATTTAAGGGTAAGACATTGGTAGTTAAAGAATTGAAACATGGTGATGATTTCAAAGATATTGATATAGCACTTACTTCAGCAGGTGGTGATACTTCAATTGAGTACGCCGAAACCATAACAAAACATGGCACTGTAATGATCGATAACTCAAGTGCCTTTCGCATGGATAAGGATGTTCCGCTTGTTGTTCCAGAGGTGAATGCCGAGGATGCAAAAACCAGACCCAGGAACATAATTGCCAACCCAAATTGTACTACTATTCAAATGGTTGTTTGTCTTCAACCTATTGAAAAATTGTCGCATATTACAAAAGTGCATGTATCATCTTACCAGTCGGCCAGTGGTGCAGGTGCACAAGCAATGGCAGAATTAATAGAACAAACCAGACAATTGGTTTATGGCGAAGAGGTAAAAGTTGAAAAATTTCCTTACCAGATTGCAATGAATGTCATCCCTCAGGTGGATAAATTTATGGATAATGGCTATACAAAAGAGGAAATGAAAATGTACCACGAAACAAAAAAAATCATGCATACCGATGCTGATGTAAGTGCTACTTGTGTTCGGGTACCTGTTCTTAGAAACCATTCCGAGGCAATATGGCTGGAAACAGAAGAAGAGCTTTCGCTTGATAAGGTGCGTGATGCCCTGTCTAATGCTGAAGGGGTTACTTTAATAGACGATCCTGCAAATTTAAAATATCCTATGCCGCTATTTTCTGCTGGCGAAGATGACGTTTTTGTTGGCAGAATCAGGAAAGATTTAACCAATCAAAAAGGGATTACATTCTGGTGTGTTGGTGATCAGATCAAAAAAGGTGCTGCGCTAAATGCTATACAAATTGCAGAATACCTGGTGAAGAATAGTTTATTATAAATAAAGACCGCCTTCGTATACTATATTGTTTAGCCGCAAAGCTCGCAAATAACTTTTTAGATAAGACTTTACGATCTTGGCGAATAACTTTGAGCCCTTTGCGGCTTTTTCTTTTCAGCCAGACTTAATTCAGTGATTAATAAAGAAAATTATCGTTCGGATAGCGTGTGATATGAACTTCTTTTACTTTTTTGTAAAGTAAATCTCTGAACTCCTCAATATTGGTCTTTTCCTTTGCTGAGATAAAAATACAATTTGCATTATTCCTTGCCATCCAGCTACTTTTCAGTTCGTCAAGCGAGTAATTCTCTTTGGTTTTTGGAGTTAGATCATCCTCATCTTTAGGAAGGTATTTGTAAGCATCGATTTTGTTAAAAACAATGTAGGAGGTTTTGTCTGTGGCTCCGATTTCAAACAAAGTCTGATTAACAACATTAAGCTGCTCTTCAAAATTGGAATGCGATATATCTACAACATGCAATAAAATATCTGATTCTCTAACTTCATCTAGAGTAGATTTAAAAGATTCTACAAGGCTGTGTGGAAGTTTACGTATGAATCCTACAGTATCAGACAACAAAAATGGCAGATTTCCCACAACTACTTTCCTGACAGTTGTATCCAATGTGGCAAACAACTTATTCTCAGCAAATACATCTGATTTGCCAATGAGATTCATAATTGTAGATTTGCCAACATTCGTATACCCAACTAGAGCAACACGCACAAACTTACCCCTGTTTTTGCGTTGTGTAGCCATCTGCTTATCTATCCTCTCCAACTGCTTTTTTAAGTTTGCAATTTTATTTCGAATAATACGGCGATCCGTTTCAATTTCCGTTTCCCCGGGCCCACGTAAGCCAATTCCTCCGCGTTGGCGCTCAAGGTGAGTCCACATTCGTGTTAATCGAGGCAAAAGATATTGGTATTGCGCCAATTCAACCTGGGCTTTTGCATGAGAAGTTTTTGCTCTTCCGGCAAAGATATCCAGTATAAGGTTTGTGCGATCAAGAATTCTGCAATCTAGCTCACGTTCAATATTTCTCAGTTGACTCGGTGATAACTCATCGTCAAACACCACAAGATCGATACCATTAATTTTTATGAATTGCTCAATCTCTATAAGTTTTCCTTTACCTATATAGGTTTTTGCATTTGATGTACTGACTTTTTGAGTAAATCTTTTTATAGGTTTTGCTCCTGCAGTCTCTATCAGGAAAGAAAGTTCATCGAGGTACTCATTGACCTTTTCTTCGTTCTGATCATTGCTTATTACTCCAACAAGTATCGCTTTCTGCTTGATTTTCTTCGTTGTAATACCCTTCATTCGATAAAATTCCGCCAAAAATATGAAACTAATACCTTACTTCCCACTCTTTAAGTTCATCAACATCGAAAATTATTTTATTAATCTTCTGTTATCATATACAACGTCTCTAACTGCCTGTTTAAGAGTTTCTGTGCAATCATAAATCATGGAAAGATCTTCGGGGAACGGAAGAACGTCGAGCTTTAATAGTATCATATCTGCCGGATCAAGGGCTTCAAGATTTCCAAATGCCCTGGCAGTCATATGTTCAAAAACAGAAGTGGCAGCTATTGGTTCAGATTTTAAGATATTCTTTGGATTAACCGACCTGAATTTCATCATTCCATTTATGGTCGCAGTTTTAAACTGTTTGGCTTCAATAACTTTGCAGGATATTTGGACATATTTGGGGACTTTAATGTCATTTCCAAGACTATCTTTCCTTACGTTCCCCCTGTTGTCCAAAACATATTCAAAACCATCCTGAATCTCTTTGGTTTTAACGTACTCTCTTTTTGTTAATTCTTCAGGAGTAACAAGTATATTTTGAAGTTCAACTGTAATAAAATAATCGTATTGCATATCTCTGGTCTTATCCTCCAAATAATACTCAACCCAGGTGCTGTTCAATCCGGAAAGATTAATGTTGCCAATATTATCATAAAAGTCATTTGGTAACTGAATCCTTGCATTACCAATTACCTCTAGTAAAACCCTACTGGTTCCGAAATACTTTGCATCCAAAATCAGGTTATTTAGATCCGGATAATCATTTGCCCTATACTCCCTTACTTTCAGAAAATTGAAATAGGCTTGTCTATACCCTTCTTTTGACTGTAATTTCATATCATCTAAACCCTTATTATAGTAGAATTTTGCAGCCTTGGTTTTTGCCTCAACTATATCCCTTGTATAATCGGTATACTCATAATTAATTATTTTATTTATTATTGTTAGGGGTGAAACTTTTCGAACCTCATTCTGACGTCTGTTTAATGCATTGTAATGCCTGTATATTTCTTCCCAATTTTCAGGTCTATTTTCAGCCTTTAAAAACTTTATTCTTTCAGTATTTTGCTGATTGGCTAGATTATAGGCTTTATCAAGGAGTTCTTTATCTTTATTATCCGCTTTACCCTTGAGAATGTTTTTTATGGATTTTTCGATGACTGCATCATAATCACCTTTCTGTAACAGTTTCTCAGGGGATTTGCATCCAAAAATAAGTAATGAAGCAAGTACCAGAAGTTTTATTGATTTCATAGCTATTTATTTTTCATTAATCCATGTTCCGAAATCATAAGTTTATACTAAAATATAAAAAAAAACCCCGGATTAAATCCAGGGTTACTTATATCTTTTCAAGAATATTACTGCAAAACAAAAACTATCGGAAAGGTAAACTGCACCTTAACAGGCCGTCCACGTTGTTTCCCTGGAGTCCATTTTGGTGAAGACTGAACAACACGTTTAGCTTCTTTATCTAAGGCAGGGTCAACACCTCTAACCACAACAACATCAACCACCTCTCCTTTTGCATTTACAGCAAACTGAACAAACACACGCCCACTAATTCCATTTTCCGCTGCAATAGGGGGGTAATTCAGATTTTGTTGAATGTATTCTCTGAATCTCTCTTTGCCACCTCCCTTGAATTGAGGCATGTCTTCCACAATAAAGAACACTTCTTCTGCTGCTTCTTCTTCATCTTCAAAAGGAATAAAATCAATGGCCATATCTTCATCCACATCCATGCTTTCAAAATCAATTTCCTCAATATCAACATCATCTTCAACAATGTTAATCACTTCAATTACCTGAGGTGGAGGAGGTGGAGGCGGAGGCTCAACGGGTTTTTGACGGGTTATTGGTATTATCTCCTCTTCAACTTGACCACCCTGCATACCTAATAAGGCGTTATCATTCGAAGGATTTGTTGTCCATTCAAAAATTAACAATAAAATTGCAAGGGCAGTAACTAATCCTATTTCAAAAAACAAACCGGTTCTACTTTCAAGATTTGCTTTATTACTCTTTTTGATTTCCATTTTATTATTTTTTCGGGCAATAAAAATAGCTATTTCTTTACGAATGCCAAAGAAATATACATTAATATTTTTTATGTTGTAACATACTAATGTTCAAAAATCCTGCCATTTCAGGTCCATGCTTCCAATATGAGGCAAAACAGATATAGACTCATTAAAAAATAAGAAGTTTCAAACAAGGAGAATTGTACATAAGAAGATAGATAATTTGTATATTTTTTCTATTTTTGGCGGCAATCTTGAAAAGATTTTGGGGCATTAGCTCAGTTGGCTAGAGCGTTTGGCTGGCAGCCAAGAGGTCATCGGTTCGACTCCGATATGCTCCACAAAAGTTCGTAAAAATGCGGGCTTTTTTTATTATGCAGTATTACGTTTACATTATTAAGTCTGAGACTAATTCTCA
>CAYWBC010000005.1:0-78221 GCA_964456285.1 uncultured Bacteroidales bacterium
CTATAAATTATTGTATCTGCCATTTATTATATCATTGGTAATTGATGTTATTCTGAAACTTGATTTTTCGATGAATGTATACAAATTACCTAATATTCAGATGGAAGAACCAGATTTAGTTGTTGGTGCAATTCAGAGTATTTTTGATAAAGTGAAATAAGATTCAAATAATAAGCCTGATAAAATCAAACATAAAACAAAAGTCTATTTTTGTAGTTTACTAATAATACTCAAAGAAACAAAAATGGCAGCACACACAAATGGTATAGTGCATGCGGGTTTCATAGGTTTGCGAGCGCTTGTAGCTCGTAAAAAAAGTCGGTATAAACTGATAGGAAATAGCCTCGTACTCCCATACGACACCATACCATACACCCTTAGCAAGCATAAAATCGCCTACACATGAGGATTGTGTCTGTTTTGTATATTTTGTTTTTTAATCTTCAACTATTTGGACAAACTCAATATCAGATTATTGATTTTGAACCGGATACATTGAATAGTTTTGAAAAATATATTCCAGTGGAAGGGAATGAAGTTGATAATAAATATTTTGAGAGTAAATATTCAGTAAGCTTTTATCTTGATTCTTTATACAGTAATAGCTATCCTATTATTTCCATGGCAGGGACTCCTGCAACAGCGTTTCGAAGAGACCTTACTCATTCAGGATCAACATACAATAATTCAGTTTGGAATACCAAGGATGATTTACCGTTAGAAACTGAGAATTTCGGATTATTCTTTTTGACTGATAATGGTAAGATAGTTCCCCATCCAAGAAATCTATATCTTGACTTTAATAATAATGAGATTAAATGTTCCGGAACGAGTGGATATATTATTGATGTAGACGGACCTGAAAGATGGATAATTAATGTTTATAGTATTGAAAAGGGAAAATATCCAGATAAAACAGTGACCATTTGTATATTAAACGAAGGATATTGGCCTTCAAAAGACTGTTCTATTCCTGCATCAGGAAATGCAAAGAGTACTTTTTGGGATGTTGATGTCGCACCTAATACAATCGATTATGTTGAATTCATTTATGACGAATCACAATCCTACTATAGAGCAGAAGGATTAGCCTTTGATAACTTTTCAATTTGCAAAAAAGACGATGGATTAACTAAAGCCAAAATAAATTGGGATTCAATAAAAGTTGGTAAATCAATTATTCTTAAAAATATTGAATTTGAATTTAATAGTGCTGAATTGTTATCCTCTTCATATTATGAACTTGACCAATTACTTGAATATTTAACTCAGAATGAAAATATTCGATTAGAGATATCTGGTCATACTGATAATATTGGTGACTCAATTTATAATCTAGAATTATCAAAAGCTAGAGCTAAAGTTGTTGTTGATTATCTATGTACAAAAGGGATCAATATAAGTAGATTGGAATATCAGGGATTTGGGGACAAAGTATCTCTTTTCGATAATGACTCCGATGAGCATAGGAAGAAAAATAGACGAGTTGAGTTTAAAATTATTGAATAATTTACGCTTGCTAACAGCTGGTGAATTGGCTAAGCCGTGCCACGTGAGTTAGGAACGCCTGCCGGCAGGCAGGCAGGTAAGCCGCTTTTTCTTATCTTTCATGGCAAAAACAGAGCGATGCACCGCCAACTACACCATACCAGCGGAACTTTTGACATCTAATATAAATTTATTTTCCTTATTTGGAACGAAGCAATTCAGATTGTACTTGTTCAGCATAATAAGACAGGTCCCCTTGAGTATCGATTATTTTACCACTTTTTTCTGCCCGCTCCAGTACAATTCGACGAGATTCAAATTCTATCTTTAATTGTTCCAAACTAAGTTCCTGCTCATAAAAGTATGAAATGTCGCCAGCCTGAAAGCTTAAATGAGGATTTACCTTCCATGTATTAAACAAATTATAAAACTTTGCCAACTGACGGATTTCAGCTTTTGAGGGCCTTTCAATATTATTAATTTGGGGATAAGCATTAGCATCAATAATTGTTGGAGTGGTATCAGATATTAGCTGCTGAGTGCCTGATGATTTATCTAAATTGCTGATGGTTGATGAATTTTGTTCTACTTTGGTTTCAAGAAATTTTATGGTCGAATTTAAAATTTCTATTCTTTCCTGAAATATAGAATTCATAATTTTCCATATGATTGGAGTTTCAATAATGCTAACAGCAATAATTATTAATCCATATTTTTTTAATAACAGAGTTATCGATTTTATTTTTTCCATGAGCTTTAAGGTTTACAGGATTATGGTCAATTGAATTTATTTCTGAGCGGTGTCATGTTTACTCTTAACTTAAATATTTCATTTAGTCTTGTCTATTCTTACAATCGATACTCCCTTAAAAAGAGATATATTAATAGTCTGATTGAGTTAATACTTACCATTAACAAACCTATGACTTTTCATAATCATATCAAAATAATAGATTTATTTCCAGGTTCTTCTATAAACTTTGGTGATGCGGATTGCTGCATGCCTTTTCTCTTGTATCATTTTATTATACCTGTCAAACGGTAAGGCAATTTTTATACCGCATGCCTCAGAATTGTCCTGAACAAAGTCATGTGAAATATTTATCGTTCAGTTTCAATATCGAAAGCTTCTTTTGTGATAGCAGGATCCTCTTTTGCAATATCAGAACCCTCATTTGCAAGGTCGGAAGCTTCTGATCTCATTTCAGAAGCATCAGATTCAATTTCAGAGGCATTAGAATTGATTTCAGAGGCATCAGACTCAATTTCAGAGGCATTAGAATTGATTTCAGAGGCATCAGACTCAATTTCAGAGGCATTAGAATTGATTTCGGAGGCATCAGATTCAATTTCAGAAGCATTTGATTCAATTTAAGAGGCATTTGTTATGATGTAAAACGCCTTCTGTTGCCGGAATATTAAATTATACCTGGCAGAAAACGCATCAGGATCCAAAAAGAATTAATATGCTGAAAAGCTTATTATTTGTGTGATATATGCTTGCTCTTAAATTTGATCAGAGTTAACGTCTAACGTTTGGCATATATTTTGAATATGCCTCGGGAGAGTACTCTAAATTTAATACGAACCTTTAAAATTTTTTATCATGACGAATAAACAAGAAAGTAAATATTCAATGGAATTAGCTTTGCGTGATTTTTTAAATCAAAATGCAAACATTACATCAACAATTCCAAATTTCGATACCTTATTCCCCGAGTTTACAGATAACATCAATCAAATCCAGATAATTCGGGAGAACCAGGAAGTCGACAGAACAGGTATTGCTGCTAAAAAAGAACAGTTGCGCAATGATTTGATTGCTTTGGCTCTTGACGTAAGCCGTAAAACTGAAGCGTATTCAAAAATGACTGACAATTTGGTTTTGGAGAATGAAGTACATTATTCGGAATCTGATTTTAAAAGGTCTGCGGATACTATTTTGAAAGACCGTGCAATGCTGATATACAACAAAGCAAATTCAGACCTTGCAGTTTTGGAAACTTATGGAATTACAGAAAGTATACTCAAATCCCTAAAAAATGCCATTGATTTGTATAATGATGCAATACCGAAACCAAGACTGGGTATTACGGAAAAGAAACAGGCAACCGATAAGCTGGACATTCTTTTTAAAGCAAATGATGCTATATTAGAAAAGTTTGATAAGCTTATTGAAGTAGTACGAACAAACCAGGCATCATTTTATTCTTCATATAAAGACAACCGCAAGGTTATTGTAAAAGGAAACATTTCTTTGGCTGTGAAGGGTATGGTTACAGATGCGACAAGCGGAGAACCTTTAAAAGGAGCAACGGTTACTTTGTCACCGGACAGTGTTTCGGAAAGTGTTTCTAAAGGGAAACCCTATGTAGTGAAAAAAACTGCTGAAAAGGGCAGGTTTAAAATTAAAAACCTTCACGCCGGCATTTATTATGTCACTATAAAGAAAAACGGATTTGCTGACCAGGTTACCACAATTGCCGTTTCGGATGGTGAAACGAGCGAACTGAATGTTTATCTTAGGAAGAACCTGGCCTAAGCTATTAGAAAGCAGAAGCTATTCAGAGCAACTGAAAAATGAATGAGTGTGAGTATTGAGCGAGAGTGAAATACGAGCACTCATTTCTGTCTCAGATCTTAATTGTCCAGTTGTATTCATCTTTCATTTTACCTGTCTGTATCTGTGTAAGCATATCGTATAGTTTCTTTGAAACATTACCCACCTGTCCATCCTGAATAGTCATTTTAATGTCTTTGAACCAAATTTCACCCACAGGAGAAATCACAGCTGCGGTCCCTGTTCCGAAAACTTCTTCCAGCTCACCATTGTTTTGTGAATTTATGATTTCTTCTATGGATATTCTGCGTTCAGTGATTCTGTATCCTGAATCTTTTAGCAATTGTATTACCGAACCGCGTGTAATCCCTTCTAAAATACTGCCATTAAGTTCCGGAGTAATTACTTCATTATTAATCTTGAAGAATACATTCATTGTGCCAACTTCTTCAATATATTTCTGTTCAATACCATCCAACCACAATACCTGGGAGAAACCCTTTTCTTTTGCTAAAGCCTGCGCTTTTATACTCGCAGCATAATTCCCGGCTGTCTTGGCTTCTCCAATTCCTCCACGAACCGCTCTTACAAAATCTTTCTCAACATATATTTTAACCGGATTAAATCCTTCCGGGAAGTAAGCCCCGACAGGAGATAATATGATCATGAACTTATAACTTTCTGAAGAGCGAACTCCTACACTTTCATCGGTAGCAAAAACAAAGGGTCTGATATACAAACTGGTTCCTTCTCCCGAGGGTATCCAATCTTTATCTACTTTTAAAAGTTCAATAAGCGCACGAATAACAAATTCCTCATCAAGCTCGGGAATCGATAAACGCCGGTTCGATTTATTCAATCGCTTGATATTATTGTATGGACGAAACAGTACAATTTCATTTTTTTCGCTCAAATAAGCCTTTAATCCTTCAAAAACAGATTGCCCATAATGCAAAACCATGGCTGAGGGTTCTATACATATTGGTCCGTATGGTTTTATTGTAGGATTGCTCCACCCCTCTCCCGGAATATAATCCATCTCAAACATATGATCAGTAAAATACTTTCCAAAGCCCAATTGGGTTTGATTTGGTTTCTGCTTTCTTTTTTTATTTTCAATAAATTTGATATTCATAATTGAATCTTTGTTTTTTCCCAACTACCAACTACCAACTACCAACTACTAACTACCAACTACTAACTACTAACTACTCATCCCCTCTTACTCAAACTTCTTCAGAATATCCCTGACAGCATCCTTATGGATAGTAAAACCCATCATCTTCAGCCTAATATAATCTTCATGAAAAAAGTAATACCCGAAGCGGGGATCAGCTTCCCCTACATTTCGTGAACCTGAACTGGAATCTTTGATCAAATACCAGTTTTTCCCACTGTCATTGTAATTCTCCAGGATACCGATTAGCTGCATGCCATGATCATCGGTGGTTGTTTCATTTGAAAAGCGGAATTGGCGGGCATCTTCATTGATGAACCCGGAAGGAATATCGTAATCGGGTACTATAGCACAGTTGGTCTCGCGACTAAATCCTGTTTCCGATACATCGCCACCAATACTCATACTATAACCATCCTTTATGGCACGATTTACTATCTCCATGAAAACATCCAGTGGAACATTGAAGTATTCTTTGCTGTGCCACCAGTTGTCAGGCACTTTATACTCTACTTGTTCCCAATAGGGCTCTTGTTTGTAGGAAAGAATTTCCACGTAGTCATCGGGATTAAGCTTTAGGTAATCTTTTAAATAAGTTTTGGGTGTATACTTTTTTCCTTCTATGGTAAAATCAACCGGCGGTTCTCCTATATAGTGGTTCATAATCGACTTAATGGTTTCCAATGCATAATCCTTATTCCAGGCATTGGCTTTTTTTAACGACTTCAGAAAATCTTTCATTTCTTCAAACATTTTTTCATGCGAATGGAAAATCTGTCCATCCTGCAATCCTGTATAGGCTTCAAAAGGAACAGCACCATATTTCTTCATTATCCGGGCTACGGCATTGCCCTCAGAGCCCTCGACGAAATTGGAATTTCCTCGCTTTTCTATGAACTGCGATGCTTTTTCAACATATTCCCAGTACACTGTATAGATCTCTGAAATTTCAAGCTTTTTCCCGCTCAATCGATATACTTCTGATTCATAGAAAGCCGTGGTTGAAAACGACCAGCACGTTCCTGTGTTTCCCTGCGATTGGGTAGGCTGGGTCCAAACCGATTGATAGAGTGACAGATCATTAGGCAAATCCATGCCGGATTGATCCATGACAAAACGGATAAAAGGCTGTTCATCTATCTTTTCCAGGGAATCGTTTACGGCATTTACATCTTTCAGGATAGACTCATAATAATACCCTTTTCCTTTCTGGTATATTTCAACTTTTCCTTTGTCGGTATTGTTTTGCGCGAAAACCGGAATGACAGTTATAAGAGCAAACATTGAAAATAAAATACGGTACATAATGTATTGTTTTAGTGTTCAATTTAAGTAGGATGGCTTAGATAGTAAGGTTAAGAACAAAGGTAATAAAATGAATTTGTAATTGAAGTTTAAATCTTTTAGATTGTTTGGCTTATATTTAAAACCTTTGCCAAATAATTTCCTTTATTTGAATGAGGATAAGCTGAGAAGTTGGGTTCGGGGTGAATTTTTTATACAACCATATTGGTTTTAATGCAGAATAAATTTCAATCCATCCGTTTTCTCTGTTTAAAGACATTTGTATTAGCTTAACAATTTGTTTATTAGGTAAGCAATACGTATTTTGTAATTATCTATTATGACGAAAGTTGTTCTATACACTAAGTTGGCGGTAATTCATTATGAAACTGATTACTAAAATAATTAATACTATAGCAGCGGTCTTCCTGAGCCTTCTTGTAATAGTTGGTTTTGGATTCATTGCATTTCTAGTAAGTATGAATAATCCTTTTTGGATAAATCTTTCAATTTCAGGTTTGATTACCCTAATAGGTCTTTTTTTGGCATATAAAGTATTCAAAGTATTTTACAAAATTGGTCTTGTTAATGCCTGGTCATTTCTTATTCGAGCGCCAGAGTATGATGATAATGAGACAAAAATATAATTATTGATCATCAACAAACGACAAGTGGTATACTTCTTTCAAATTTAAAAATTATGACAGGTGGTTTAGGATTCACAACCTTAATGAAAAGTCTTTCCAGGACAAACAGAAGTTTCCTTAAGCATCGGGATAAGATTAATTCCAAAAAAGACAATCTAACATATCTGACCAGTAAAAGTGAATTAAAGTATAAAGAGATTTCTGAGCAGGATCTTGAGAAATACAAAGATAAATTGAGACATGAACTGAGACTTGAACAGAGGAAACAAATAGTAATCCTGGTAATTCTACTAACGTTTTTTATTGCAGTCTCATTGATAGCTTATTTAGTTGTTAAAAAATAAACTACCGCCATCAAGGTTTAGAAATAAATAGGGGTGTTGGCAGTTTGCTAAACTTTTGTACATTTAAAACAAAAGCGGGGGGGACAGGAACTCAGAATCGAAGTCCGCCACTAATCCTATACCCGGCCCTTAACGAACATTGGGGAAGACAGAAATAACAACAAACAAATGAGTATTAACTTTTAAATTGAATTGAAATGAAAACAAAAAGTAATATTTGGATTTACGCCTTAGCCTTTATGGGAGCATCACTAATGTTTGCTAGTAGTTGTGACGATGATAATGACGATCCAGTGGATGTAACATCTCCTGTTATCCTAAATGAAATTGAAGATTATGGATATTCCTATGCTGTTTGTAAAGGTACATTTAAACACAATAACGATACTGCTTTGTCCTTGGATAGGATTTATTATAGTGATATTACAAATAAACCCACTTTAACGAATAGTTATTCCTGGATTCGTCCCTATATTATAGGCGAT
Source organism: uncultured Bacteroidales bacterium (assembly GCA_964456285.1). Classification (GTDB taxonomy): domain Bacteria; phylum Bacteroidota; class Bacteroidia; order Bacteroidales; family UBA10428; genus UBA10428. The sequence goes on from CAYWBC010000005.1 coordinate 7,986, forward strand.
ACTTTGGGGCAAATTGAATTTGGATGTAGGTTGGGTCTTAGAAATAATACAACTTATTACATTCGATGTGCTTATACAAAAAACAAAACTGACACATTGTATTCTAACGTAGTGTCAGTAACCACACTGCTTTTTGAAATAAATTCAATTGAATTCAATCCTGAACTAACTTATGGCCAGGTTAGCGATATAGAAAATAATACCTATAAAACCATTGAAATAGGTACGCAAACATGGATGGCTGAAAATCTGAAAACCACAAAATTTAATAATGGCACATCTATTCCGTTAAGTACATATAGTTCTGAATTTTTAATAACAACAGATCCGGAGTATTGTAATTTTAATAACGATGAAGGTGATTCAGGACCACTGGGAAAGCTGTATAACTGGTATGTAATTGAAGAACAAAATGTTTGTCCTTCAGGTTGGCATGTTGCGACTACTTCTGACTGGGATATATTAGATGAATATGTAACACAAAATTATATGTTTGTAGGCAAAGCCCTTGCATCAAAATCTGGATGGATGGAATCTAGGTCTAGTTCTCTTATTGGGAATGATCTTGAATTGAATGATAGTACTGGTTTTTCAGCTATTGCTGCCGGAGAATTTTCACTGGAAGAATTTAGAAGTCTTGGACATGCAGCTGTATGGTGGTCTCCCAACGATGAGAATGGAAATTATCTGCCAAGCAGTAGATATTTGACCAGGGATACTCAGGGTTTAGGAGTAAATATTACCGAAAAAGAAAATAATGGCTACTCTGTAAGATGTGTAAAAAACTAGAATTTATGTAGGGCAAATTTTTTCTTTTTCAATCTATAAAAATTTAAAAATTGCGAAAGAGCTTAATATGCCTATGCAAGAAAAAAAACAACGAAACGATAACAATGGTATAGACCGGTAACTTAAAGGCAAGGGGAAAATAATATATGCTAATATTGAAGGCACTACACCTAACAATATAAGATTTAAGGCACAGTTGAGCCAAAAAAAGAGGCAGTAGTCTATTAATAACTACTGCCTCTTTTAGATGAGCGGGATTAGAAAATACCGCACTCAATTGTGTTTTAAATCTTGTTGGGTCACCCCCTTTGATTTAAAGCAAGCACCAATTAGGGGATTGAACTCCCTCTGGCGCGCAGTTGCACGTGATAAAGATTATAAACAAAATGGCGAACGAAAACTTAATTACATTTATCAAAAACTTGTTGAGGAAGAAATAGTTTATAATGCTGAAGATTATAAATACTCATCTGCAATAAATTATATCAAAAGATATAGAGACCTAAAAGTTAAATTGTTATAGAGAAGGTCAGCCAGAGAGGATTTCACAGGTTCTCAAAGGTTGGCGACTCGTAAAAAAAATCGGTATAAACTGACCTTGCTCCGCCATAGCTGCGCGAAGGCAATGTAGAAAATCGCCTCGTAATCCCGCACGACACAATACCATCGGCCGTTAACTGCAAGTGTTTCAGAAAAAAATAATAGATAATTTAAATTATTATGTTTTATTCATTTTTTACATATTAAATCTAGCATGAAGTATATTATTGCTATTTGCATTATTTTACCTTCTTTAAACCTGCTTGGACAAAACAACTTTTCTTCTACAAATCTTCCTATTGTTGTAATTAATACAAATAATCAAACAATTTCAGCTGAGTTGAAAATAACTGCCAATATGAGAATAATATACTACGGTCTAGGAATTGTATATGATGAGTTTGCTTTCTAGGGACGGTATTCGCATATCTAAAACTATTGTAAAGCAATAAAAAAATAAGGTTTAAGATAATTTCCTGACCAAATGATTATTAGAAAGTCGAATAGCTAAAAGGGGGGCACCGCTAAACCTCTCACCAAACCGTATATGACAGTCGCCCGTCATATGCTTACGCCGAAGCTTCAGCATAGGCGCTACGGCTCTTCCAACCCGCGCAGCCATTTCAGATTGAAGGAATACCATTGCACCGAGGGCAATAGTCAAACACCTTAAATAAGAAAACAGCTATACTAATTCAATCAAATTGGTACAGTATTGAGAAAATCGTACATTTGTATTTAATTTTAAATAATAATCATGAGTAACGGAACAGTAAAATTTTTTAATAACTCTAAGGGTTACGGTTTTATCACCCCCGATGACGGAGGTAAAGATGTATTTGTCCATATGAATGGATTAGTTGATCAAATAGCTGAAGGAGACAAAGTAAGCTATGAAGTAGAAGAAGGTCAAAAAGGACTGAACGCGGTAAATGTAAAGATCGTTTAGTCAATTCCTTCTGAAAATATTTGTATTTGTAAAGCCTGTCCCTGATGACGGGCTTTTCTTGTTTACAAAAACAACTTTCAACGCAGAGATAGAACAAATGGACCGTATTTTATGTTATTACTTTACAGATTAGTAATATTCCGGAACAATTGTCTATGCAACTTAACTGGTTCTTTGCTATCTTTATCTTTTTAAATATTGAGAGACCTGAAACTATATATATTTCATTAGCGTATTTACATTTGTGACTACAATAAAATCAATCAGAAATTTCTGTCTGGTTCTGATATTTGCTTATTCCTGCTTATCAGTGGGTTATAGTCAGATATATATTAACGAATTTCTTGCATCCAATGCCAATGTCATCGAAAATTCTGATTTCAATGAATATTCCGATTGGTTTGAATTGTATAATGCCGGCAATGCTCCAGTTAATCTTAGAGGATACTATTTAACCGACAATTATTCAAACCCCGATAAGTGGCGAATTACTGAAGATGTTGTTCTTGCCCCTGACAGTCACCTCTTAATTTGGGCAGATGGCAATGATTCGGGACTTCATACCAGTTTTAAGCTGAGCCAGGATGGTGAAGAAATCTGTATTTTTTCACCAAGTATGATACTTATTGATTCTATAAGTTATTCTCAGCAGTATACTGACATATCATACGGCAGAAAGTACGATGGTTCGCTGGATTGGGGATACTTTACTGAACCGACCCCCGGCAGTGAAAATAATACCACTGCTTATGATGGAATAGTGCATAGCTTAACTGATTTTTCAATAAACGGGGGCTTTTATGATTCGCCCATCCAGCTTGAATTATCAACTTATCTTGAAGGTGTAATTCGTTATACTACAGATGGATCTATACCCATCGAGAGTTCCCCGCAATATACTTCACCTATTCAGATTAATACTACCACAATCATCAGAGCCAGGATTTTTAATGCCTATCATATCCCTGGTAAAACAGTAACTCATTCCTATTTTCTCAACAATGAATCTGAAACCGGAGGATTGCCTGTTATTTCAATAGCTACAGATCCGGATAACTTCTGGGATCCCTCAACCGGAATTTATGTTCAAAATTTCAAACCTGAATGGGAAGTGCCAATTAATATTGAGATGTTCGAAAACAATGGAAGCGACCGGGCTGCATTTAATGAGTTGGCAGGCACTAAAGTAAACGGATTGTACTCCTGGCGATTGCCTCAAAAAATGTTAGGAATATATTTCAGAAAACAGTACGATGAAAATAAGCTTGAATACCCATTGCTTTTTGATCAGGAACGATCCAGCTATAAATCATTTGCTCTCAGGGCATCAGGAAGTGACTGGAGTTATACTCTTTTCAGGGATGGCGTAGGGCATCATGCTACGCAACTAAATATGAATATTGATATCCAGGGATTTCGTCCATGCGTTGTTTATGTTAACGGGGAATATCTTGGTATCCATAATATACGCTCGAAGATAGACGATGATTACATCGAAAAAACACACGGCCTTGAACCGGGTTCCTTCGATATGATTGAATATGAAGAATATGTAGAAGCTGGGAATATGCTTGAATACAAGCATCTGAAAGATTTACTTTCAAAAGATCTTTCTGTGCAGTTAAATTACGATGCCGTGGCAGATGCAATGGATATTGAAAATTTCACTGATTTTATGATCACAGAAATTTGTGTTGCAAATTCTTCGATAGATCATAATGTAATGGCCTGGAAGCCTAAAAATGAAGGCAAGTGGAAATGGATACTTATGGACCTTGATCGGGGATTTTTTAATCCTGCAGAGCACTTATTGAATTTCTATACGGGCAGGGATGTTGTTCCTTTAAATGAGTTGCTTGATAATCCAGGGTATAAAGATTATTTCGGCAGGAGACTCGCAGATCACCTGTATACTACCTTTCATCCATTAAGTATGCAAAAAGAAATTGACAAACACCAACAATTGATCGAAGCTGAAATTCCCAAGCATATAGAAAGATGGGAAGGTACTACATCATCTTATGGCGATGCCATTCCTTCGGTTGAATATTGGCACAATGAAATTTGTGACATGAAAAATTTTGTTATCGAAAGGCCACAAGTATTACTGGATAATCTTTCTACACTTGGATTTAATGGTACTCACAACTTATCCCTGTCAATTTTTCCATCCAATGGAGGAAACATAAATATAAACGATTTATCCGTTCCCCAATCAGATTGGTCAGGACCTTATTTATCTGACGTACAAGTTCATTTGCATGCAGAAGAAAAACCTGGCTATGAATTTCAGGGCTGGTCCTTATCAACCGAGCAAATCATCATTTCAAGAGGAGCAAACTGGAAATATCTTGACAATGGTTCGGATCAGGGAACTGCATGGAAAGAAGTTGATTTTAATGATGATAGTTGGTCAGAAGGTCCTGCTGAACTTGGCTATGGCGATGGTGATGAAACAACTGAAATAAGTTTTGGTGGCAATAGCAATAATAAATACATAAGCTCATATTTCCGTCATACCTTTCAGCTTACAGCAGATCAACTGGCAGTAACAAGCTATGGCATTAAGCTTCTTTTGGATGATGGAGCTGTGGTATATCTGAATGGTCAGGAAGTGTTGCGCTCAAATATGAGTTGCGGAGCAATTAATTACCAGTCTACTGCCAATACATCTATAGGAGGCTCTACCGAATCTATGTTTAATGAATACACTATTGATGGCTCATCCCTGGTTTTGGGTGAGAATGTTCTTGCCGTTGAAGTACACCAGAATTCTGCTAGCAGCAGTGACCTTAGTTTTGATCTTGAGTTGATTGTATGGCTTCCTGTCAACACATCCTACATTTCTACTAGTAAAGATTATTCCTTTATACATACAAATGACAGTAGAATTGTTGCTGTATTTGAAGAAACCGGCGAGTGCATCCTGCCTTCAGAAATCACTGAAGACCGCACACTTTATAAAGATTGCTCGCCATATCTTGCCCAGGGAGATGTAATTATTGATAAAAACGTAACATTAACTATTGAACCCGGTGTAGAGATCAGGATGCCTGAAAATGCAAATATTTTTGTCTATGGCAATATTGCAGCAAGCGGAACAACGGAAGATAGAATCTTGTTTTCATTGAATCCAAATGCTGCAGGAAAAAGCTGGGGTGCTCTTTGTTTTATCGATTCGGATACTCCATCCAGCCTGTCTTATGTCACCATAGAAAATGCTTCGAAAGGTCCTGTCCCGATCAGGGACGTAGCTGCTATATCGGCGTTTAATTCAGATCTTGTACTAGATCATCTTATTATCGAAAATGTCAGCCACAATCCCATTGCAGCCAGGTATTCAAATATTACTCTTACGAATAGCATATTACATTCTGCTGTTACAGGAGACCTTATTAATGTGAAGTACGGTCATGCAAACATTAGTAACTGTGAATTCAGAGGAAACGATCAATCTGATGTTGATGCAATAGATTATGATGATATCGAAAATGGTACAATTAGTAATTGCAAGATCTACAACTTTTTCGGTTTTAACAGCGATGCCATTGATATAGGCGAAAAAGCAAGTCACATTGCAATTGACAGCCTAATGGTATACAATATTACTGATAAAGGCGTTTCAGTTGGTCAGCAATCTTCTGCCATCATTCAGAATTGCATTTTCGTGAATTGCAACATGGGGCTCGGACTTAAAGACTCATGCCATGTGCAGGTAAATCATTGTACATTTTACGGTAATTCCTATCCGGTTGCATGTTTTGAAAAAAATCCCGGAAGTGCCGGAGGGAATGTTGTGGTGAAAAACAGTATTCTTTCAAATTCTTATGATCAATCTTACTGGGCCGATGAAAAATCGACCATGCAAATTTTTTATACTCTTGCTGATAATGATCTTCCTCCTGTTGATCCATCAAATGTATTTGATAATCCTCTGTTCACTGATCCTGAGGATTTCAACTTTCAGCTTCAATCAACTTCACCTGTTTTATCAGCAGGAGATGATGCAGGAACTGCCACCCATCTTGGAAGCTATTTTCAAGGATTTTCAGGAGAACCTACACTTATGTTCTCTCGCATATTCACCAATTCACAGAATTATAATGATACTCCTGAATTCCTGTCAATATACAATCCTGGTGTAAACGACATCGATATGGCAGGATATACAATTACCAGCGGCATTGAGTTTGAATTCCCTGAAGGTACAACTATTGAATCGCATCAAAACTTCTTTCTAACAAAGGATATATCCATTGTAAAATCATACCAGTACCCGGGTCAGGTTTTACAATGGACAAGTGGAAAACTTGCCAATGAGGGAGAAAGAATTCGATTAACAGATAAGTATGGAATTGTGCTTGATCAGGTCGAGTATACTAATGTTGCTCCATGGCCTGATAAAACGAATCAGGTTTTATCGCTTATAAAGCCTTCACTTGACAATCATTTTGCCGAAAGCTGGGAAGCAATTGAATACAATGAAGTAATTAATTACTCTCACGATACCTTAAATGGAGAAAGCTTAAGTATTTTCCCCAATCCGGTTTCAGATATTCTATATATTGAAGCATCAGAATATTCCAACAAAATAGTAGAAATATATTCTATTACAGGGAAATTAATTTATACTGAAAGATTAGATGAATCAGGAAATACAAGCATTAATCTGAGCAATTTTGAAAGTGGTATTCTCTTCATAAGAATTGGTGAGACGGTCAAAAAAGTAGTCTTTATACACAATTAAGCTTGTTATTTATTCCGGAAATTGAATATTTGAAAGTTACTCCGTATCCCCTCCAAATAATTCAGTAAAAAGCAAATTATATGTAAGTTTGTTATACATAGAGTTCACTATACTTAAAATTTAACCTGATGATAAATTACGTTTATGGTGCTTTGATAATAGCCGGTGCTATTTTGATATACTTTGCTTTAAAACAATATCAAAAAACAAAGGATCTTTTGAATAATGGCATAAAAACTACAGCAACTGTAGTTGATATGATAACAGTTACAGGCGATAAAGGAAATACATACAAACCAGTTTTCGAATACCGTGACCAGTCAAATAATTTAAAAACTTTCGAGGTTGAAGTAAGTTCAAATCCTCCTGCTTATAAAATTGGAGAAAAACAGAAAATAATTTACAGTCCTGAAGAATCTGATTTAGTAAAAACCGTATCTTATTGGGGTTTGTATAGATGGACGATTATTTTATTATCCATAGCTATGCCATTACTAATCATTGGGGGTGGGTATTTTTTATATCTAAACAGATAATAACAGTAAGCCTGCCAGGTACAGACTACTAATCAAATCCTTTGCAAACAATGCAAGCCTGCCTCATAAATTGACACAACTTCCAGAATAATATGTTTAAACCCGATGCATGTCTTCAATCATCAATGACATATAATTACAATAAATTACAAAACGATGACAATTAAGAATGAATAGGATTATTTCTTTGTGTTAATTGATTTCTTTTAATATGTGATGTAGCAATAAGTGCAATAAATTGTCAATTGTTATAAATTAAAATACAATGAAATCCAAAATTTCTTCCTTCTGGCTGATTACTATTGGAATAGTAATAGCAAAGCTTAGCATTCATTTTCTCACCAGTACAACATACGAATTGCATAGAGATGAAATGTTATATTTCGCGATGGGAGATCACTTGAGTTTTGGTTACGCCTCCACTCCTCCTTTGATAGCTTTTCTTGCATTCATTAGCAGAACCCTTTTCGGGTATTCTGAATTTGGAATAAAATTTTTGCCTGCACTAATCGGAGCAGCTTCCATTGTAATAATAGCCCTGATGGTAAAAGAGTTTGGAGGAGGAAAGCTTGCAGTTCTGATAGCAGGTATCGGATTTCTTGTTTCGGGTGCTTTCCTCAGGAGCAACAGCCTGTTTCAGCCTGTTTCATTCGATCAGTTTTTCTGGCTGCTATCCGCTTATCTGGTTTTACGAATGGCAAATACTAAAAATTTAAAATTATGGCTGTGGATTGGACTTGTCTTTGGATTAGCTTTCCTAAATAAATATGCAATTTTGTTTTTTGCATGCGCAATTGTAATCGCATTATTAATTAGCACTCATCGTAAACTCCTGTTTTCGAAATATTTTTTATTTGGAATGCTGGTTGCTATAATTATTTCCTTACCCAATTTAATATGGCAGTACATTCATAGCTGGCCTGTTATACATCATATGATTGAACTGCAAAGTTATCAACTGGTAAATAATACTGTTGCTAATTTCTTTCTTGATCAATTGCTCAATTGTGCTGCATCAGGAATCTTTTGGTTGGCTGGTTTATTAATGATCCTTTTTATTCCTGCCGAAAAGAAGTACAGGTTCATTGCCTATACCTTTCTGCTGGTACTGGCAATTATTGTAATCGGAAGAGGTAAATCCTATTATACCTTAGGGGCCTATTCAATGCTTTTTGCAGCCGGCGGATATACAATGGAAAAATATTTGACAGGAAAACTGGTCTATATAAATTATGTGCTAATTGTTACATCCATTATTGGTTCAATAGTTTTTCTGCCCTTAGAATTACCTTTTGCTTCATTTGAAACGGTAAAGAAATATTGCGATCCTGATTCCGGGATTCTTCTCCAGAGATGGGAGGACGGTGAAATACATGCTATACCGCAAGATTATGCAGATATGACTGGCTGGAAAGAATTAGCCGGGATTGTAGCACAGGCATATAACGGCCTCAACAGATCTGATCAAAAAAAATGTACAATTTACGCTGAAAATTATGGACAGGCAGGGGCTATCGAATTTTATGGCCATCAATATGGATTGCCCAAACCGATAAGTTTTCACGACAGCTATCTTCTCTGGGCACCTGATACTATTAATAATGGACCCTTTATCTACATAAATGATGAAGTAGGTGACATAGATGATCTATTTGATAATTATCCGGAAATTGGAAGAGTAAACAACGAATATTTCAGAGAGAATGGAGTAATGGTACTTTTATGTACTAATCCAAAAATACAATGGAAAGACTTCTATGCCCGGAAAGTACATGAGCTCAAAAGCATTTACCATTAGTATAGATTACAAATAGATTTGTTTTATTTTGAAATTTATACAATGATAAATGCAGCGGTAATCTCGACTATTCATCCTTTATTGTAGATACTAATATTGATTTTACTAAATATATGAAATACCGAAAATTAAAGACAGAATATATTATCATATTTGCTGTCGTTATAGTAAAAATAATACTTAGCCAAATTGCCATTAAAATTAATGCACACTTGCAACACTACAAATCAGAATAGTTCGCAAGCTCTTATGCAGCAAAATGCAAATTCATTAAGACAAGAAAAAATAAAGATGAGAAAAGTAAGAAACATAAAATGGCATCTAGTCTTATTACTATTTGTCGCAATGAGCACATTCGCCCAGGATTATGAAGTAATAACAGATATTATCTATGTAGATTCGCCCACTAGTGACAAACAAAAACTTGATATCTATATTCCAAACAATAAAAGTTCAATGCCATGCCTTATATGGATACATGGAGGTGCCTGGCTTACAGGATCAAAAGACGGGCTGGCAAAAGAAATTGACACTCTCTTACAGCATGGATATATCATTGCAAGCATTGGCTATCGGTTAAGCAGTGAATCAATTTTCCCCGCCCAAATTTACGATTGTAAATCAGCAATACGTTTTTAAAAAAGAATGGGGCAAAATATAGGATTGATACTGCAAAAATTGCAGTAGCAGGTTCATCTGCCGGTGGGCACCTGGCATCCTTAATAGGCACATCCTCTAATATACCATCATTGGAAGAAAAACCACCTGGCTTCAAAAAAGTCTCAAGCAAAGTAAATGCTGTAATTGATTTTTATGGCCCCACAGATTTTCTGATTATGGACGAATTACCAGATGCCTGCGAGAATCCAATGGTACACTTATATCCAAACTCACCAGAAAGCTTATTGCTTGGTTGTAATATAGAAGATTGCCCTGAAAAAGTAAAAATGGCCAATCCAATTACATACATTACAGGAGATGATCCACCCTTTCTTATATTTCATGGTATATCTGACTGCACTGTAACTCCAAAATCAAGCATTTTGTTGGAAAAAAAATTAAAGGAAGAAGGTGTTATAGCGGATTTATATTTATTACCAAATGCAGGTCATGGCGGAGAAGAATTCTTATCATCTGAAATCAAAACTTTGGTATTGAATTTTTTAGAAAAGACATTGAAATGAACTATGCTTAAGCTTTAATAAACATGCTGGGAAAATTCGTTATACTCCTACAAAAATAGAAGCTAATTAGCTCTTCTAACCAGGCATCACTTAACTGAAACTCTTCTGTTAGGTTTGATTTAGATTTAAACGCTGGCTACTCTCGCGGGAAAAATAATTTTAATTATTTTAAATCACTCAATAAAAGGATTTTTCTCTGATCCTAATATTGCAGAGCATAATAATATGTAAACAATCGATGTGGTTATTGATTCATTGTGTTGCTTCAATCATAAAAAACTTTTAAATTTCAGATAACAAAAAGCTCAATATGAAAAGATCGATACCATTTATTTTATTATCCCTGATAGGATTTGTACAACTTTTCTCTCAGCCCACTAGTGAAATTAGCCTTCAATCCGATTCACTAAATAGTCGAGAACGATTGCTTATGGATTTTGACTGGCGTTTTGCTCTGGGTCACGCATGCAATACAGATAAGGACTTCAAACATGCAACAGGATATTTTTCCTATTTTGCTAAAACAGGATTTGGCGATGGTCCGGCCGATGCAAATTTTGACGATCGTGCCTGGCGCAAGCTTGACCTTCCTCACGACTGGGCTGTTGAACAAGGATTTGACAAGAAAGCCAGCCATAGTCATGGATACAAAACTGTAGGGCCTGGGTTTCCTGAAACCAGTGTTGGTTGGTACCGTAAGTCCTTTTTCATTCCTGAATCAGACCTGGGCAAAAGAATTAAGATTGAATTTGATGGAGTACATAGAAATTCCATTGTATGGGTGAATGGATTTTATCTTGGTCATGAGCCAAGCGGATACAGTAGCTTCTGGTATGATATTACAGATTACCTGAATTATGGCGGTGACAACCTGATTGCTGTTCGGGTTGATGTTACTATGGAAGAAGGCTGGTATTATGAAGGTGCTGGAATATACCGTCATGTATGGTTAAACAAAATGTCGCCGCTTCACATTGATCACTACGGAACATTTATAAGTTCTGAAGTAAAAGAAAACATTGCAGAGATAACTGCCCGTGCAACTGTTATGAACGAAGGTACCGAAAATACTACTTTCAATATAACACAAACTGTCTTTGATGACAAGGGCAATACTGTAGCCATTGGTGAATTGAAAAATCTTAGATTAAATACAGGTGATGCCAGAGAATTTACCAGCATGATAGACCTTGAGAATCCGATTTTATGGTCACTTGAAAATCCCTATTTATATAAAGTAATAACAGTCATCAAATCAAGTGATGCAGTTATTGACAATTATGAAACGATCATAGGCATACGAACAATACGCTTCGATGCTGATGAAGGATTTTTTCTGAATGGTAAGCATGTGAAACTTAAAGGCACAAATAACCATCAGGACCATGCAGGAGTAGGAACAGCCATTCCTGATGCACTTCAGGAATTCCGTATTAAACTGCTTAAAGATATGGGTAACAACGCATACCGCTGTTCTCACAATCCTCCAACTCCTGAATTATTGGATGCATGCGATAAGCTCGGTATGCTTGTAATTGACGAAAACCGGCTTATGGCGGTTACACCTGAACCACTTAGTCAGCTTAAACGAATGATTCTTCGGGATCGTAACCATCCGAGTGTCATTGTCTGGTCATTAGGCAATGAAGAATGGGCAATTGAGGGAAATGAAAAGGGTGTACGAATTACCGCCACCATGCAGGCTTATGCACAGCGCCTCGACTCTACCCGTCGAATTACAGCAGCAAGCAGCGGTGGATGGGGTTATGGCACTTCCACTGTATTGGATGTTATGGGGTACAATTATATCACCCATGGAAACATTGATGAGCACCATGCCAATTTCCCCAATCAGCCAGCCATTGGTACTGAAGAAACTACCACTCAGGGAACAAGAGGTATATATGTAGATAATAGAGCCATTGCCCATATTGCTCCAACCAATCGAACCTCTGGCGGGGCAAATATTGAAACGGGATGGAAATTCTACGATGAACGACCATTTCTGACCGGATTATTTTACTGGACAGGTTTTGACTATCGGGGAGAGTCCAATCCTTTTGATTTTCCTGCCGTAAGTTCTCAGTTTGGTATAATTGATTTGTGCGGATTTCCAAAAGATCCCTTTTATTATTTGAAAGCATGGTGGACAGATGAACCTGTACTTCATATTACACCACACTGGAATTGGAAAGGGAAGGAAGGTGAAAAAATTATGGTATGGGCACAAAGCAATTGCGATGAAGTTGAATTGTTTCTTAATAAGAAAAGTCTTGGTCGTAAAACAATGCAGAAGAATTCACATCTTGAGTGGGAAGTAAATTATCATCCTGGAACTCTAACAGCCATTGGATATAAAGCAGGCAAGGAAATTATTACACATAAAATAGAAACTACCGGCATTCCTAAAGCTGTTGAATTGATTCCTGACCGTCCCGTTATCAGGGCTGATGGTGAGGATGTCAGTGTTATTACTGTGCAAATAGTTGATTCTAAAGATAGACTTGTGCCTACAGCCGGAAATGAGATTGCATTTAATATTGAAGGACCGGGGAAAATTATTGGTGTAGGCAACGGCGATCCTTCTTCACATGAAGCAGATAAATTCCTTGAGACGATAAAAAAGATCAAACCTGGTAATTTCAGGAAGTTGGCTATTGATTCGATAGAAAACCGACCAGAAATCGTTTATGATTTTGATGATTCAAATTGGGAAGATGCTTTTATTGATGGTCGTAATTATGATTATCAGGATTCAGCAAAAGCAATTGTCATGCGAGGAACATTTATTTTAGAAGAAATCAATGATGAGATGAAGGCGACACTTTTTTCAAAAAGTCTGGCAATTGATCAAAGCATATATATTAATGGATATAAGATTGCTGAAAAAATTGCACGTGAAGCACCCAATCAGGAATATGTCATTAATCTTGCAATATTAAAGGAAGGCAAAAATGTTTATGCTATTGTAGGTGCTCCGCTGGTAAGACGAACACAATGGGAAGATCTTAATACAGATCCGGGGATTATTCAATTAATAATCCCCGCCGGCATTCCACATCGAAAGGCATTTAACGGATTGGCACAAGTAATTGTACAATCTGAAAAAGAACCTGGGACAATTACTCTAACCGCCTCTTCTCCTGATTTATCAGAATCAGTTATTAATATAAAGACAGATGAAACCACATTACGACCATCAATACCATAATCGTTCTGAAAACAAAAACTTCTTGCAAACTCATTTGGCCGGTATTCTATCTAGAAATGAAAACACAAGAAATAGTTGGAAATTGTAATGAAAAACAAACTTCTGAAGTTATTTATCCTGGTAATTTTTACGGGGATCTTAATTTATTCCTGCATGCATATCGAGAGCTATGTTTCTGAACAAGTAGCTAAAGATTTTATACGCCGGTTCCCTGATCCTGACACCATTCATTGGGTAGGTCAACAAAACCATTTTAGCTGGCAGGCAGGATATATTATGTTTGCAATGGAAAAGATGTGGAATATAACAGGCGATTCAACATATTTCAAATATCTGAAAAAATATGTTGACCAGCAGGTTGATGATTATGGCAATGTGCCAGATTTTCAGAATGATGCTCTGGATAATTTTCTGCCCGGTTATGCCATATTATTTATGTATGAGCAAACAGGATTGGTGAAATACAAGAATGCAGCAACAACAATTCGCAATGGCTTTGAAGGATATCCCCGTGCAGGCAATGACCTTTTTTGGCATGCTACCAGAGAATGGGCCAGAGATCAGGTTTGGGTTGATGGCGTTTTCATGGGTCAGATTTTTCTTGCGCGTTATGGAAAATCGATTGACGACAGTCAATATGCCTTTGATGAGGTAGTTCAGCAAATGACTCTAATTGCTGCATTATGTCAAAAAGAAAATGGCCTTCTGCTGCATGGTTGGAATGAAAGTAAAACAGCAAGTTGGGCAGATAAAACTACCGGACTTGCCTCCGAAGTGTGGAGTGAAGGCCTGGGGTGGTATGCAGTACTGATAGCCGATGTATTTGATTATCTTCCTGAAAATCATTCCGGAAGAGAAAAACTAATGAATATTCTGCTGAAATTATGTGCAGGATTAAAGAATACACAGGATCAGGAAACAGGCATGTGGTGTCAGGTTGTTGACAGGTGTAACGAACCAGACAACTGGAATGAAACATCTGGCACAGGAATGTTTATATATCTACTGCAAAAATCTATTGATAAGGGATATATCTCCAAATCTGAGTACAAACCAGTGGTGAAAAAAGCCTATAACGGAATCATTGCTAAGGTCCGTAAAAATGAACAGGGCTACCTCGATTTGATTGATTGCAGCAGCATTGGCATTCAGAATACTTATGTCGATTATGTTTCCCAAACCAAAGAAGTAAGTCCATTTGCAGCCTTTGGATCATTTATTATCGGTACTTCAATAGTTGAGAAAGATCAAAAAAATCGCTAAATATATTGGTATGAGTAGAAAAATTCACATTCTATTACTTTTCTTTTTTGTCTTCACAAATTATACGACTACTAATGCACAGAGTGCCATGACAAATGTCTCATCCAGAAATTGCATCTGTCTGAATGGAAAATGGCAGGCAATTATTGATCCAACTGGCATTGGTAACTGGCGAGAGGTATGGAAAGAAAAGAAGCCTGAGAAAAAAACTGACTTTTTTGAATACTCATTTGAAGGAGGCCCGGTATTAAAAGTACCTGGCGATTTTAACACCCAACTTCCAGAGTTGGCTCTTCTGGAAGGTACTGTTTGGTATAAAAAAGCTTTTACCTATGAAAGAAACATGAACAAAAGATTATTTCTGCATTTTGGAGCAGTTAATTATATGGCTGATGTTTATCTGAATGGGGAACATATTGGAAGTCACGAGGGTGGCTTCACTCCTTTCCAATTCGAAATAACCAACCAGGTAAAGGAAGGTGAAAATCGCATAGTGGTAAAGGTTGATAATCACCGTCAGAAAGATGGTCTGCCAGGACTTGGGTACGACTGGTTCAATTATGGTGGTATCACCCGCGATGTAAATCTGATTGTAACCAACAGATCATACATAGACGATTATTTAGTTCAATTGCAAAAAAATTCAAGCGATGAAATACTTGGTTGGGTGAAAATTGAAGGAGATGAAATTCAGCAAAATGTGATAATTCAAATCCCTGAATTGAATATAATTTATGAAACAAAGACCAATAGTGAAGGTATCGCAGTTGTAAGTTTTAAGTCGAAGTTTCAACTTTGGAGCCCAGCGAATCCAAAACTTTACAAAGTAACTGTGCAATGTGAATCTGACACAGTTACAGATGACATTGGATTCAGAACTATCGAAGTTCAGGGCCCGCATGTTCTGCTGAATGGAAAGCCCGTATTTTTTAAGGCTGTTAATATTCACGAAGAAAATCCTATTCGGGCAGCTAAAGCATTTAATGAATCTGATGCATTATTACTTTTAACCTGGGTAAAGGAGCTTGGCTGCAATATGGTACGTTTAGCACATTACCCCCATAATGAATATATGGTAAAAATGGCTGAGAAAATGGGGCTTATGATTTGGTCTGAGATTCCCGTATACCAGCATATAGAGTTCTCTGCCCCTGGCTTGGTGGAGAAAATGGATTTAATGATGCGAGAAATGATTAAGCGCGATCAGAATCGCTGTGGAATTATGATCTGGAGCTTAGCAAATGAAACCTGGCATTTTACAGAAAATCGCGACAATGCTCTTGTAAAATTGGTTAATGATTGTAAAAAAACAGACTCTACCAGGTTAACTACTACAGTTCTTTGCACACAGGGATATGAGAACAACATAATTAATGTCTGGGATACCATTTATAAACATTTCGATATTATTTCTCTCAATGAATACCTCGGTTGGTATGTGCCCTGGCAAGGCAATCCTGATGAGACAAAATGGAAATTGATATGCAAAGATAAACCTGTGTTCATTTCAGAGTTCGGTGGAGAGGCGTTGTATGGAAATCATGAAGGTCCTGCCGATGAAGCTGCATGGTGGAACGAAGAATACCAGGAAAATATATACATCAAACAGGTAGAAATGTTTGAACATGTACCAAATCTTATTGGGGTGAGCCCCTGGATACTAGTCGATTTTAGATCTAGTGGACGAATGCACCCGGTTTATCAGAGGGGATGGAATCGTAAAGGTTTGCTTTCAGACAAAGGAGAAAAAAAGAAGGCATGGTATGTTATGAAAAAATATTATGATAGTATAAAAAATACAGAATAATATGTTTCCCCAATATAGGAAAAAAGAGAAACACAATGAAAAGATAGACCTGATGTTGATTTGAATGTATCAACATACCTTGCTTGACAAGAAATCCTGTTTTCGCTACAAATATCATCTGGATTACTGCTTTCGCAGGAATGTTCATAGTATTTACTACTGAATTATCATTCAAAACAATTAATACCCGAATACTTGCGTTAGTATGTGTAACCAAACTGCTTTTTTCAAATGAAGAAAACCAAATTAAGCTCAGTCCTTGTTTTACTGCTTTTATCTTCCTTCTTATCAATCAATGCACAGGAATACAGTCTTGGAGGTTCAGCCATATATAATTTCAAAACCAAGGGCTTTGGTATTGGATTAAGAGGGGAATTTCCTGTTGAACGCGTTGAGTGGCTTGAAGGATTAAGTATTGTTCCACAACTTTCATTCTTCCCATCCTTTAACAGGGTAACTGATTTCTATGTAGGCTCTAGTATACATCTGGGTGTTTATAAACACAGAAAATGGATATTCTATGCATTAATCAATGCTTCTTACAGAGCATGGAACATCCGGGATGATTCTGATAGCGGAGAAGAATATTCGAATGTTGCTGTTGAAGGAGGCATTGGAGTTACAAGGCATACCTGCTTCCGTCCATTCCTGGAATTTCGCTTAAATGCAATAGGTATTGAGCCTAATCTCCGGCTTGGTTTACTATATACTATTCATTGCGATATTAAGGGAGCTGTACCTTGCCCGAAAATTGGACCTCAGCCAAGCTTTGAATGAGAGAGGACTGTTATTAGTAGTTAGTAGTTAGTTTGGAAGATTGTTTTATTAATGTAAAAAAGAATATCAAAAAAAACTCCACCAAACAAGTATGCAGGAGTTGGTGAAATTAGAATATAGTCAGGGGATTAGAAATGTTTTATGAGATACCTTTCGCCCTCCTTATTTTCTATTCACTGTCTATTTAATCCTCTACCAGTTTGTGAAGATATTCTTCCTCTACAAGTCCATAATTTACAAACTTCTTCAAATATTCCATCTTCAATTCGTGTGAGCTTGTAAGCCCCTCCAGTTCACTTATTATGTTTTTGCGATACTTCCCTCTATAGATATCAATTATTTCAATAGCATCTTGTCGCGAAGGAACTAAGACATTCAATATTGATATTATTCCATCCTTGTATTTTCTTCTGAAAAGACTTTTCTTCTGCCTTTCAATAAGATCACGAAGTTTATTTAGCATCAGCTCTCGATAGGCATAACTATCAACAGAAACTTTGGTATAATCCTGTTCCTGATGCTTTCTAATATCAATAAGCAGCGCCAGGTTTTTTCCTAATGCAAAGACAATAACAAATCCGGCCAATCCATAAAGTATAATACTTAAAGCCTCTCCAAAAATCTGTGAATTTTTGTATGTATATATGGCAAGTATGGATGCAAGAATTACCTCGGTCCAAGCCAGAAATAGTATCAATCTGCTCAAATTGCCTAAAGTTTTGTTTTGTTTCATAAGGGTTTTCGTAAAATTATTAACCTTATTTTCCATTTTATTACCCCAGTTAGTTTGTGTGCATACAAATGCATATTCCCTGCCAAATATTCTGTTTATCAGTCAATTTGGGTATTTACGCCTATGCATTTAAGTAGCATCCGCCAATGCCTACTAGTAATTGTTTCCACTGATAATTATGACTGCATACAATCAAAAAAATCCCGGCAATGCAGTTTGCATTGCCGGGATTTATAATTGTATTATTACAGAAATTACAATCTACATCACCTTAAACACCTGAAATTCATACAGGGAATAGCCATACTCTGAAGCTCTTACCAAACCCTTAAGTCGTACAAATTTTGCAGAAACTGGTTCAATACTTATCTCATCCACCTCCCCGTCGCTTTCTTCTGTTGCGAAGACTTCTGTCCAGTTCTCGCCATCTACTGAAACCTGTATTGTATAGGATTTAGCATAAGCACCTTCCCAGAATAATTTTATTTTATCAATGTTATACTCTTCACCAAGGTCCACACTAATCCACTGAGGGTCGCTCCATGCACTTGACCACCGAGTCATGAGATTTCCATCAACAGCAGATTCCGGAGCAAGGCGATAATTCTCATCTGAAGATGAAGAAACAATTTTTTTATAAGAAACATTTGATTCATCAATTTTTAATATATAATCTTTACGATCAAATTTAAATTGCTCTTTGATGTATCCTTCATCATCTGCACCATACATTCCTTTGATACGACTTCCCTCCCATTGAATCCCCATAGTCCCGTAGTAAGGATCTTCAAACATATAAATGCCTTCCGCTATTTCTTCTTCAGGTAATTTTAGGGATTTCCTGTACTCAAGCAACATGTTCATACAATCTTCAGGCGATTCACCCTGCATAATAAAAAAGCTATAGCCCGTTGGAAATTCAGGTGTGTAGTAACCTGCTGTATATGCCATCTTAAAAAATGAATATCCTAAAAAGTCTTTTGGAACAAAACGTTCCCGATTTAAAGTTCTGTTTATAATAGGGAGTTCATCCATTGTTTCCGGAAATTTGTTACTTCCCGGCAACAAAGCATCTATTTGTTTGGCAATATCAAGAAGCAAAGTTTCTTCATTTTCAAGGTTATAGCCTCTCATTTTTACATAATAACATCCTTTCAGAAAGTTCAGAATACCCTCTTCATAATAGCCCTGCACTCCTACATTAACATAATTTGATACACCGTAAACTCTTTCATGGCTATATATTCCAAATCCGTAATTTGGATCTTTATGATAATAAATTTCAATGATGAATGATTGTTCTTCACCTTTTTCATAGGTTAGGGTAGCGAGCTCTTTGAACTCATAATTCAGGTAAACATCCGCGGCACCGTCTATTATATTGTATAAGTTATCAGGATTATACATGACCGGTTCCCCTTTTTTAATAAAGCCGGAAACTTCAGGAAAATATTTTGACATATCTTCCTTTGGTTCTGCATTTGCAAAAGCAGAAAAACAAAAAATACTAACAGCAGTTAGATATAACTTATTTGATACATTCATGGATTTATTGTTTTATAAAATCCTGTGAAAAATAGTAATGATTAATTTGTTTGTCCTAATGATTGTTTAAAATTCAGTTATGCCAGGAAATCATCCGGCACATTCTTAACGCGAATTATGTCTTTTATCTTTTTCTGAACATCAAAGCCCATTGGACATTGAATAGTGCAACCTCCCTTACAATCACCACAAAGTAATTTTTCGGTGTGCAACAGTTCAAGAGTTTCTTTTGCTTTGGCTGGTTTCTTATAAGCATAGGCATACATATAAGATCTCATAAGTTTTGGTACATCCATTCCATAAGGACATTGTGGGATGCATTCTTCACACTGGTTGCAATACATTCCGATAGTTACTTCTTTCTTGTCCAATCGAAGTTCTTTTCTATCCTCAGGAGTTAACTCCGGATTATTCATCAGTGAGAGGTAGGTTTCAAGCTGATCAAAACTATTGATGGTAAAAATGGTTGTATGAACATTTTCATCCTGCATAATCCACTTTGCAGCAGCCTTCTGATTGATTCGTTGCTTTCTTTCCTCGTCCCAGAATACGCCTCCCAGCGATTTCATCCCAACAACACCACAACCTGCATCAGCAGCATACTTGATTGCTTTTCGGGTTTCTCCTTTCTCTTCATCTCTGAAATTATAAGCCGCAAGTATTACATCATAAATTCCTTCATCAACTATAGCATAAATGACAGAATTTGTATGAGTGGATACGCCAAGGAATTTGGTCTTGCCTTCATTCTTCATTTCCATCATTACCTCTTTCACCATGTCCATTTTTACCAAATCCGGATTATCAGCAGCATGCAAATAAAGAATGTCCATACAATCAAGACGTAATCTTTTCAGACTTGTTTCTACATTTTCCCTGAAACTGGCCTTAAACTCTTCGGGAGTAACGTTATCTAAAGGCATACCAGTTTCGCCGTCGCGCATACCATATACTTTTGATGCTATAACAAACGAATCTCTTGGCACTCCTGTCAGTGCTATACCTATGGTAGTCTCATCAAGCCCTTTTCCATAAATGTAAGCTGTGTCAATAAGCACTATTCCTCTTTTAATGGCTGCCTTAATGATGTATTCATTTGTTGAACTACCCATGCTTACAATTGGTACTTTGTAACCGGTTTTCCCAAGTGTACGATAAATCATCTTGTTCTCCTCTAGAGCACCTGTTTCAGCAGCTGGAACTGAAGAACTTTTCAGGGAAGGAAAAACAGTTAGGCCGGCTATTCCGGCCATCCCTTTCTTAATAAAGCTTCTCCTGTTATTTGAAATCTTTTTCTTGTTTTTCATGTTTTTGGTTTTGTTAATGTTCAATTTCGATTTCAATTTATGGTATATTTTTTTTTTGAACTGAAATTTTACTGAAATTGTATTGCAATGACATTTTTTTAGAATCAATTTAAATAAAATGTCTGGCTTGTAATTGAAATTATTAAAAGACTTCCAAATACTTACAAAATGTTACCAAATAAAAATATACATCTCAAAAAGCACTCGTTGGAATAAGGAATAGAAATCAATTATCAGGAACCTGAATATTAATAAGTAACTAAAAAACTTGTTGAGAACGTATCCAAATTGTGTTATTTTCGTTAAAATAATTAGAAGTAAACCAAAACGAAAATAAATTTTAGATTCGCACATGAAAGATTTGCAAATTGAACCAACAAAAAATACCCCACTTGTTGAATTTTATTCCAGTGGAAAGCTTGTGATGGCAGGAAATGCTCATGCTGAAAATGCAAAAGAGTTTTTTGACCCCATAATTAACTGGATATTGGAACTTCGGGCTGAAGAAGTAGATCTTGATCTGATAATTGAGTACATTAATACCTCTTCTGCAAAAAAATTACTTGAGCTTCTTCATAAGCTCGGAGCAAGTGAATATGTAAAAAAGCTAAAAGTAAAATGGTTTTACGAAGAATGGGATGAAGATGGGCTGGAAACCGGACAGGCTTTGGGATACTCACTTCCCAAAATCAACTTTGAGTATGTGAAGTATGAAAGAAAAAAATAGAAGTTTCAATCATTCCAATTAACTCAGCAACTTATCCATTGTTTTTTTTCATAGCCCACCTTCCTACGATGGGCTAAAAAAATCATTCATCTTTTCTGAAAATCAAAGCTTAATTATCCTTTGCTTCTTCTTTCTGCTTCTTCTTCAAATCTTTAATTTCTTTCTCGAGTTCTTCCAGTTCCTGTTTCAAAACTTCCTCTTTTTCAATTAATTTCTGTTCCTGTACTTCCAGATCCAAATTATCCTCATCAAGCTCTTTTCTTATTTTCACAATATGTCTACGTTCAGTGTCCATTTCTTCCTGAGCCTCTTCAAGAGCTTCAGTAATAATGACATCAATATCCAGATCCTGAAGTGCCTTGTTTGCTTCTTCAAGTGCATCGGCAATTACAATATTTATATCCAGATCTTCTAACTCCTTACAAGCCTCAGCTAAAGCTTCCTTAACTATCAATTGTGTGTGCTCATTTAAAGAATCTGAAAATTCTTTATCAATTGATTCACATATCCTAAGATGGATTTTTTCATCCTTAAGAGCATCTTCTGCTGCCATCATACCCATTTTTGCGGCTTCCATGGCATCAGATACAATCATCTGTATATCCAGGTCTTCCAGTGCTACATGAAGACTATTGAATATCTCTTCTGAGAAAAGGTCGTCATCATCAAGTATTGCCAATTCAACTACTTTCTCAAGTTCTTTTGACATTTTTCCGTGTTCTTCCAGGGCAGTAACTAAAGAATCTAATTCAGTCATATCTGGCTTGTAAACCCTTTCCGTCGACACTTTATTACCAGAATCGTCGATAGTAGTTTTCTTAATGACAATTTTATTGGACTTTAAAGTAGAGTCAATGCTTGCTTCACTCCTATTCAAGTTGTGCTTGAATTGATTGGTATTCCCGTCGATAATAAAAGACAAGAATACAAAGCCGCCCAATATAATAAGTCCGGCCATAAGTTTTTCATTCAATTTTGTTTTCATGCTTATTTTGGTATTTAGTCGTTTAATGCGTTGCAATAAAGTATGTCTGAATGGAGAAAAAGCCATGGCAAAGCTTCCATGATTAAGAACAAATTCTTGCGCCATTGCAAGGGCTTTGGCATAATTAAGCTTATCATTGGTTAGCTCAATTGCAATGTCATCGCATGCGTTTTCTCTTTCTTTTCTAATTTGTGAAGAAATGTACCATACAGCGGGATGAAAGAAAAAAATGGTTTCAATCAATGTTTGAAGAATGTTAATGATGTAGTCGTTTCTTTTTATATGTGCAAGTTCATGGGCAATTATTGCTTCAAGTTGCTCCTGACTTAAACCTGATAACAAGCTGGCAGGAATCAGGATAACCGGTTTTAAAAATCCTGTTGTCAAAGGCAAGGCAATCTTTGAAGAAAGAAATATGCCAATTTCCTTTTTAATTTTCAACTGGGCTGTGAAATCCCGTAAGCTTGCAATCCATTTATTACTAATGGTTTCTCTTCCAAATCGTATCAATCGATAATGGTTAATAAGACCAATCAGAATTTTCAGAAAGTAAAATAGCAAACCAAAAAACCAAATACTCACGATCCATGGAAAATGCTTCTGAATTTCAGTCCTTCTTACAGCCCTTTTCAAATTGAAACTGGCATTTGCTTTAGATGTTGACTCATCTGCATTGTTAAGCCCATTTTCTTTAATAAAATCCGCTAAATAATCAGGATTGCTAATTATCGACTGCTTTAATTCTACTTTTTCTCTTGCATAAACCAACGCCTTTTGAAATGTAATAGCTGAAAAGCTTACCAACATAAGAAGTGCAACAAATGAAAGATAATACCTTAATCGGGAAGAAGCTCGTTTCAATACTAGTAAGGTACAAAGGAGCAATAGGGCTATTAAAACACCCTGCCATAAAGAATGAACGATAAACCATCCAATGGCTTCAGTTATTTCCCTTCCGAATATAGAGTTAGCAATATCCATTTTTATTTGTTCTTTTCTATCTGATCAATTACTTTCTTTATCTCTTCCAGTTCTTTTTCGGATGTTTTGCTGTTTCCAAGGAGCTGCATTACAAGACTGGAGGCTGAACCACCAAATGCCTTATCCAAAAATCGATTCAGTAAATTCTCACGAGTCTCTTCCATCTCATATGCCGGAGTATAGAGATGACTCTTTCCTTTTAGCTCCCTCTCAAGCAGACCTTTTGTGGTCATGTTCTGCATAATTTTAAGTGTAGTGGTATACCCTACATCTTTTTTAGAGCTTAACTTTTCATGAATTTCTCTGACAGTTAGCGGCTGCTTATCCCATAAGATACTCAGAATTTCCAGCTCCGCTCCTGTTGGTTCAATGTTTTTCCTGATAGTCATATGTAATCTACGATGTTTGTCGTACAAATATATACGAAACTTTTCGTAGATGCAAAATAATATTATAAAAAAATTAATTGTTGATAGTTTTCCTCTTCTGATAATGTTGCTATATAACTATTTAACAAAATATTCCGTATAATTAAATGAGAGTTGAAATAACTCTGTAATGGCTTAATTCTGCTTAAAGAAATGAATTTATAATACTATAAAATGGTAATTCCTCTAATACATACAAAAAGTACACTCAGACCCAAAATCATTTTATTTTCGGTTATTACTGCATTTATCCTAATAACTATTATTCTATTAAGTTCTGATTTGCTGTTGGTGATGGATTATAAAATCCTGGAACTTATTCTGATTATCACACTTCTATCGCAGTTTCTATTTATTCTATTCTTTATTTTCTCAAAGAAATACGAGGAATTGGGAAAAATTCTTGTGCAGGATAGCGAATTATCAGTCAAAATGGGCAAACAAATAATGGTATATCGTATAAAAGATATGAAAAATACGAGGGTATTCTTAAACCACTACAAGAGTAATAACAGAAAAAGTCTTTGGGGTAGTAATAAATATGAAACCGGAAATTTTTTAATATTCATATACAAGGAAAAGACAAGGATATATGAAATGTTATTAAAAAACAGACAACAAATCGATAAATTCATTGTCCACCTAAACAACTACGTACCAGGTGAAAAGATCCAGATCTTAGATGATTAAATAGTTCAATCAGTACACAACTCATTCAAAAAATCTGTTGCTTCTTCGTCCCCCATTGATGCTGCTTTTTCGAGATCCTCGCAGGCATCGGTATTCAACTCAAGATAGAAATTTGTCAATGCACGATTGAAATAATAGTCCGATTCATCAGGGTTGAATAGTATGGCTTTTGTGAAGTCATCCTTTGCCAATACATATTGTTCCAGCATAAACCTGCAATTTCCCCTATCATAATAATTCGAAGCACTGGTTGAATCATGCGCTATTGTTTTATTAAAATCAGTCAGCGATTGATCATACTTTTCCAGGTTAAATAATGCGCTGCCCCTGATTGAATAAGCATCAGTGAACATCGAATCAAGTTCAATTACTCTATCCAGGTCATTTATAGCTTTAGTGTATTTTTCCAATTCGTAATTTGCATTGCTGCGATTGAAAATAGCATCAATATGCCGGCCATCCATTTCTATTACTTTGTTATAGTTTTTAATGGCCTTTTCACTTTCAAATTGTGCCAACTGAGAATTTGCCAGGTAGAACAATAGATCTGCATTATCCGGATCCTCTTTTAAAGAAGATTCAAACACCTCTTCTGCTTCTTTGTATTTTTCAGCATCGTACAGCTCAAGTCCTTTATTTATATTCTTGTCAACAGTTTCCTGTGCCTGTGCAAAAGCAAGCATCAAGCCAACACATACAAATAATAATGTAAGTTTTTTCATAGGTAAAAATTTTTGATAAGACTAACGTCCTCTACCGGTTCCCTGCTGATTCATTTGTCTGTGAATCCTCTGTTGCTGCAATCTTTGCTGGTGCAATCTTTGCTGGCGCATCATTCGGCGTTGATTGTTCATCTGCATCCTTCGCTGCATATGCATCTGATTCATTTTAATCATTTCATGCCTGCGCTGTTGGTGCATCATCTGATGATTGTTATTTCGACAAACCATCATTTTGTCGCGCGTGTTTCCACGCAAAATCATTTTACTTACATCCTTTTCTTGTCCTTTGTTTTGGCCACTTTCCTGCGCGGAAATACCTGGACTAAAACAAAATGAAACCAGAATTAATAATATAAATCGCCACATAATATAAAGTTTTAAAAACAGGCTTCTAAAAACGAATTTATTGAATCTTCTTGAAATTGAAGGTCAAAAGACCTGTTTGTTTGTTATCGCATCTTTGACTTGTTAAAATACAAAAGGTTTAATTGCGGGCCCAAAAAAATTCCTTTTACTTTCAACTAATAATTATATTTACCCAGGAATATTTCGCATTACCAAGATCAATGGATTCAAACCAGGACATTAAACATCGGATTGAAAAGTTAAGAAAGGCTCTCGACGATCATAATTATCGATATTATGTGCTTTCACAACCTTCTGTAAGCGATTTTGAATACGATCAACTAATGCATGAATTGATTGAACTTGAAACGAAATATCCCGAATATGCAGATTTGAATTCTCCATCACAACGTGTTGGGAGCGATATTAACAAAGATTTTCAGCAGGTTACACATACATATCCAATGCTTTCACTGGGGAATACTTATTCCCTTGAAGAGTTGAAAGATTTTGAAACAAGAAATAAGAAAATTGTAGATGAGCCTTATGAATACATATGCGAATTAAAGTATGATGGCTTATCCATCAGTTTAAGGTATGAAGAAGGACAGCTCGTGAGAGCAGTAACAAGGGGGGACGGGGAAAAAGGTGATGAGGTGACTGCAAATGTTAAAACGATAAAAAGCATTCCATTGACATTACGGGGAAATGATTTTCCCGATATATTTGAGATCAGAGGAGAAATTCTTCTCCCCCATGAAGGT
Source organism: uncultured Bacteroidales bacterium (assembly GCA_964456285.1). Classification (GTDB taxonomy): domain Bacteria; phylum Bacteroidota; class Bacteroidia; order Bacteroidales; family UBA10428; genus UBA10428. Next base: position 34,814 of record CAYWBC010000005.1, read on the forward strand.
TTCAATAAAATGAATGAAAAAAGACTAGCTAAGGGGGAACAGCCATTTGCTAATCCTCGCAATGCTGCTTCAGGTACTCTTAAAATGCAAAACTCATCACTTGTTGCAAAGCGTCCTCTTGATTGCTTTTTTTACTCAATAATAGGAGAATCTCTTCCATATGAGTCACATTTTGAAAATCTGATGAAAGCAAAAGATTGGGGATTTAAAATAACTCAGCACATAGAAAAAACAAAGTCTATCGATGCTGTTCTTGATTTTGTAAATAAATGGGAGAAGAAACGTAAGGAATTGCCTTTTGATATTGATGGAATTGTAATAAAGATAAATTCATTTTATCAACAGCAACAGCTTGGGGTTACTGCCAAATCACCTCGCTGGGCAACTGCCTATAAGTTTAAGGCCGAACAGGCCCTGACGCAACTTATTTCTGTTGATTTCCAGGTGGGCCGTACAGGAGCCATTACACCTGTTGCAAATCTTACACCTGTATTGCTTGCAGGTACAACTGTTAAAAGAGCTTCTTTGCACAATGCTGATCAGATTGCCCTATTAGACATCAGGATAAACGATTTTGTCTATATAGAAAAGGGGGGTGAAATTATTCCCAAGGTTGTAGGAATTGATAAAGCCAGGCGCAATCCAGATTCAAAGCCACTGGAATACATTGAGAATTGCCCTGAATGCGGCACCAGACTTATCCGCATTGAAGGAGAAGCAAAACATTATTGTCCTAACGAAAGTGGATGTTCCCCTCAGATCAAAGGTAAACTGATCCATTTTGTTTCTCGAAAAGCTATGGATATTGGTCTTGCCGAAGCAACCGTTGCCCAATTATACGATCAGGGTTTACTAAATAATGTAGCAGATTTTTATTCCTTGAAAAAGGATCAATTGATAAACCTGGAACGATTTGCAGAAAAATCAACTGATAACCTTATTGAGAGTATTGCAAACTCTGTAAATGTTCCTTTTCACCGGGTGCTCTATGCTCTGGGAATCAGGTATGTGGGTGAAACTGTTGCAAAAACTCTGGCTGAACAGTTCAAATCAATTGAAGACATTGAGAACGCCTCCCTTGAAGAGCTTATTGCTGTAAATGAAATTGGAGAGCGTATTGCAAGAAGTGTTGTTGATTACTTTTCTGTTGAGAAAAATATTGAATGTATCAACCGACTGAAAGAAAATGGTTTACAATTCAAATCAAAAATTAGTAAAAATAAGGGAACAGCTCTTTCTGGCAAATCGTTAATTATTTCAGGTGTTTTCAGTGAACATTCCAGAGAAGAAATCAAAGAGATGATTGAACAACATGGGGGTAAAAATGTAAGTTCAATATCTGCAAAAACAGACTACCTGGTTGCCGGGAAAAACATTGGTCCCAGTAAGTTAGAAAAAGCTCACAAACTTAATGTTCTTATAATCTCAGAAAATGAGTTTTTACAACTTATTAAAGAATAATTTACAATTGATAGAGCAAAAGTAAGATAAGAATATTCTACTTATTAACTTTGCTTACAGGCTTAAAGATTTTTTTTATTAGCATTTGAAGAAATATTATTCTAAGCAAAACCTTAAATGGTGATATATCCAAGGTTTTTTTTAAACTTGCAGCATGAAATTTATTGAAAATACCAGGGCATATTTCGGGAGACGAATTATTCAATCTTATCTTCGCAAAAATAAGCGAGAGGTAAAGGCATGCAATATTGACAATGCCAAGACCATTGGTATTCTTTTCAATGCTACACATCAAATAAGTTTTGAGATTGTGAAAGAGATGGTGAAAAATTTATCCAATAAAAAAAGCAAGATTGATGTATTGGGATATGTGGATAGTAAAAACCTGATTGATCACTATCTGTATCGTAAAGGATTTGAATTTTTTACTCATAAGCAATTGAACTGGTATTATAAACCAATTGATGAGACTGTGAATTCCTTTATTAAAAATAAATTCCATATTTTAATTAATTTGAGTCTTGATGACCCCTATCCTATTCAATATATTGTTGCTTTGTCAAAAGCCAGGTTTAAAGTAGGAAGATATACTGAAGGCAATGAATACCTTGATTTGATGATTGATATTGAAAAGGAAAAAGAGGCCATGAAAAACCTCAAATTTGAAATAAATAAGGACACTGTAAATGTGCGATACAGAAACAAGGAAATGGAAAAAATTGTAAATGTTAAAGCACAGACAGAAATGCAACTCAATTTTCTGATCACACAATTATTGCACTACCTTTCTCTAATCAAAAATTAACAGAATGACAGAAGGATTTACCGGAACCGGAGTAGCTCTTGTTACTCCCTTTCAAATAAACAAGTCTATAGATTTTAAAGCCCTTGAAAAAGTTACAAATCATGTAATTGATGGTGGTGTTGATTTTATCGTTGTACTTGGAACTACCGGCGAAAGTGCAACACTTTCAAACGATGAAAAGAATGAAATTGTAGCAGAAATTATTAAGATTAATAATAATCGCGTTCCCCTTATTGTTGGTATGGGGGGGAACGATACAATGGAACTTGTAAAACGTATTCAATCTGCAAATTTCGAAGGAATAAGCGCGGTTCTTTCAGTAGCGCCATATTACAACAAACCTACCCAGCAGGGCTTATATGAGCATTTTTCAGCTGTTGCAAATGCTAGTCCAATACCTGTAATTCTATATAATGTTCCCGGACGTACTGCTTCGAATATTGATGCTGAAACAGTTTTAAGACTTGCCACAGATCATAACAATATTATTGGTGTAAAAGAGGCTTCCGGCAACTTTGAGCAGATCAAACAGATCATAAAGGATGCACCTGCTCATTTCCAGCTTATCTCAGGAGATGATGCTGCTACTCTAAAAATTATCCGGGAAGGCGGATCAGGTGTAATATCAGTTCTGGCAAATTCTCATCCTCGGCTTTTTTCAAAGCTTGTGCAAACTGCGTTGAACAACAATTATGATGAAGCGGAAAAAATTCATAAACTACTTCATGAGTATTATGTGGTACTTTTTGAAGAAGGCAGTCCGGCTGGAATTAAAACTGCACTGGAACAACTGGGATTATGCGGCAGAGAGGTTCGTCTGCCCCTTGTAGCTGCGAGTGAAGAACTTGCATCAAAGCTGAAAAATATTCTTATCACACTGGGTGATAAAGAATGATTTTAAATAGATTGAATGTATCCAAAAAGTCAACTATTCAACAAAATGCCACAAAATCTCAAAGTCTCAAAGAAACAAAAATTTAGTTATCAGTAAATTATTATTTTGTGGGTTTTCGTGTCTTTGTGCCTTGGTGGCTGAAAATTAACTTTTTGGAAAGCCTCTTGTTTGAATTTACTATTTTCTTTTTTTAAAATTCTTCCTGTACTTTGGATTTCTATTGTTTCTGAAATTTTTTCCCGGGTATTTTTTCCTGGCATTTGGATTCCAGACTGGCCCCTCTCCCAACTCTGGTGGTAAAGCTAATTTTATTATGCTTGATTCTATCAATTCTTCGATCCGGTGCAAACGAAACATATCTTCTTCGTTAACCAGTGTAATGGCTACTCCTGTTTGATCAGCCCTTGCTGTACGTCCAACTCTGTGAACATAATCTTCCGCATCTTTTGGCGCGTCATAATTAATAATCAGGTTAATATCCTTGATATCTATTCCTCTGCTCATCACATCTGTAGCCACTAATATACGTGTATTCCTTGCTTTGAATTGCGATAGTACCTCTTCCCTGTCCTTTTGTTCAAGATCGGATGATATACCTTGTACATTGCCGGAAGACTTTTTTAATGTTCGTGCAATTTCAGAAACATTCTTCTTTGTGGAGGTAAATATTAAAATACTCTGGTATTCGGGTTTGTCCTTTATTAACTTTTGGATCAAAGGAATTTTTTGATTGTTATGCGTAAGGTAAACCGCTTGCAAAACTCCTTCAGGAGGTTTTGAAATGGAAGTACTAATCTCATTCGGATCAGTTAAAATCTTCTTCGCAAGAGATCGGATTTTTGGAGCCATAGTAGCGCTAAACATTAGAGTTTGCCGTTTCTTTGGTAAATAAGAAATTATTTTAATAATGTCATCGTGAAAGCCTATGTCAAGCATACGATCGGCTTCATCGAGTATAAGGTGTTGAACTGATTTAAAATCTACATACCCCATATTCAAGTGACTAATCATTTTTCCTGGGGTTGCTACTACGATATCTGCTCCTTCCGTCAGTACTTTCTTTTCCTGATCCCATCCTTTCCCATCTCCACCTCCATAAATGGCGATAGAATTTACAGATACAAAATATGCAAAGCCTCTGATTTGTTGCTCAATCTGCACAGCAAGCTCACGAGTAGGCACCAAAATCAAAGTATCTACTCCTGTATTTTTTCTTTCTTTAATTTTGTGAAGAACTGGCAGTAAAAAAGCTGCCGATTTTCCTGTTCCTGTTTGTGCACAGGCAATCAAATCTTTTCCTGTCAATATTTCTGGTATTGTACTAATCTGAATGGGAGTTGCTTTGGTAAAACCCATGTATGAGATGGCCTCAAGTAATTGATCGTTTAATCCGAACTCTTCAAACTGCATATTATTTATTGTAATTTTCTATCGCTTCTAAATGTACTAAAACTTCCAATGCGAATATTTATAATGTTTTAACTGATGGGAAATATAAACGGAGAATTTCTCTAAACAGGATTTATTTTATAATAAGCTATTAAAAAAATTTAGTATTTTGATCCATCTTTCCAATAAGCGCTGGCAAATATATATCTTCTTAATGGTTTATTTTGCCTTTGCTATTAATGAAACGTAAACCAAAGCTTATTGTTTGCAAATCTGAAAAATTATTCTTGAATTTTTGTTTTTTATTGTTGTTAGCTGCAAAAAACTTCAGAAAATTCAGGAGGCTCTCAAATAATATAATAAGTTTTGTAACTCTAAAATGCCAAACCAATAGAAAAATTATAAGATGGCATGGGAGTTCTGTCTTTATTAAGATCACTTGCATTGCCTACATAAGTGCCATCTAATTTATTTGAATCCTCATTATAATGCTGTAACTTGCTCCATGACTTATTAAAATCAAAACCCAATATTAATATTTTGTATCTAACATTAATGCCAAATGAATATCCAAGTCCAAAAAAGCCAAAATTGAATTGATAATCTTCTCCGGCACCGACATGCTCCTCTGATGCAATAAGAGAGGAAGCCCAAACAGGATTTATCTTAATATAGGTGTCAAAAACCAATTTATCTACAGGACTGTATGACAGAGAGGGTCCAACTTTTGAACCAATTGCAAAAAACCTTTTTTTGTAAAGGTCTGACATTAGACTGTGATAATAACCTGATAACCAATCTACATTTATTCCAAATCGCAAATTATCAGCAAGAGGTAAACTGTTTAAAATAAAGATATGCCCTACCTCACCACAAATGCCGTTTCTTTTTACTACATTCCATGCATTGGCATCATCAACTCCTCCATATTTTTGAGAAGGCTTAGAATATCCGATACGTAAATATAATATCTTATCAAGATCGCCCTGTGAATAAACGCTTGTGGCAATGAAGAAGAATACAATAAATAAATAATATTTTATCATGAATCCAAAATATTATTAATAAGATAATGCAATGATACGATAAACTTATCCAGACTTTATAAAATTAGCATCCAACAATTATAAAATAGTTAAAATAGAATTGCATAATAAGTTTCAAATTAAAAAATATTTCTATTAATTGAAGCTTAAGTTTTTAAAATGTAATCTATACAATTCCCAAAACAGCACCTCACTAATTGGCTGCTTCCACACCTACTTTTCCATGACAGTTTTTGAATTTTTTACCACTTCCACAAGGACAGGGTTCGTTTCTTCCTACTTTTTTGTCAACCCTCACTGGTTGCACTTTTTGTGGTTGTTTGCCTTTCGCCTCAGACTGATCATAAGAAGATCTGAAATCACTTTTCCTTGCTTGCAGGCTACTCATATCAGCATGTCGGGGTGATTCACTTCGTTTTACTTCATCTGGATCCTGCACTGGCAACTGCCCCTTCATTAACACGCTTACAACCTCTCTGTTGATCTTATCAATTATAGTTTTGAAAAGTTCAAAAGATTCAAATTTGTAAATCAGTAATGGATCTTTTTGTTCGTATGTGGCATTTTGTACTGATTGTTTCAGATCATCCAGTTCCCTAAGGTGTTCTTTCCAATTCTCATCAATGGTAGCAAGGGTAAGAGATTTCTCATAAGATTTGATGAGTTCCTGGCATCCGGAAGTATAATTCTTTTCGAGATTTGTAATTATATTATAAGTCCTCATACCATCAGTGATGGGTACAAGAATATTCTCGTAGGCCTTAGCCTGTTTTTCATATACAGACTTTATGATTGGTGAAGCCTTTCCTCTGATAGCATCAGTTTTTCTAATATATGCCGAACGGGCAGCTTCATAGAGTTTTTCGATCATTACCTGGTTACTCAATTTTGTATACTCCTCCTCGCTGATTGGATTGTCTATGGAAAGCATGCGGATTATCTCAAAATTGAATTCTTCAAAAACTGTATCTGGGTAATACTGATCAATGAGGCTTTCACATACATCATACATCATGTTTGCTATATCTACTGATACTCTGTCTCCATACAATGCGTTACGACGTTTTCCATAGATAACTTCACGTTGCGAATTCATCACATCATCATATTCCAGTAGACGCTTTCTAATGCCAAAATTGTTTTCTTCAACTTTTTTCTGTGCACGTTCAATTGATTTTGTAATCATGCTATGCTGAATTACCTCTCCCTCCTTAAGTCCCATACGATCCATTAAGCCAGCAATCCTGTCAGATCCAAATAGCCTCATCAGATCATCTTCAAGACAAACATAAAACTGCGAAGATCCAACGTCTCCCTGCCTTCCGCTACGTCCTCTCAACTGCCGGTCAACCCGCCTTGATTCATGTCGTTCAGTGCCAAGAATGGCAAGTCCACCAGCTTTTCTAACTTCTTCTGAAAGCTTAATATCAGTACCCCTACCAGCCATGTTGGTAGCTATTGTTACAGTACCCGCCTTCCCAGCTTCAGCAACAATATCCGCCTCTTTCTGGTGTAGTTTTGCATTCAAAACATTATGCTTTACTCCTTTCATCTTAAGCATACGGCTTAATAGCTCTGAAACCTCTACTGAAGTCGTCCCTACCAATGAGGGACGTCCGTTCTTAACAAGGTTCACAATTTCATCACTTACAGCATTATATTTTTCACGCTTTGTTTTGTAGATCAAATCTTCCCTGTCATCACGAACAATTGGTTTGTTTGTTGGAATAACAACAACATCAAGTTTGTAAATATCCCACAATTCTCCAGCTTCAGTCTCGGCAGTACCAGTCATACCCGAAAGCTTATGGTACATTCTGAAATAGTTTTGCAAAGTAATGGTTGCATAGGTTTGAGTAGCAGCCTCAACTTTAACATTTTCTTTAGCTTCGATGGCCTGATGCAAACCATCAGAATATCTTCGGCCCTCCATAATACGTCCTGTCTGCTCATCAACAATCTTTACCTTATTGTCGATTACAACATATTCCACATCATTCTCAAACATGGTATATGCTTTAAGTAACTGATTTACTGTATGAATTCTTTCAGATTTAATGGCATAATCCTGGATCAACTTGTCCTTTTTAACTAATATCTCTTCTGAGGTTAAATTCGACTTCTCCAATTCAGCAACCTCAGTACCAATGTCGGGCATAATGAAGAAGTTCGGATCTTCAGACGATGCTGTAATTGTATCTGTTCCCTTATCAGTAAGGTCAACTGAGTTCATCTGTTCTTCAATAACGAAGAAAAGATCATCTGTCACCTTGTGCATATGCTTGCTACTCTCCTGCATATAATAATTTTCCGTTTTATGCAGAAGTGCCTTATTTCCCTCTTCACTCAAAAACTTAATTAAGGCTTTATTCTTTGGCAATCCTTTGAAAGCCTGTAGCAATTTAAATCCACCTTTTTCTCTATCACCCTCAGCAATTAATTTCTTTGCTTCAGCAAGAGTTTCAGTAACAAGTTTTCTCTGCTCACTAAAAAGTTTTTCAACACGTGGTCTATACGCTTCAAATTCCTGGTTTTCTCCCCTGGGAACAGGTCCTGAAATAATTAAGGGAGTACGGGCATCATCAATTAATACTGAGTCAACCTCATCAACAATGGTGAAATTGTGCTTTCTCTGAACAAGATCCTGTGAGTTGATAGCCATATTGTCCCTTAAATAATCAAAGCCAAACTCATTGTTTGTCCCATAACTTATATCTGCTTCATATGCTTTACGTCTTTCGGCAGAATTTGGCTGGTGTTTGTCAATGCAATCAACCACCAAACCATGAAATTCAAAAATAGGTCCCATCCACTCTGAATCACGCTTTGCTAAGTAGTCGTTAACAGTTACAATATGCACTCCGCGACCTGAGAGAGCATTCAGAAATACAGGCAGGGTAGCAACAAGCGTTTTCCCTTCCCCTGTAGCCATCTCAGCAATTTTACCCTGATGCAAAACAACACCGCCAATTAACTGAACATCATAATGTACCATATCCCATGTCACTTCATTTCCTCCGGCAATCCATTTGTTGTAATGTCTTGCCTTTTCTCCATGAATCTCAACATTATCACGCATAGCAGCCAGATCGCGGTCAAAGTCACTTGCAGTTACCTCAAGGTATTCATTATCATTAAATCTCTGGGCCGTTTCCTTTACAATTGAAAATGCCAAAGGCAATTTTTCATCAAGAGCTTTCTCTATCTTCTCATCAATCGTTTTTTCGATTTTATCTATTTCCTCGAAAATTCCTTCTTTCACTGAAATATCATCTGTTTTGTTTTCAGCTTGCTCTTTAAGGCTTTCAATTTCCTTTAACTCAGTTGATATAAACTCCTGGATAAATTTCTTAATTTCCTTCGTTTTCTCTCGCAATTCATCATTGGTAGCATTTTGTACTGAACTATATTCTGCTTTTATTTTTTCCAAATAGGGTGTGAGTTCTCTTATATCACGATCTGCCTTATTACCAAAAAGCTTACCTATTATATTATTTATTGTACTCATGCCTGAAATCTTAATTGAAGTGTGACAAAATTAATGGAATAATTGTTATTGGCCAGCAGAAATCAATCAACAAACATACCAATTTCATTAAAAATTATAATCATATAAAGAAATCTCACTATTATTGTTGCAGATGATCCTGCCATATTCCAAAACATTAAATAACTTGAACTATTATTCCACAACAGGTGAAAATACACTATAAGGATGAATAGAATTATTTGCACAATTGTATTATCAATAATATCGATGTCTGTATCCTTTACTCAGCCATGGATGCAGTCAATTGATCAGTTCGATATGAAGAGCCAGGGAAATGTTTCATTTTATGAAATACAGGAAGCTTTTAATGCTTACTGGCACAATAAGAAAATTGAAAAAGGCAAAGGATATAAACAATTTCGGCGATGGGAATATTTCATGGAACCCCGGGTTTATCCATCAGGACACATTGACAATTTGGCATATCAAAAAGGCTTCTGGAATAAAATAAACAACAAAATCATTGGAAAAGCTTTGCCGACATGGGTAAATCTGGGCCCTTCTGTTACACCTTATACTATTGATACAGAAAACAAAACAGGGAATGGAAGAATCAATTGCATCGCATTTCATCCTGATAATCCAAACATCCTGTATGCCGGAGCTCCTTCCGGCGGCTTTTGGAAAAGTGAAGATGATGGTATTTCATGGAGTACAACAACTGATCAGTTATCTTCAATAGGTGTGTCAGATATAGTAGTAGATTATGCTATTCCTGATAATATTTATATAGCTACAGGTGATGGTGATCATGGAGACACTTATGGAATTGGAATTGTAAAATCAACAGATGGAGGAGACACATGGCAGCCTACATCTCTAGCTCTTAATGCAGCAGAAAACATCTATTTCAGAAGATTATTAATGAACCCTGATAATCACAATACCATGATTACTACATCCAACCAGGGAATATATAAAACAACAAACGGATGGAGTAATTATACATTGGTTGAGAGCGGAAATTTCAAAGACTTGGAATTTCACCCTTCGAATTCATCTGTAATTTACGCTACTTCCTATAGTTATTCTGGCAATGCTAATATATACAGATCTACAAACGAAGGTGATGATTTTGCTATTAGTATGCAAGGCATTGATGAATCCGGAGAATTTAACCGGATAGAAATTGCTGTTACACCGCATGAACCAAACTCCGTTTTTGCTCTTGTCAGTGATAATTTTGATGATGGATTCTATGCTCTTTACAAATCTGTTGATCAAGGTGTAAACTGGCAGATTATATATGGTCAGGAAACAGAGGATAAGAATTTACTTGGGTGGAGCGCTGCCGGAACTGATGAAGGAGGACAAGGATGGTATGATCTGTCACTAGCCGTTTCGCCGACAAATGCAGATGTAATATTAGTAGGTGGTGTTAATCTTTGGAAAACTATTGATGGAGGCATAAACTGGATGCTATCAGGTTTATGGCAGATTAGCTCAGGCTACAATTATGTTCATGCTGATCAACATATGCTTGCCTTCAGCCCTCTCAACGGAAGGCTTTATTGTGGAAACGATGGTGGTGTGTATGTAAGTTCTAATCATGGTTTAAGCTGGACAGATATAAGTAACGGACTTGAAATCTTACAGAGTTATAAAATTAGTGTTTCCCAGAGTGAGAATGATATGTTATTGGCAGGAAATCAAGACAATGGGACTTTTGTATTAAAAGAAGGAATCTGGAATGAAGTTTATGGTGCAGATGGAATGGAGTGTATTATTGACCCTGTTGATCCAGACATCCTGTACAGCTCAATTTATTATGGCAGCATATACAAATCTGTTGATGGAGGCCTTACATATTCACCTATAAAACCTTCTCCTGATCTTTCAGGAGCATGGGTAACACCCTATGTAATGAGCAGGAGTTATAGTAAAAAATTGTTGATTGGATACGATCAGATCTATAAAACAGTTGATGGCGGTTCAAGCTGGGAAGTAATTTCCGATTTTACCGGCGAAAATATGACTGTTGTCCGCATTGCACCTTCTAATGAACAATATGTGTACGCGTCTGATTGGAACAGCATCTGGAAAACTAACAATGAGGGTGAGCAATGGACAGAAATCGGTATTGGACTCCCGCAACTTGCGATTACTGATATCACAATTTCAGATACTGACCCAAACAAAGTATGGATCAGTGTTTCAGGGTATGATGAAAATAATAAAGTATTTTATTCTTCTGATGGTGGCGCAAACTGGGTAAATTATTCGCAGGGTCTGCCAAATGTACCTGCAAACTGCCTTTTGTATCAAAAAGAATCAAACCACCAGCTATATCTTGGAACTGACCTGGGGATTTATCATCGTAATGCTGCCATGGATAGTTGGGAAGAATTTAATGGCAATCTGCCTAATGTAATTGTTACTGAACTGGAAATGCAGGAAGATAACAACACATTGTATGCCGGAACATTTGGGAGAGGAATCTGGAAATTGGCTATGCCTGATACCTTTAATATATATGCAAATGCAATAAAAGCTAATATTACTGAAGCTTGTCTTAATGCTAATGTAATGTTTACATTGCAAAGTAATATTGAAGACTTTGATAGCATCAAATGGGATTTTGGAGCTGATGCATTACTTGCAGATGAGATCAATAATGACACCATGTATGTTAGATATGTTAGTACCGGATTAAAAGATGTTAGCATCACTACATATAACGAAGGCATTGCCCATCATGATACCTGTTTCGAATTCATTAATGTTAATGAAAATATAGAATTTGAAGTATTTCCAAAACAGTTTTTTAATTGTTCAGAAGTATCAGGAGAGATATATATTACTGGTAACTATAATTTGTCATTTGATCCACCAGGACAAGCAACTCAAACCTCTGAGAACACTGCACTTATTGATTTACAGGAAGGGATTATTACTATTATTGCAAGTCATGGAACCTGTTCAGAATCATATGATCTTGAAATAACAGGTACTCCAGATAATATATGTGAAGCCAAAATGATAAATTTTGGTGAAAATGGCCCCTTTTCAAACTTATGCGGTACACCCCAGGCTAATGAACCTGTGCCACCTGAAGGTCTTGGTACATCAGGTGGATGCTACTCCCAGACAGGCTGGTGCCAGGGTGAAGCCAGAATTGATAATAGCGTTTGGTTTAAATTTGTAGTATCAGAAAACATTGCTGAAATATCCATTGAAACTGAAGGTTTCGATACCCAAATTGCTGTTTACAAGGCAAATTCATGTCAGGATTTGCTTGATGATAATTACACTTTATTAGCTGCAAATGATGATTTTGTTGGGAAATACGATTATTCAGCCACCATTTCAAGTCTGAGTGGATTTGAAACTGGTGACACATTGTGGCTCCAGGTAGATGGATCTTATGGTGGTATTACAGGAATATTTACTATTAAACTTAACGATTATTCAATTGCCGGCATTGAGAATGAACCATATGCTCAGGATAAATCCAATCTAATTATATTTCCAAATCCAACAGATGGGAAATTCACGGTTCAAATCGATAATCCGACAGATAATAAAGTGAATATTGAAGTACTTGATGTTTCTGGTAAGCAAATATATAGCAGACAATACAAAAACGTATATGCACCTTTTTCCTCTGAACTGAATCTTAAAGAAACTCAAAAAGGTATGTATCTGGTCAGGATAACAACCAACAAGGAGGTTACAATCAGGAAAATTCTTATACAATAATAAATGCTTGTTACAATTAATTTGCAACAAGCATTTATAATGTTTAATATTCAATGACCTTAAAAGGACTTATTATCACTGGTAAAATTCACTAAGCTACAGGCGTACCCCCACCAGCTCTCATTGACATAATGTCTCTATCAAAAAGGTAAAGATTATTCTCACCCAACAAATTTAACTTATCCAGAATTTCACTTACCTGAGCTTCCTCTTCAATCTGTTCCGTTACAAACCATTGTACCCAGCTCTGTGTGGTAAAATCATTCTCTGCAATAGTGGCTGCTACAATCTGATTGATAGATTCTGAAATAAATTGCTCATGTTTAAAAACCTCTTCAAACATACTTTTAATACTCTTTTGATCCTTTGGGGGTTGTTTGAATGCAGGCACAACAGCATGGCCTCCGCGTTCATTGATGTAATGAATAAACTTTAGCATATGCAATTTTTCCTCTTCTGCCTGAGCATACAGCCATTTTGAAATTCCAGCATAGCCATTGGTCTCTGCCCATATAGCCATTGCAAGATAGAGATTAGATGAGTAACCCTCTTTCTCTATCTGTTCGTTTAAAATATCCTCTATCTTTTTTGATAACATAGGTGTATAATTTTATGGTTTCTAGAAAATATGTTCAAATACTCCAAAGTCTAAATTTAGTGATAATTACATATTAGATATAATTTCATCTCCAAATTCAGAACATTTAAGCAATGTTGCCCCTTCCATTAAACGTTCGAAATCGTATGTTACTTTTTTCTTACTTATTGCTCCTTGTATACCTTTTACAATTAAATCCGCTGCTTCCTGCCAGCCCATGTATTCAAACATCATCACACCTGATAAAATTAATGATCCCGGATTTACCTTATCCAGACCAGCATATTTTGGAGCGGTGCCATGTGTTGCTTCAAATATAGCATGGCCGCTAACATAATTTATATTTGCTCCCGGAGCAATCCCAATACCTCCTACAATAGCCGCAAGAGCATCAGAAATATAATCTCCATTTAGGTTCATAGTAGCAATAACAGAATATTCTTTTGGTCGTGTTAAAATTTGCTGTAAGAAGGCATCAGCAATAACATCCTTAATAATTATTTCATTTCCTGATTTAGGATTTTTAAAGCTGCACCAGGGACCACCATCAAGTTCTTTAGCACCAAATTCACTTTTTGCCAATGCGTAGCCCCAATCGCGGAATGCACCTTCTGTGAATTTCATAATATTACCCTTGTGTATAAAAGTAACGGAGGGCAGATCATAGGTAATTGCATACTTGATGGCAGCTCTTATTAATCTTTCCGTTCCTTCTTTTGAAATAGGCTTTATTCCAATAGAACTACTTTCCGGAAACCTTATCTTTGTCACCTTTAGCTCATGTTGCAAGTACTTAACGATTTTTTTCACGTCTTCAGTTCCTTCCATCCACTCAATACCGGCATATATATCTTCTGAGTTTTCCCGGAAAATTATCATATCGGTTGTGGAAGGATCCTTAACAGGAGAAGGCACTCCCTTATAATACTTTACAGGACGCTGACAAACGTATAAATCTAAAATCTGCCGTAGTGCCACATTTAATGATCGTATTCCACCTCCAACAGGAGTTGTAAGAGGTCCCTTAATAGCTACAAGGTATTCATCTATCACATCAAGTGTTTCCTGAGGAAGCCATTCACCATTTTTTTTGTAAGATTTTTCACCTGCAAAAACCTCTTTCCATATTATTTTTTTTGAACCATTGTAAGCTTTTTCAACAGCTGCATCCAAAACTTTAACAGACGCCGCCCAAATATCAGGACCCGTGCCATCTCCTTCAATAAATGGGATAACAGGATTTTCAGGAACTTTCAACACGCCATTCTCAAGTGTAATTTTCTGACCTTCCATATTCGATGAATTTATTAAACTGATTTTTTGTAGATAAAATTTGGTTTGCAAAAGTAGCCAAAAGCTAGTTCAGTTGCAATTTTAGTAGGTAGTATGTAGTAGTTAGTAGTTAGTAGTTAGTAGTTAGTAGTTAGTAGGTGTAGTAGATAGTAGGTAGTAGTTGGGATTAAGGATTACATTCTTCCGGCTTCTTACTTTTTCTACTCGAAATCCAGATTAAACTCCTGTTTAAGTTTTTGTAAAGCCAGATTCTTTGAAGTCATGTGTTTTAGCTTATCCTTCTCAGTTAAAAATTTAGCCTTCGGTTCTTTTTCATCCTGAAAAATATCTGCTTCAATACTAAATTCTTCATATTCAAGTTTATCCTTAATAAAGGCTGTGAGCAAGGACCTGATATTTTCTTTAAAATCAGCAACCTGAGCATTGTTCCTAAAAAATATAGTAATTGTATTTCCTTCGGAGAATTCGGGCTTTAGGGTTCGCAGCGCAGAATACATCCTGGG
This sequence comes from uncultured Bacteroidales bacterium, assembly GCA_964456285.1. Taxonomy (GTDB): domain Bacteria; phylum Bacteroidota; class Bacteroidia; order Bacteroidales; family UBA10428; genus UBA10428. The sequence goes on from CAYWBC010000005.1 coordinate 50,053, forward strand.
TTCAAATTTTTTCAGGCTATCAACAAATTCATCCCATATTTCCAAAACAGATTCAGCATCAATTTCATTAGTAATTATTTTGTCTATCTCTGCTGTTGTGATATCAGCTTCTTCAGCATTATCTGATTCTTGATTCTCTTTCGGCAGATTGCTAAAAGTTTTTAAAGTCTCCTTGATGGAAAAAGTACTAGATTTGGAAGAAGAGGGGGTTTTGATTTTTGAAGCATTCTCATTTCGCAGATCCATCGGCAGATTATCCTCTGCTACAATTTCTGTTTCATCAGCAACTCTGTCTGCCTCTGCATAAGTTGTTTCTGGCTCTGTTTTACCTAGCTCATCAGCAACAACAGTAGTTTCCTTTATATTGTTTTCCCTTGTTTTATTCTCACTATTCAGTTGCAAAACATCTTCATCGATATTGTTCAGCTCAACTTTTTTTTTTTGAATCAAATTACACAGTTTGATCAGGCAAATCTCAACATGCAATCGTTGATTTTTACTCGATTTAATCGATAAATCACAATCATTACAGATCTCTATGCATGAAAAAAGAAAATCATCAGAACAAATTGCTGCCTGATCGGTAAAACGTTTTTTGATTGAATCACCAACTTCAAGAAGTTGCAGTGTTTTCTCTGCTTTTGCAACTAGTATTTCCCTGAAATGTTTATTTAAACCACTTATAATATTTTGAGGATCAAATCCTTTCGTTAGTATTTCATCAAACAATACCAATGAACCCTGATAATCGCCCTGAAGGAAATTATCAGTAAGTTGAAAATAGTACTCAAAATCAAGAACATTTAGGTTATCAATTACACTTTGATAAGTGATTTTTTTATCGGAAAAACTAACAATCTGATCAAAAATAGAGAGGGCATCTCTCATAGCTCCATCTGCTTTTTGTGCAATAATATTCAAAGCTTCAGCTTCATAAACAATATTCTCATTCTTTGAAATGTTTTCAAGGTACCCTACAATATCATTGATCTTAATCCTGTTAAAATCAAAGATCTGACATCGTGAAAGAATGGTAGGTATTATTTTATGTTTTTCAGTTGTAGCTAAAATAAAAATGGCATGTTTTGGAGGCTCTTCAAGAGTTTTCAGAAAAGCATTAAAGGCAGCCTGCGAAAGCATGTGAATTTCATCTATTATATACACGCTATAGGTGCTAACCTGCGGCGGTATTCTTACCTGTTCAATCAAATTTCGAATATCATCCACCGAATTGTTAGATGCAGCATCCAACTCGTGTATATTAAAGGAACGGTTTTGATTAAACGACTGACAGGATTCGCATTCATTGCACGCTTCAATACTATCTCCCAAATTTTTACAATTTATTGTTTTTGCAAAAATTCTGGCGCAAGTGGTTTTACCAACACCCCTGGGCCCGCAAAAAAGATAGGCATGGGCCAATGATTTGGTTCTTATTGCATTCTTTAATGTAAAAGTAATAGAATCCTGTCCGACGACAGAATCAAATGTATCGGGTCGATATTTTCTTGCTGATACTACGAATTCATTCATAACTTTTCAATACTACAAATATACTTATTATAACTTGTTCAGTTTAGTATTGTTAATAACTCATTAGAAGAGTTTGACTGCAGATTTCAGTAATGGTGTGAATTACAAAACTATCAGGAAATTAAGTCTGGAAAAACTTCAAGCGGATAAAAACAATAAGTTCAAAAAAAAATAGTTTAATAAAAGTATATATGAAATCATAGTTATCTAAATAATATTATTTTTGTATTGACCAAACTTAATTCGGCTTAAGTATATTTTAACAATCAGTCAACTGATTGTTATGTTATAAGTTATTTCAATTACTAACTAAACCTAAATCGAGCAATTCTATGAAGATAGATTCATATGACAATGTCATTAGATGGTCATATAAATTAGCGAAAGACTGGACTCAGGACAACCTTGTTCCAAAAGGAATCAATTCATCACGCAAATTTGATTCATACAAACGCAGCGAGGAATACCTGCCAAAGAATTTTCCCCGGAAACCGGATGAGTATTTCAAGAAAAAAAATGTATGGAAAGGATGGCCTGATTTTTTTGGTAAACCGGCAAAATACAATGAGAAATCCTACCTGAGCTATGCAGACGCTGCCTCCATTTGTCAGAGACAGGGAATTAAAAACTCTATTGAGTATCGTACATGGACCTCTAAACCTTCTAACCTGCCTGCAAGGCCCGACCAGTTCTACAAGGAATTCTGGAAAGGATGGGAATTTTTCCTGGGCGAAAATTACGATCTGCCAGACAGAAAAGTTTCTTCCAAACTTAAGGCAACAGATGTTCGCATAATAAAACATCAACTGGGATTGGGCGTATCCGGTGCTGTTTTAGCCAGAACATTTGGTGTATCTGAAATGCAGATAAGTAGAATAAAAAACGGCGAAAACTGGGCAAAAGTTTAAACCGGAAAACATATTTATAGAATTATACACTAAATAACGTTAGTGATTGATATTATTATGCATTGAATTAAGCTGCTTTTCATCGCTTATTTATCTTATTATTTGTTTGAATAGAATAAAAAAAATAATACTTTTGCGCTTCTTAAGAAATTAACACTTAATTAATTATTTAAAAAATGACAAACAGATACGAAACCGTTTTCATAGCAACTCCCGTTTTGTCTGAGGCTCAGATGAAGGAAGCGGTTGAAAAGTACAAAAATCTGATTACCAAAAATGGTGGCAAAATTGTGTACGAAGAGAATTGGGGGCTAAAAAAGCTTGCTTACCCAATACAAAAAAAATCAACTGGTTTTTACTACCTGATCGAATTTGCCTGTGAAGGTGAATTTATCGCTAAACTGGAAACCGAATACCGTCGTGATGAAAGAATCATCAGGTTTCTTACTTTCAAAATGGAGAGATATGCTATTGCATATGCAGAGAAAAGACGTAGTAAAAAACAAGAAAAAGTGGAGGATAAGTCATGAGTGCACAACAAAGTCAATCTGAAATCAGATATTTAACACCCCCAACCATTGAAACCAAAAAGAAAAAGTATTGCAGGTTTCTGAAGAACAGAATAAAATATGTCGATTATAAAGATCCTGAATTTCTTAAAAAATTTCTGAATGAGCAGGGTAAAATATTGCCCAGACGTATAACTGGTACTTCTTTGAAGTTTCAACGAAAAGTTTCTACAGCTGTTAAGCGGGCCAGGCATCTTGCTATGCTTCCTTATGTTGTTGATATGTTGAAATAATAAATACAGAAAAATGGAAATTATACTAAAACAAGATATTCAGAATCTCGGATTCAAAGATGATATCATAAGCGTTAAAAATGGTTATGCACGAAATTTTCTTATTCCAAAAGGATTTGCCATAAATGCTACAGCCGACGCTAAAAAAGTACACGCTGAAATACTTAAACAAAGGGCACACAAAGAAGAGAAAATTAAGGATGAAGCTCAGGCAATAGCTGATAAGCTAAAGGATGTAACTTTATCTATTGGTGCCAAAGCAAGCTCAAAGGGGAAAATATTCGGATCTATTAATACAATACAGATAGCTGAAGCATTGAAAGAAAAAGGATTTGACATTGACAGAAAAGTCATTTCCATCAAAGAAGATCTCATTAAAGAGGTTGGAAAATATACAGCAGCGGTAAGACTACACAAGGAAGTACAAATTGAAGTTCCTTTTGAAATCGTGGCTGAATAAAAAAGCTATTTCGAAACAGAGGAAAATAAAAAGCCCTGCAAAATTGCAGGGCTTTTTGTTTTTATTACATGAGTCTTACTCCTGCTTCATTGCAATAGCATCTATTTCAATCAACACATCTTTTGGGAGTCTTGAAACTTCAACAGTTGCCCTTGCTGGTGCTATATCTCCAAAATATTCTGCATATACCTTATTCATTTCTCCAAACTCAGACATATCGGCAAGGTAACATGTTGTTTTTACAACATCATTCATTGAATAACCAGCATCATTAAGTATTGCCTGAAGATTTTTTAAAACCTGAGTCGTTTGTTGATCAATGTTCATACCTTGAATCAAAATACCATCCTGATTTAATGGAATCTGACCACTTACAAAAAGCCATCCCTTAATTTCAACAGCCTGACTATAAGGCCCTATGGCTTTAGGTGCACGCAATGTAACTATCTTCTTTTTCATCAGAAATACAATTAATAATTGTCGTAATAATTGGGTTTTTTCTCGTATTTAAGATCTCGTAATAAACTTGATTTTGCTTGTATGGTAAAGGAATAGCTTGCCCTCTGGCCAAAAGGAATAACCGAGAAGGACATTTGCCAGCAATGCAAATCACGATGGATGTTAAGTTTTGTGGATGTAATCCTTTTCGCTTCAAAATCGTACCCTGTTACAACCCCAATTTTCCATTTTGGCGTTAAGCTGAAATCTCCGTTTACAGAGACCGAATTTGTTCTTGTAGTTCTACTGCTTGCACGATTCCATGACCATGAATGCCTGAAAGACAATGACCAGGGAATATCAAAATCAACATACTGTCCTGAATAACCCGAGGGATTAAAATCCAGTTCACTCCCTACAAATTCTTCCTCATTTGTCGATACATCAGTGTTCTGCTGATTTGCTTCATCGCTGCCTTTTTTCCCTGCATGCGATTTGAGTGTGAAACTTGAAGAAACACTAAATCGGGTAGGTCTTAAAAAATTTATACCATTCTGAGTTTTGTAATAAAATTTTTCTATCCTCTTATTGGTAATGGTGTCGTTACCCAGATCTGCATATGGACTAAAAGAACCATTTAACTGGATACTTAACTTTCTTTTAAATAGTTTTGTTCCAGTAGTCATCGATACATCAGCCCATTTGAAACTTTCTGCAAAAGGAGAATAACTTGTGGAAAATCGAAGATTTTCTAGGATTACTACTTTTTTAGCTTCATCAGCTGTGTCGTTCTTAGGTCGAACTTTCATTTCAAGATTGTTGTTCAAGGACAGTGATACTGATCCGGATCTTCCACTGCTTGATGGCGGACTTGAATTTACTTCATTTTTAAAGGGATTAAACAATCCATAGTATATCCTTTCTCCTTCACTGTTTATATAATGCACAGAATCATAATAATTCCTGTTGAACTTGTTCATATCCGGAGTAAATGAGAAACCAGCAGATGGAGAAAGAACATGCCTGACAGCTTTTATATAACCATCTTCTTTGGTAGATGCATACATTCCATATAGCTTAGGAGCAAAGGACACTCCTATGCTTGGATTTATTGCATGTGCATAAGTCAACTCTTTCACATGATGAGTGTATTGCACTACACCAACTCCATCTATATAAACAGTACTATCCATCACAGAATAACCAGAATTAAGTATTCCACTATAATTCAAACTTGGTGTAACGGTAATAAGATTCCCTATTTTAAAATTTACCGACAATGGAATATCATGTCTGAATCCATACTTCATTGTATCGAGAGTTTGCTGCGAAAAAACAATTGTATCGTAAGTAAAAATCTGGTTGTCAAATTTTGAAGTGTATCTGATGTTGACATTCTCATACCATTTGTATTTTCCAGAACCCGTTTTTCTACGGAAAGGGTAAATTGAATTCATATTGAATGAACCGGTTGGTAAATTCATTGTAACTGTTTTACTCTGACTATTATTATTGGCATTGGCACTTAAAGCAAGGCTAAATGGCGTTCCAGGCCAGTTTTTAGTGAAACTAATACTAGATGATTTTTGATTCTGAGTGTATTCATATGGATCATAACTATTGTATTTCTCATAATTACTTGAGGAGAAGTTAACGTTAGCAGAAAAGTTTTGAGTTGGATTTGCCTTGGCATCTTGTCTGTGAGACCATAGTATACGATAACCTTTGTTTTCCAAAAAAGTAGCATCATCATTATTTTTATTGATATTGTAATTGAAAGAAAAGTTACCACCATAGTAATACCTTCTCTTATAGGATAAGGTTGATTCCATGCCCCAGGAGCCTTTTGAATAGAAATCTCCAAGAATTCTGAAATCAGCATAATCTCCCAATACCTGGTACCACCCCAAATCAAGTAAATAGAATCCTCTCTGGCGATCCTCTCCATAAGTAGGAAATAACAAACCAGAACTACGGTTGGTTGTATTCGGGAAAAAGCCAAAGGGTAATCCTAATATTTTAATAGGTATATCCTGCACTACAAAATACGAGGGACCAGCAATAATTTTATCTTCCGGGATAATAATAGCCTTATTTAATGCAAGATAAAAATGTGGATGTTCAGCATCGCAAGTAGTATATTTATTGCCATAAGCATGAATATGTCCATTTTCATGCCGTCTGGATTTTTCACTATGCAAATAGCCTTCCCCTTGCTGTGTGACAATATGATAAATTATACCGTTTTCTGTATTAAAATTATACTTTATTGAATCAGACTCAAAATTCTGGCTTCCCTGATTAAAAACAGGCTTGCCAATTACATTGCCTGCAGTATCAAGACTGCCTTTCGCAAATACTTCCTCTTTTGTATAATTCAATTCTATGTAATCTGCTTTCAATTCAATATCCATATATTTAACGCTAGCCTCTCCATACAAATACATGGTTTCCTCTACCAGAGAAATTTTCATTGAATCCTTAGCATTGTAAACAACCTTATCTTCTAATGCACTCTGCTTTGGCTTTGAAGATGCTCTTAATGAATCAGCTGACAATGAATCTACAGCCAGATTTTCACTTATGGATGCTGTATCCTTTACTATAATATTAGTATCTAATTCCTGTAAATCAGAAGGTTGAAGTCTCTGTTGTATAGAATCATTGAATTCTGTTGCAATACTATCCCCTTGCGCCTGTATATTATAAACAATCGCAAAATGAAATGTTAGAAACAGGGCAATTCTAATTGACACAGATAATGATTTTAATGCTATTTTTGCAAAGGTTTCATTTGGTTGTAAAGGCTGCAAAGCTACTAAAAAATAAAAATTCTCATGCTGAAAAAAGATTTACGTTTTAGCCTTAAACATCATTACAAATTAAATCTTATTCCCTTTATAGTACTTTGTTTTTTATCAACTATTGCCTTGGGGCAGAATGAAAATCAAAATGATGATTACAAAATTCGTACCGTAGTAATTGATCCCGGCCATGGAGGTAAGGATCCGGGAGCTATGGGAACTCACTCAAATGAAAAGGATATTGTATTAGCTATTGGATTAAAATTGGGCAAATACATCAAAGAAAAAATACCTGATGTAAATGTGATTTTTACACGGACTACCGATGAATATATTGAACTGTACAGGCGCGCAGAAATTGCAAATGAAGCAGATGGTGATCTTTTTATTTCCATTCATGCTAATGGCTGGACCGATCCCAATACATCTGGTACTTTGACATTGGTTTTAGGCCTGCATCGTTCTGATGAAAATTTTGAAGTCGCGAAGAGAGAGAACTCTGTAATTCTTTTGGAAGAAGATTATACTACGCGTTATCAGAATTTTGATCCGAACTCACCTGAGTCCTACATAATATTTTCTATTATGCAAAATGTGCATGACAAACAGAGTATTAGTTTTGCCGACAGGGTGCAGGATCAGTTTCGTGAGAGGGCGATGCGAAAAGACAAAGGAGTTAGAAGACAGGGGCTTTTGGTGCTGGCTCAGTCTTCTATGCCAAGCGTGCTAATCGAAACCGGATTTATAACAAATCCTGCTGAAGAAAAATACCTGAACTCTGATGAAGGACAAGAATTTATTGCTTCTGCCATTTTCAGAGCTTTCAGAGATTACAAAATAGACATTGAATCAAAATCAGGTATTAGTTTCGCAAACGCAACATTAATAAATCAGGAAGACTCAATATTAAATATAAAGGCTAAGGATTCTTTGGGATTTGATCCTCCTCTATATTTCAAGGTGCAAATCTCCTCCTCCTCCAATGAAATTCCCCTGGATTCTGATATTTTTGAAGATTTCAATAATGTGGAAGAATTTAAAACCAATAATGCTTATAAATATGCGGTTGGAAAGAAGATCAAATATGACGATATTGTAGAATACAGCAAAGGGGTAAAGAATAAATATCCTGATGCATTTATTATTGCAATAAAAAATGGTAAAATAATTTCAATTCAGGAAGCCCTGCACGAATTGTATAATAAGCAAAACTAGTATTATGAAAATATCAAAAGAAGTCAAAATAGGTCTTATAGCCATAGGGGTATTAGCCATGAGTTTATGGGGATATAATTTTCTGAAAGGGAAAAATATTTTTAAATCTACAGATGATTATTATGTAGTATTTGACAGGGCTGATGGTTTGATTGAATCAGGTAATGTTATGCTTCAGGGTTATAAAATAGGGAAAATTACCTCTCTAAAATTTGATTATGAAAATACCGGCAAGTTCTGTGTGAAAATTGTACTGGAAGAAAAGGTAAAAATTCCATTGCATTCTGTTGTAATGATCAAAAAGGTTAATCCCCTGGCCTCCACTAGTGATCTTGAAATAATATTTAGCGAAAGTGACTTGTATCATGTTTCAGGCGATACTCTTGCTTCTGAAATTGGAGGCGGTATTATGGATAAAATTGGCGATGTGGTTCCAAAAATAGAAAGCATTCTGCATGGTATTGATACAGTTCTTATTTCACTTAATCGTGTGCTCACTCCTGAGAGTGAAAATGATCTGCGAGAAAGCATTTCATATTTAAATACAAGTCTTACTTCCCTCGGTAAATCCTTATCTGAAAACGGCAGTTTAAATAACAGTTTTAAAAATTTAGAACAGGTTACAGAAAATCTGAATTCTAAAAATGAACAAATTTCAACAAGCCTTGATAATCTTGCAAGCATTAGTTCTTCTATTGATAGTGCAGATATTGGTTCTACACTAAAAACTCTGGATAGTACACTTATCTCGGTTAGAAATATAATGAAGAAAATTGAAGCGGGAGAAGGAACTATGGGCAAGTTTATAAATGACAGTTCACTTTATACAAATCTTGATTCGACTTCATACCATTTAGACTTACTAATAAAGGATTTACAGGAAAATCCAAACAGGTATGTTCAGGTATCCGTTTTTGGCAAAAAAGACAAGTAGTTGGTCATAATGCCTGTATCATTAAAACTAATTATATTTGAATGATTATATTTAAGTGAAAAATGTCTTGCTATGACTTTGGAACTGGGTGAACAGAAGCTTGATAGAATTATTATGGTAGGTGATCGGATTCTGATCAAACCAAAATCTCCAATAGATAAAACCAAATCAGGTCTATACCTTCCACCTGGCGTGCATGAGAAAGAAAAAATTCACACAGGATATGTTATGAAGGTTGGACCGGGATATCCTATTCCTGCAATAAATGAAGTAGATGAGCCCTGGAAGGATAAAAGCAGTGAAGTGAAATATGTGCCTCTTCAACCTAAGGAAGGTGACCTTGCCGTTTACATGCCTAAAAGCGGTTTTGAAATTGTATTTGAAAAAACAAAATATTTTATTGTCCCGAATTCTGCAATACTAATGCTTATTAGAGATGAGGGGCTTTTTGAGTAAAAACCCATCTCAAAAAGATGTTTTCTCTTCTATACCTCCGGACGAACTAATCGCTCCAACAAATTTCACCCTCGATCTGCTTGTGAGCTCACCCTCCAAAGACGGGCCCGGTTCGAACCCCATTGAGGCTTCTCGGTCATACCAATACAGATAAAAGAAAAAGCCATCTCAACTTGAGATGGCTCTTCTTTGTGAACCTGGAGGGATTACTCGCGCCTTCAAGCCGCATCCGCATGCTGCTCGTGAGCTCACCCCGATAAAATCGGGGCTCGATTCGAACCCCCTTGTAGCTTCTCGGCCTTCCAATACAGATAAAAGTAAAAGCCACCCCTGAGGTGGCTTTTACTTTTATGTGAACTTGGAGGGACTTACCGACTGAGATCTTGTAGCTCGGTTACTCACTCCCACAAAATCCTTCCACAAACCGCTTGTGAGTTCGCCATGAGAAAAATCGGGACTCGCTTCGCTCTCACATATCTAGGTCGACATAGACTTCTCGTCCCTCCAGCAATCCGATTACACCTGGAAAAAAGGCATAAAAAAGCCATCTCAACTTGAGATGACTCTTCTTTGTGAACTTGGAGGGACTCGAACCCCCAACCTCCTGGTCCGTAGCCAGGTGCACTATCCAATTATGCTACAAGTCCAATATTTACTAATATCTTCCCGTACATCAATTTGCGGGTTTCTTACTCATAAGATCAATATCTCTCACGAAAATTAAAATACAAATCCAAAATGGGAGTGCAAATATAAAAATTATTCATGTATAAGGTGGCTGCTGTTTCTATTTTTCTTTCCTGATATCAACATCATCTGCCAACGGAATAGTAAAACTAAATGTAGAGCCTTTTCCTTCAGTGCTTTCAATGAATAATTTGCCTTCATTTTTTTCTACAAATTCAGTGGTTAAAATTAATCCAAAGCCTGAACCTGTTTCCTGTTCCGTACCAGGAGTAGTTTTAAAACTGTCATGAGAAAGAAGCTGTTTAACGCTTTCAGCAGGCATTCCTATTCCGCTATCTTTTACCTCAACTAGGGCTTTTTTCTTACTTTTCTTTGCCTTTACAATAACATTACCTCCACGAGAAGAATACTTAATTGCATTTGTAATTAAATTTCTAATAATCGTATTTAGCATATTTTTGTCAGCAAAGACCTCCAAATCATCCTCTATTCTATATTCACATTTTATGTTCTTTTTGTCTGCCTGAGGTTGAATAAAAACTTCGTTGTATTTTATTATCTCCTCTAAATTAAGCGGTTCTGGTATAAACAATATTTTGCCAGTCTGTACTCTGGTCCAGTTCAATAAGTTTTCCAATAAATTATGGGATACCCGGGCTGCCTGAACAATGTTCTCAATAAAATCCTTTATCTCATCTTCACTAAAAGTCTTAAAATTTTTTAATAAAAGTTCTCCAAGGCTCATAATATTGAAAAAAGGAGTTTTAAGATCATGACTAATAACTGATAAAAGAGTGTCTTTTGTGCTATTTAAATCTCTCAGCTCCATTTCCCTGCTTCTTAGCTGAAGGTGAGTTTTAACTCTGGCCACAAGTTCACTGGGAGTAAATGGTTTTGTCACATAGTCTACTCCGCCACAAGCAAAACCACGAGCAATAGCATCTTCATCAGTTTTTGCAGTTAAGAAAATTACAGGTATGTCTTTTGACTTCTCCTTGTTTTTTAATTTTTCACATACATCAAACCCATCCATTCCAGGCATCATTACATCAAGCAAAATCAAATCAAAGGATATTTTTTCAATTTGTTTTAAAGTGGCCTCGCCATTCTGAGCAAAATACAAATTATACCCTTCTTTTGTGAGAAATTTTGCCACAAGCTGAATGTTCTTTGCCACATCATCAACAATTAGTATTGAATATTGTCGACCACCTTCGCTAGTTTGTATTTTTTTTAATTCTTTCATTTATCTTATTTAATATGGATGGAACGTGAGCCATAAACTGATTCATCGTTTCAATATCAAAATTATCAGAGGCTTTGATAATTTTTTCAGCTGTTTCTTCAAGCATAATAATTTTATATTCTTTAGCAACCTCATTTAATCGTTTAGCAAAATCCTTAAATTCTTTAAATGAGGATGTATCCACAACAACTCTATAGTCTATTAGCAATACATTGATGGCTTCACTAAGTGACTTGGAATTCTGCAGGTCAAATGACATATCTTCCTTTTGTACTATGGATTCAATTTTACTTTTATCAGACAAGTCTTGTTCCTCATAAGGAAGATATCTCTTCAAATGTTCCAATAATACATTTATATCAAAGGGTTTTGAAAGGAACACATCAAAATACTTTGAAATCTGATCATGATTTTTAATTATATGAATAGCAGAAATACCTATTATTGGTACGTTTTTTAGCCTTGAAGAGCTTTTCATGAATTTAGCAACATCAAACCCACTTACTTCTGGCAGATTCAAATCAAGCAATACTACATCATGTTTCTCAGTTTTTAAAATATCAATGGCCTTTTGTCCGTCATCAGCCTCAGAAAAAATAATGTCCTCCCCTTTTATTGCCCCTTTTAATAATTCCCTGTTTGACAGTACATCATCAACAACCAACACCTTACAATTATGAAACCTGATGTATTTCCTGGTTATTTTAACAGGTCTGCTCTCAGTTCTCAACCCGGATTCGACATCCGGAATAATAACTTCAAAACTACTCCCCTTCCCAGGTTCACTATCTAGTTTGATACTTCCTTTCATCAATTCGACAAGTCGATGAGTAATTGCCAATCCCAATCCGGTACCACCATATTTCCTGCTATCCTGTTCCTCTTGTTGTTTAAAAGCCTCGAAAATAGTTTTTTGAAAATCTTTGGATATACCAATTCCCGTATCAGAAACACGAATAATAATATCTACACAGGTTTTCTGAGTGGTTATTTTTTTATCTACACTTTCAATCTCAACTTTCACTTCACCTTTCTCAGTAAATTTATAGGCATTACTAATAAGATTTATTAAGATTTGTCTCACTTTTAATGCATCCAGAAGCAGTAATTTCGGTGTATTATCTGTTACATATGTATTAAAACTTAACTTTTTTTGCTCCATTTTAAGCCAGAAGATATTTCTTGTATCTTCGAGTATTGATTGAATGTTAATAAATTCTGTTTTAATATCTAATTTACCAGCCTCAATCTTTGAAAAATCTAAAATATCATCAATTAAACTGAGAAGAGTTTTACTACTCGATTTTATTGAATTAACATAATCTTCAAGATGAGATTGATTTACTTCTTTGGCAAGAAGCTCACTAAATCCGATAATCGCATTAATTGGTGTTCTTATCTCATGAGACACATTGGCAATAAATGCTGACTTCGCAGTATTGGCTTTTTTTGCCTCTCTCCATGCATTTTTCAAATCTTCTTGCGATTTTTTTTGGTTGGTAATATCACGTATGATCACAAGCAATTCATCTTCACCACTAACTATTAACCGAATTTCTTCAAAAACCTCTTTCCCTTTTATTTTATATGAATATTCGAATGTAATAACATCTCTGGTATCAAAAGTAGTGCGGAAGTTATCTTCAAACTTTTTGCCATGATCTTTTGGCAAAATATCAATCATTTTTTTTCCAAGCATTTCACTTGGAGGCATGGCCAAATTGGAAAGTTTTTCTACGTAAATATCTAATATTACACCTTCTCTATTCACAACAAATATTAAGTCGGGAATGATTTTTAACAGGGCCAATTTTTTTGATTCACTTTCTGTTAATGCGGCAATGGCCTTTTTTCTGCGTGTTACATCCTGAATTATAGTAAATATGAGTGTCTTGTTTTCAATATTTACCGGAGTTGGATATACTTCAGTATCCTGAATCCTTCCGCTTTTTAATTTTTGACGCAACGAAATCATCTTCTTATTAAAGTCCAATATTTTATTAAGTTTCAAATTGTTTTTATCTGCATCCAGTATTAATATTTCGAAAAAACTTAAATCTCTCAATTCTTCTTTGGTGTAGCCGTAATATTCAAGGGCAGTGTTATTAGCATCAACAATTTTTCCCGAATCAGGATCTATCAATAGAATGTTGACCTTGGTATTTTCGAAGAATGTTCTGAATTTTTTTTCACTTTCCTTAATAAAAGATTCAGCATTAATTCTTTCTGTAATATCTTCTTTTGTACAAATAAAATGTAAGATTTCTCCTTTAATATAGATGGGCGCTATAGTAGCTTCCTCCCAATATGGAGTACCATCCTTTTTTTTATTATAAAATTGCCCTGTCCATGTTTTTCCCTGTAGTATTGTATCCCATAATTCTTTGTAATATGATTCTGGATGGTATCCTGATTTTAGAATCCTGGGATTCTTACCCATAACTTCTTTAAGCCTGTATCCGGTAATTCGTGTAAAAGCAGGATTAGCATATTCAATCTCTCCAAGTTGATTTGTAATAATAATAGTTCCCGGGCTTTGTTTAATAGCTGTTTGAAGCAATTGTAACTGTTTCTCAACTGCATGTGAAGTATTGTCAGTGTTCAAATCGCTATCTAGTGAATCAATGCTATTATAATCTAAATTTCCAATCCTGTTCACTCTTTGCAAGGAGAAACCATTAATAAAGTAGAACACCACAGAACTGATCAAGAGAAAAATATGGCAGAAAAAAATAGATGAGAAATAATCTATTGTTGCACTATCATCCTTATGAATAATCATAGTATAAGTAGTAATTACCGAAATAACAACCAATCCAATAGTGGTGTCTTTAATATTGAATCTAAAGGCTATCCAGAAAAGCAAAGGCAAAAGCAAATACACAATCTCTTTGGGGAATCTCTCTTTGAAAAAAATCAGACCCAAGAGCATTATTAAAAATAAGACATGAAGGACCATCTTCTCTAATTTTGAGCCAGTAATTTCATCTTTTGTTTTCGTATTAAAACTCAAAACAAAAGGTATGAAAATAATAGATCCTATTAAATCAGAGCCAATCCATGCCAGAGATATAAATTTTATTAATCCAGTAGAAAAAAAATCAGATGTTAAAATAAATAAGAAAACTATGCTTGCTAGGGAAAGCGAAATTGCAAACAACACCAATAATAGTTTTAAGAAAATTGCAGGATTAGAAATTGAATGTGAATTTTTTATAACACGCTCAACAAAATATTTCTTCAGTATTATAATCAGTGTGCCCGATATGCTCAGAATGAGACCAATTCTGAATGGAGCAATAAATAACTCTATAGATGTATAATCATGTGAGTAGAAGCACAAGAAAAGTGAAAGTAGAACTGCCGGAAGAAATTTTTTCCCATATATTATTAACAAGCCAGTTGCTATGCCGTATGCAGGCCATATAAGAAATGCAAAATATGGCTCTTCTAAAAGCAAAAGGCCTGCTTGTGCAGAAATGAATACAAGAGCAAAAATCAGGATAAACCTACCCGAATAACTCCTTAAAATAGCCTGAAATGAAAATCTCATAATTAAATACTAAAACTTAGTATTTAAGTTAAGCCATTTTATGGGATCATACAAGAAATTAGCTATTTAAGAGAACAATATAAAGAAGCTGAAAATCAAACAATAGGTAGAAAAATTCCGACACTGGTCCCTTTATTCACTGCACTATCAATTTGTAATTTTCCTCCAATGCGCCTGATGAAATTTCTTGCAAGGCTAAGTCCTAATCCTGCAGAATTATTTTTAGATGAATTTATTTCCGGTATTTCATCATCCGCTTGCATAATTTTCAATATTTGTTCCTCAGATATACCCAATCCTGAATCAATGACATAAAGTTTGACTTGCTTGCCGGAAACAGAATATTCTATTTTTATCTCACTGCCATTTGTAGAATATTTTATTGCATTTGAAATAATATTGCGTACAACACTTGATACCATGCTTAAATCTGCGTTCACATCAGGACATTTATTAAGTTTAACCAGTATCTTAATATTCTTTGCATTTATCTGGTAATTGAAAGACGAAAGATTTTTCCCCACTAACTCATTCAGAGATACTCTTTGTTGTGTTTGCCTGATATCACCTCTGAAAATACGTGACCAATCTGACAAATTTTCCAGAAGAAAATATATCTCTCTTAGTCCGTTATCAATTACTTCAATCCTGTCAGAGATATTTTTCTTGTCGTAACTATTAATATTTGATTTTAATAGCTCAGTAAATTCTAAGACAGATTGAAATGGAATTTTCAAATCCTGAGAAATAATAGAAAGCAATTTATCCTTAATATTATCAGAAGTTGACAGTTTGCGCGCCTGATCTTTGAGTATTTCTTTGGATTTTATTCTTTGTATTTCAGCAGCAGTTCTTGAAGCAAAAATTGAAAGTATATACTTCGAATTAGGTACTTCTTTAATTGGAATGTCATCCAGAAAGGCAATCATCCCAATTACCTCACCTGAGCCACCAAATACCGGAGTGCCCATAAAGCCATTAATATTATTCTGTTTTACTAGAACATCACTGGCGAAAAGCTTTTTCACTTCCTTAGGATAAAAAGTAGTGTAACCGTTAATTACATTTTCAACAAGACTGCCCAGAATAGTATATGTATCAAGATTAAGATTCTTAAAAGGACCATTTGACTCAAGCACCTGCAAACTTTTTTTATCGCCGGATATTTTTGCAACAAATGAATATTTTACATGAAATGTTTTACAAAGAAGTCTGGAAAGTTCTTTGAAGAAAATAAATCCGGTAACTTTTGATGTACCTCTTAACAAGGTAGATAATTCCTCTTCTGCATTTAAATAGTCCGTAGCTTTACTTATTCTAAGTAAAATAAATTGCTGTTTTTCAACTTGAACTAAATGCTTATTTAATCTACCCCAAAAAACATTTTGCCGGAAAGTTCTAAATGCAAGTTCCTGGGTTGCATCACCCATATTTTTGATTTTTGACTCATGAATATTCTTTGAAAATTCAATAGGCTCATTGTCAAAAAGCCTAAAAGCAGAAAGATTTATTAAACTTGATTTCGTTTTCGTTTCAAAAAGCTCAAGGGCCTTTTCATTGCACTCAAGAATTGAATAGTCCTTGCCATCAAGAATAAATATAGCATCGGGGGATTCATTGAACAATACTGAAAAAAAGTGCTGACTCTCGAACAATATCTGCGAACTTTTTGTGAAAGGAGAGTATTTTAAATATTGCATGTTGAAATAATTGATATTGAACTTATTCTCTTTACGAAATTTACATGCAGAATGTTCTGTTTCTGTTTCAACAATTGACTAAAAAATAGTATTGAAGAGCAGGTAAAGCAGAATATGTTAGAATATCCAGAAAACAAAAAAGGCTGCATTTCTGCAGCCTTTCTATAAATAGTATCTTTTGTCATTAGAATCTTTTTTCCTGGATTCTGGCTTTTTTACCGGTTAATTTGCGCAGATAGTATATTCTTGAACGTCTGACACGTCCCTTTTTGTTAATTTCTATGTTCTGAATGAAAGGTGAAGTAATAGGGAAAATTCTTTCCACTCCAATGTTACCAGACATCTTACGAACAGTAAATGTTTCTTTTGAACCCGAACCTTTACGTTGAAGTACAACTCCTCTGTAATTTTGAGTTCTTTCTTTGTTTCCTTCAATAATTTTATATTGAACGGTAATTGTATCTCCAGCTGAAAATGAGGGAAATTCTTTTTTAGTATCAAATTGATTCTCAGCCACCTTTATTAAATCCATCCTAGTATATTATTATCTGTTTACGCCCTAAAAATTCAGCTCGCAATATTACAAATATTTTTTCAATGATCACAATAGAATCGATGATATTTTGTCAATTGAAACTTGTTAATGTGAGGCTTCGCCTTTGTACAGAAACTTATCGCCTGTCTCCTCCACTATCTTCCTGTACCAGTATTCGCCATAACCAGGCTGCTCAACTTCGGGATTTAGTTCACCTTCGACAGGAGTTTTGATATTTCCATCCATATACCTGGTAAATAAAAAGTGATACAATTTTCTCCATTCAGTGAAAGTATAATTGCCTGCACCAATCGAATAATCTGTAAGTAAATCTAAAGCCAGTTGCTGGTTGTTATCAAACATTTCTTTTGCCTTCTTGTCAATACTAGTTGTTTCATCCATATATTTCTGCTCAATTTCAGACTGTTTGGCCCTTATAAAAGGTATCATTTCATTGTATCTGGTATAGGCAAAATTCGATACCTGATTAAAAAGCCAGAATGCAGAGCTGTCACTAAACTCCATAATCGATCCATTTCCAACGGCAAATTCATATGGTATTTCTTCAATACCGCAATACATTGGAGTATAAACTGTACTGTATGTGTCATCTACTCCAAACCAAAAAATACCTCCTATCGGATCAGGAAGCCAATTCCTGCTCTGCGCAACAAAAGAAAAACCGGTTTGCTGGGTTGAAATTGCTCTTTCATTAAAATAGGTTACACCATCCACTTCCCAATCCAGAGGACGCCATCGTACAATACACTCATATGGCCCTGCACCAATATCTTTGGTCATATCCATTTTGGTTCCCTGGAAATAATCCCGCATCAGTTCCATTACATCTTTTACAGAAAGTTTCTTATCAGGCTTTATCCACAATGGCATTCTATTATGCAGATTCTCACCCATTGCATAGTCTTCGTATTGCATCATATTGTTGTTAACTCTTCTGAATCCAGACCATACCCTTGCTTCACACCAGCGTGCTCCGGCAAAATCAATGGGAGCATATGCATCAGCAAAACTGAAATTTTTCTGTTCACCCTTATAATACCCTTTTTCCACTGCAAATGAGATTACATCCTCAGCGTATAAACAATTATCCGGATCATCCAATGGAAATGTTGTTATCCTTGCCTGGTTTGCATGTCCTGAAATATAACCATCAGGAATTCTCCTGGCTACCCAAACTGCACCTTTATTGCCAACTCCTTTCCCTATCATTTCCATTATCCAAACCTCATTCGGATCAGAGATTGAAAAAGATTCGCCAGTACTATTGTAGCCATATTCTGCAACCAGTTCACCCATTAGTTTTATAGCTTCACGAGCTGATTTTGCTCTCTGCAAAGCAATGAACATCAGACTTCCGTAGTCAATAATACCAGTAGTATCCTGCAATTCTATTTTGCCTGTAAATGTAGTTTCACCGATAGCAACCTGGTGCTCATTCATGTTACCAACCACCTTATAAGTCTTTTCTGCCTGCTTTATTTTCCCAAGTTTATATCCCGTATCCCACTCATATACAATTAAAGAATCAGTAGAATCGTATGCTTGCGCCGGCCAAAAATATAGCTCACCATATAAAACGTGTGAATCTGCGGCATAGGTAATCATTGTTGATCCATCAGTGGATGCTCCACTTGAAATTAAAAAATTAGTACAGCCGAATGAAAATTGTAATCCTGCCAGTGCATATAAGATGCTCAATAATTCTCTTTTCATAATTTATTCTTTTCTCAACAATTATTTTATTAATAAAAATTCTAACAAAGTAGCCACAAGGTAATTATTTAATCATACACATACAATTACCTGATTTTTGTCATAAAAATGAAAATATTTGACAAATAATTAATGAATAGTTATGGTAAATTTGACAATAAGTTATATATTAGCATTATTATTCTAGAACTGATAGTGTTAGTGAATACTATTTAAGTAGTTAGAATTTAGTTAGTAATTAGATTTTGTTATTTAGTTAGGGTTAAAAGTGAGCCAAATGGCTCACTTTTTTTTATCCATGATAAACAGTTCCAACTATTGAATTGTTTAGTGCACCTGTCACAGATGCATAACAATTAACAATATTTTGACTTCTCAAAAGACCTAAAAAAGCAAATACAATAGCTTCTTTGTAATCAATAACCGCCTTCTCCGGAAGAATTAAATTTGCCTTTGTATTTACTTTAAGCAATTCTATTAGGAAGCTATTATGGGCTCCACCACCTGTAATGAAGACATCTTTGAGATTGTATTTATCAATTGAAGATGCAATTTGGAAAGCAATGTGTTTATACATTGTTTTTATTTGATCTTCCAATACATAACTTTCTTCCTTTAATAATGGTAGAAAAAATTTATCCATCCACTCCTTACTCAAAGATTTAGGAGGGGCTTGATCGTAGTAGGCCAATGAATTTAGTTTTTGCTCCAGTTTCCTAATTGCCTTGCCCTTCCTTCCTAAAGTCCCGCCACAATCATACTCAAATCCCATTTTTACTGCAATATCATTTAAAACAATATTCACCGGGCAAATATCGAAGGCAATTCGTTCATTCTTTATATCAAATGAGATATTTGAAAATCCTCCAAGATTTAGGCAAGACTGGTACTCACCAAATAACAATTTATCTCCAACAGGCACCAATGGGGCGCCCTGCCCTCCTATTGCAATATCGCCCGACCTGAAATCAGTGACAACATCTTTTTCCGTAATACCGGCAATATTTGCTCCATGACCTATTTGCAATGAATACCCTTTATCAGGATTATGAAAAACCGTATGGCCGTGAGATGCTATTAGATCAGGTTCTATGCCAGCGTCTTTTATAGATTTATTTATAAGAGAACCGAGATAATTGCCATACTCTCTGTCAAATTTTATCAGTTTATCAGCGCTTAATTGACTGGCATTTGCTAGGGATTCCTTCCAGCGTTTGCTGTAATTGTAGGTTTTAGAATAAATAAGGTCATATTTCCATCTATGTCCTTCTCTCTGAAAAGAACACATAGCAATGTCAAGTCCATCCAGACTTGTTCCTGACATCAGCCCCATGACTACGTATTCCATTTTTTTCATGTCAAAAGATAAAATGACTTTCAAATATTTCAATATTATTCATTCTGTCTACTATATGAAGTTTTATAGAATAAGTCAAACCAGATTTTAATCTATCCTTATCTATTCTATAAATCATTAGATCGTTTTTGTCATCGTACTCAAGCAAAACCCATTTGTCATTAATATACCCATTGTATGATTTTATTCCGGAAAGTTCGTCAGTAACTTTAAATATAATACTCTCTCCGGCCAGATACTTTCTATTCTCATTGAAGTAAACAGGAACTATTTCCGGAGAAATTGTATCAACGGCAACAATATATTTTCCAAAATCTCTACTCATTGCTGTAAGCTGATAATTCTGCCAATCAGCTCCTTCAAATGTCAATCCATCTTCATCAATTCTTGCAATAAGCATTTTTGATTTCAAATTGGCAGGAATTGTATCAGGAGTAATTTTAATTATAATGTTTTTGAGCAGGGGTTCTGTTGCATAATGAATACAAATGGTATCACTCCATTCTGAGGTAGATTGAATTTCTCTGTAGTCAAAATAAATATCCCTGTAAAGTGCACCAGAGGGAATCCTTACAGCATTTTCATCCAAAATAAATTCCTTTCCCTCATTCCATCTCACAAGCTTTGCAGCATCTTTCTTTTCAAGAGGAAGGTGCTCTCCATTTTTTCTGAATCTAAAATTCATGTATGACTTATTGCCATATGCATCCTTTGCTACTATTACCCCGTGATACAATAAATCATTTTTAAGTTGCAAAAGATTTTCAGAACTATTTCCGGAATATATAGGCAATCTATTATTGGGCAGCTTAAAAAGTCTATGAACACTTCTTCCCTCAATAGCTTTCAGTTCATAGTCCATATGGGCATTTATGTACCTGGTTTTAAGAAATGAAATGTTATCAATTGCAAAAGAAAACATTGATTCATTGTCCACTATTAGTTCAAGTGAATATATCCCGCATCGATTTGAAGATCCATTAAGAAAATCATACACTTCCGCCCCAAATCCACAGAAATCACTCTGCACTTCAATTATTTCATCAATATAATATACCGTATCACTTTCCATTTTTGCAGTATACCTCTTCCTAAATTCCCCATTGTTGCCGGTAATTGAATTTTCAGGAAATGCGTACACATATAAATTCCTGAATTCAGGGGATAAGTTATCAGCAATTGGAAAATCAAATTTTAAAACATTTAGAGGAACTTCATTCTTTGCCTCCCGTATTTCAAAGTGCAAATGCGGCCCCCCGGATCTTCCTGTATTTCCTGAAACAGCAAATTGCTGCCCCTTCAATAATGTGAATTTATTCTTTGGCGGATAAAGATCAACCTCAAATTTCTGAAGTTTATACTGATTTTGTTTCACGTAGGCCTGAATTTCAGGATTAAATCTGTCAAGATGAGCATACAATGTTTTATAACCTGTCGGATGAGTAATGTAAATGGAAAATCCGTATCCTCCACTTTGAATTTTAATACGAGAAATATATCCGGCATCTGCCGCATAAACAGGTTGGCCAATTTTCCCTAGCGTTTTAATATCAATTCCAGCATGGAAATGAGCGGATCTTAATTCTCCATAGTTGCCTGATAATAATAATGGGATTTTTAGCGGTGAAACGAAATCAGGAGCATATCCTG
This sequence comes from uncultured Bacteroidales bacterium, assembly GCA_964456285.1. Lineage (GTDB taxonomy): Bacteria > Bacteroidota > Bacteroidia > Bacteroidales > UBA10428 > UBA10428. Next base: position 72,065 of record CAYWBC010000005.1, read on the forward strand.
ATTGTGAAAAAAGGCTGTTTGTACTGATTATCAAAAGTATTCCTATTGCTAGTATATTAGGAGTATTTTTAATAAATTTAACCATAGTCAGTGAAAAATAATTAAGCTATGAATCTCGCAAAACTAAGACATTAATTCAGAGTAGTAAAAATGAAAGGATAAATTTTTATATTTGTTAGTTCAGATTAACTTTGTAATAGATACAAATGCATGGAAGTAATTCATGATAACATTATAGCTGACCTGAGAAAGAATCTCAAACAGATTATAAACCTTTACCAGAAAAAGAAACAAGAGAATAGAGAACTAAAAGAAGAAATTGCTAATTTAAAAAAGACTGTACTGTCATTAAAAAATGAAACTGACAGTTTCAGTGAAAAATTTGATACATTACAACTTGCAAAAACATTTACTGAAGCATCGGGAACAAGTCATGATGCAAAAATTAAAGTGAATAGGATTGTGCGGGAAATTGACAAGTGTATTGCTCTTTTAAATAAATAATATATTAATGGACGACAAGCTTTCCATAAGAGTGAATTTGGTTGATAGATATTATCCTCTGAAAATTGATCGGAAAGACGAAGAAAAAATAAGAGAAGCTGGAAAAATAATTAATGAAAAAGTTCTTCAATACAAGCAAAAATATTCTGACAAAGATGTACAAGATTTTCTTGCAATGGCAGCATTGCAATATGTGACAAAACTAATTGAACTTGAAGACAATAAAGAAACATCTAAGCTTGTAGAAACAATAAAAGAATTAAACGAAGAACTCGAAGTATATCTAAAGGAAGAGTAATTAGGTTCTTTACATAATATATCAAGAAATAGCCCGCATAGTTTCTTCAACAATTTGTGAAACTCAACACTTTACAAATTGGAGCAAAGCTCAAGTTATCAAAGGCAGGCCATATTCCTGATTCGTCAGGAAATTCCGGTTTACCGGAATCAATGGAAACCTAAAATAAATTGGCCGCTCCACCCATGTTTAAATGGGGTTTCAATAAATATTGAAGAAATATGCGGGTTTTTTTTAACCCTTAAGTGCTATTAAAATGATAACAATATTGCAGATAACAGAAGCATCAATTTTAATAAAATTGGTGATAGTTAGTGGAGTGTCTTTTATTGGTGGAGGTATTTTATCTTATTTATTGTGGAATTTTGCCCTGAGCAGAAAGAGCAAGCATATTATTGCTGAGGCCATGGCAGAATCTGAAGTGATTAAAAAAGATAAAATTCTTCAGGCAAAAGAGAAATTCTTCCAACTTAAGTCAGAACATGAAAAATTCATTAATGAGAGGAATAATAAGCTTGCAGTTGCAGAAAACAGGTTCAACCAGAGGGAGTCTCTTCTCTCTCAGAAAATTGAAGAAAAAGAGCGTGCACAGAAAGAAACAGAGATAATTCGACAGAATCTTACTTCTCAATTGGCATTGCTTGAAAAGAAGACTGAAGAGCTGGAAAAGTCTCATAAACAACAGGTAGAGCAACTGGAAACTATTTCTGGTTTATCTGCTGATGAAGCTAAATCACAGCTTATTGAATCTTTAAAGGAAGAAGCAAAAACGGAAGCTATGTCCTTGGTTAACGAAATCATTGATGAAGCTAAAATGACTTCGACCCGGGAGGCAAAAAAGGTGGTTATTGAAACCATTCAGCGTGTGGCTACAGAAACAGCCATTGAAAATGCTGTTACAGTTTTTAACATTGAAAGTGATGAAATAAAAGGAAGGATAATCGGTCGCGAAGGAAGAAATATTCGCGCGCTTGAATCCGCCACAGGTGTTGAAATTATTGTTGACGACACTCCTGAAGCAATCATTCTTTCTGCATTTGATCCGGTACGACGTGAAATTGCACGATTGGCTCTTCATCAACTTGTTACTGATGGACGCATTCATCCTGCCCGCATAGAAGAGGTTGTTTCAAAAACTAAAAAGCAAATAGAAGAAGAGATTATTGAAGTTGGAAAACGCACCGCTATTGATTTGGGAGTTCATGGACTTCATCCTGAACTGATCAGACTTATTGGAAAAATGAAATACCGTTCTTCATACGGACAGAATCTTCTGCAACACTCACGCGAAGTAGCCAATCTTTCTGCGATTATGGCTTCTGAACTTGGATTAAACACAAAATTAGCCAAGCGTGCAGGTCTTTTGCATGATATTGGTAAAGTTCCTGATGATGAGCCAGATATTCCACATGCAGTGTTCGGTATGAAGCTTGCTGAAAAATTCAAGGAAAATCCAGAAGTTTGCAATGCTATTGGTGCTCACCACGATGAAGTTGAAATGAACAGTATAATTTCTCCTGTTATTCAGGTTTGTGATGCCATATCCGGAGCAAGACCAGGTGCCAGACGTGAAGTAGTTGAATCGTATATCAAAAGATTGAAAGAACTTGAAAATCTTGCACTCTCCTATCCAGGAGTTTTAAAAACATATGCCATACAAGCTGGTAGAGAACTTAGAGTTATTGTAGGAAGTGAAAAAGTAAGTGATAAAGAAGCTGATACATTATCTTATGAAATTGCCAAACGCATACAGGATGAGATGACCTATCCGGGCCAGGTTAAGATTACCGTAATTCGTGAAACCAGGGCAGTTAGTTATGCTAAGTAGTTAGAAGATCTTTGAGAGCTCATTCAATCGTTCAATTTTATCATTGAAACCAAGCTTCTCATAAGAAAGAATCAAGTTGTTAATGAGTCGTATTACTATCTCCTTATTATGGCAGATGGAATAATATGACTCATCCCACTTTAAGTTTTGCTGCTTAATAAAATAATCAATTTCTCTTTTCCCAAGAATAGCCCCCTTGTTGTATGGATTAATATAAAACAAAATGTTTTCATTCTGACTGAAAATATTGTTCTTGTTGCTTACATCATTGAAAGCAAGAATAAAATTTTTTGGCAAATTAACTCCGTACACAGGCAGCTTCAATTTGTAGGCAACTGCCAAATAGATTATTGCCAAAGAGATAGGATTCCCTTTTTTTGTGTCTAACACCTGATTGATAAATGAATTCTGTGGGGAATAAAAATTATTGGAGTTTCTCTTAAATTTATGCAGATCAAAAATTACATAGTTTAAAATTTTAACCTTTTCAATAGCAGTAAGATTACTGCTTATTTCGAGCCAGATATCGTCCTTAATTTTTTGAACTTTTGCATCAATATCTTTAAGGCTAATTTCCGGAAATTGAAATTGTGCAAGATAAGTCGCTCCCTCAAGCACATTTTCACATCCTCCTTTTTGCCATTCCTTTAAGTTCTTTTTTGTTGTCTCAAACTGAATGTCATGAATTACATTTTCAAGCTTTTCCTGCAATTTTTCATCCAATGTTGATTCCCATACTTTTTCAAGTTGTGGTACTATTCCAATTCCCTGTTTGAGTAAATTATCAGTAACAGCATCAATAACTTCAGAATCAGTATCATCCAGAAGAGAAATAAGTACCTCTATTTTACTTTTTTCCACAACAAAGAGCTTTATTCATTCAAAACTATAAAATAATTTAGTAAGAAAATTACTAATTTAAATTATCTTCTAAACAGATTATTGTGTTTCCTTCTACCTTAAAATATAGCATTGTTAATATATTTAATATACAGGTTATCAAATTTTTAGAAAATAGTTTGACTATATTGAAAAAATTCATTAGTCTTGTAGTCGTTGTGACTATTTCGAATTTTCATTATGTCCATTCGTAATACTAAAACTTAAACAGAGATTATGGTCCTATTAGGAATTGATATAGGCAGTTCAAGTGTAAAGCTTTCTCTTTTGGATGCTGGCTCAGGTAAAAATTTAGCGTCAGCACAATATCCCAAACAAGAAATGAAAATCATTTCTAAAAAATCAGGATGGGCTGAGCAAAATCCTGAAGATTGGTGGCATAATATAAATTTTGCTTTGCAGGAATTGTCTCGAGTTGATACTGTTGATTTATCATTAGTTCAAGCCATTGGAATTACATACCAAATGCATGGTTTGGTATGTATTGACAAAAACCATGAAGTTATTAGACCTTCAATTATTTGGTGTGATAGTCGTGCTGTTGAAATTGGCAATAAAGCCTTTCATGATTTAGGGGCTGAACAATGTCTGTCGAAATTATTGAATTCACCGGGAAACTTTACTGCTTCAAAGCTTAAGTGGGTAAAAGATAACGAACCTGAATTGTACAACAAAATATACAAGATCATGCTGCCTGGCGATTATATTGCTATGCGCCTTACGGGCGAGGTAAGTACTACTGTAACAGGTTTATCGGAAGGTATATTTTGGAATTTCCCTGAAAATAAAATTGCTGATTTTCTGCTTGATTATTATGGAATAAATGAAGAATTAATTCCTGATATAGTTCCTGCATTTGGATTACAAGGAACAATAACAAATGAAATTGCCCGTGAACTTGGACTAAAACCCGGGATACCTATCACTTACAGGGCAGGCGATCAACCAAACAATGCTTTTTCTCTAAATGTACTTCATCCAGGTGAAATTGCAGCAACTGCGGGTACTTCAGGAGTTGTGTATGGAGTTACTGAACAATTTGCTTATGATCCTGAATCAAGAGTTAATATATTTGCCCATGTAAATCATACTAATATTGATCCCCGTATGGGTGTATTGTTGTGTATAAATGGAACTGGCATTCTGAATAGCTGGACACAAAAGAATGTGTCAGGTTCAAAACTTTCTTATGCCGAAATGAATGAAGAAGCATCCCAGATACCCATTGGTTCTGAGGGTTTATCGATTATTCCTTTTGGAAATGGTGCTGAAAGAGTTATTGAAAATAGAAATCCGGGTTGTCAGATTAACAATCTGAATTTCAATATCCACAATTCATCACATATTTTCAGAGCAGCTCAGGAGGGAATTGCTTTTTCTTTTAAATATGGAATAGACATCATGGCTCAGTATACCGGAATACATGTTTCAAAAATCCGTGCCGGCCATGCAAATATGTTTTTAAGTCCCTTATTCCGAGATACATTATCTGGTATCACTGGCGTTCCTATTGATTTGTTTGATACAGATGGATCTGAAGGGGCTGCACGTGGTGCTGGTGTAGGCTCAAAAATTTTTACCACTTTTGAAGAAGCATTTGCCAATTTGAATAAACTATCAACAGTTGAACCAGATAAAAACAAAGCAGATCAATACAAAGAAGCATATAAAGTTTGGTATTCTTCACTTGAAAAATTGTTAAACTAAAAATAAAAATAAAATGAATGTAGTGACAGGAAAGAATGAATATTTTCCGGGAATTGGAAAGATAAAGTATGAAGGTAAAGAATCTAACAATCCTCTAGCATATAAGTGGTATGATGAGAACAAAATTGTTGCAGGAAAAAGCATGAAAGATATTTTCAGGTTTGCTATTGCCTATTGGCATACTTTCTGTGGAGACGGAGGTGATCCATTTGGAGGGTCAACACATGACTATAAATGGAATAATGGGACTGATGCCATTTCAAAAGGAAAAAACAAAATGGATGCTGCATTTGAATTCATCACCAAAATTGGTGCACCATTCTATTGTTTCCATGATTTTGATATTGTACAAGAAGGTGCAAATATTGAGGAATCAGATAAAAACATCCAGGCATTAATTGATTATGCAAAACAAAAACAGAGTGATTCAGGAGTTAAACTTTTGTGGGGTACTGCCAATGTTTTTAGCAACTCGCGCTACATGAACGGAGCTGCGACAAATCCTGATTTTACTGCTCTGGCAAATGCAGCTACACAGGTAAAAAGAGCCCTCGATGCTACCATTGCATTAGGAGGTGAAAACTATGTTTTCTGGGGCGGTCGTGAAGGCTACATGTCCTTGCTTAATACTGACATGAAACGCGAAAAAGAACACCTGGGAATGATGCTTGCAAAAGCACGAGATTATGCTCGCGCAAATGGGTTTAAAGGTACCTTCCTGATTGAGCCTAAACCAATGGAACCAACCAAGCACCAGTATGATTTCGATACTGAAACGGTAATTGGATTCTTACGGTATTTTGGTCTGGATAAAGACTTTAAACTAAATATCGAAGTTAATCATGCTACACTTGCAGGACATACTTTCCAACATGAACTTCAGGCAGCAGCAGACAACGGATTATTAGGTTCAATTGATG
>CAYWBC010000006.1:0-75714 GCA_964456285.1 uncultured Bacteroidales bacterium
ATCCTATCCTATTGCAAAATGCGGCAGCTGTGGAAAACAATTTACAAAAGATCAATCGACATTAAAAAAGAAATTTTCAGGTTTTCCAGGAAATCCTTCCATTTGGTCCCTATATATACCATTTACACATATCATATCCATACTGCCTGCACTGCCGGGATTTATTCTTAAATTATCATACATAAATTGCGATACTTGTGGTAATTGCTGAGCAAATACTGCAAATGACATATTGATAATTACGATTGATATGAGTAACTTTTTCATCGTTTCTTTCCTAAATCCGGGAAACCTTTAATATCAACGCTTTTATATAGAAAGTAAAATAAGTAAAAATATTGTACTCATACAAGCATAGAAATCAACAATGCTTTTTCTTAAATTATTTCTACTTAAATACACTTTCAAGGATTATGCTAAAATCTCAAAATATTTTTATTAAAAATAAGCTCTTGAAAATATCCTTTCTTATGATAATTTCTGAAAGGATTTCCACCAAATATCAGGGACTTCCTGCTCACAAGCCTTCTGATAATCAGAATGAGAACAGGCTACAATTATGGTTTCATCTTGCTTCGGATTCGGTACTTCCATCCACCACCTTTCACTAACATTGCTCTTATAAAAGGTTATTTCATAATCAAGATCAGAGTGACCAACAATAAATGTTTTAAAATTTTTGTTTTCACTTTCAGGATATTCCATTTTTCTACAAGAATATCCATCAAGAAAATACCATATTATCTGTGCTGCAAGATTTATAGTCTGCAAATTTGCATCATATTTTGGATTAACCTCAAACAATCCAAAAATAGCCACTCTTTCACTTAGCCCAGAATAACGGGCAAGTTGACAAGCTTCTTCAGAATAAAATCCACTTGGAGAAGGATTAATAAATGCTGGTGCTTCGGATTGTCTAATAGAACTGATATCAAAACTTACAATGTCTGTATCACGAAGTATGGGTTCTGTCATTGATATATCCGAACGGATTTCTCCTAATCTGCAGGCATCGTAATAAAGTTTGTTGATCAGATCAATACTGCTGGAATTAGTCAAATGAAGCTGATAACCAAGACTGCTGAATTTAAATAATGATTTTTTTTTGAAAAGTATTTCTGATAGATAGGTTTCAGATGAATTGTTTATAGAATCCTCAACAATATCAATGGTTCTGTCAATCGCTGTTAAATTTATATTTGATTTTATTGTTTCGAAAGTTTGAAATACAGGAATGGTTAGTTCTTGTGTGCCACCAAGTATAATGGTAACAACATTCTTCGAATGCAAGGTCTGCAGAACTTCTTTTAAAGCAGTATAGGTATCATTAAAGGTATTTCCCTGGATGATATTTCCCAGATCAACAATTTTGACCTTTTCATTAATCTTAATCAGCTGATACAATTGAGCCCTGATCTTGTCGGGAGCCAGAGATGCTCCTTTATTATGAGAATTCCTATCTTCAGGAACCCCGATTATTACAATATCATAATAAGAAAGATCTTTTAACTCAAAATTGGGAGTATGAACAGTTATATTTTTTGAAAATGTATTAGCTCCCGAAATAAAAGGATTTTCAGGTTTATCAAGGCTCACAGGATCCAAAAAGTCTAGCAGAGTCATAAAGTATTATTTTGATTTCTTTTTTTCAGGAGGATTATTAATGATTTTTAAACAATCATCCTTGTCTAGTTTTGAGGGATCTGATCCTTTGGGGATTTTGTAATTTTTCTTTTTGTATGAAATATAAGGGCCCCATCTTCCATTTAAAACCTGTAATTCAGGTTCATCATCAAAGGTTCTGATAATACGGTTTTTGTCATGTTCCCGCTTTTCAATGATCAATTCGATTCCGCGTTCTGCAGAAATTTTGTAAGGGTCGTCAATATCTTTTTTGAGTGAATAAAATTTTGAATCGTGCCTTACATAGGGCCCAAATCTTCCAATACCCACTACCATATCTTTTTCTTCATACTGACCAATGGTTCTCGGAAGTTTGAACAAATCAAGAGCTTCTTCCAGAGTGATGGTTTCAAGTTGCTGGCCCTTAATCAGGCTTGCATATTTAGGTTTTTCTTCATTTCCTTCTATCAGTTCACCAATTTGCACAATAGGGCCATACCTACCCATCCTTGCAATGATAGGTTTTCCTGTTTCAGGGTCATCGCCAATTTTCCTCTCTCCTTTCGAATAATCTGATACTTCAAGTGTCTCTTCAACTTTTTTATGATAGGGTTTGTAAAAATTGTCTATCATTTTTGTCCAAAGCAATTTACCAGCTGCAATATCATCAAACTCTTTTTCAACATTGGCTGTAAAGTTGATGTCCAACACTTCCTTAAAATATTCTGTAAGAAAATCATTAACAATCATTCCTATATTATCAGGAAAAAGCTTCGCCCTTTCACGACCATGATTTTCTGTTTGCTCCATCTCATTAATTGAACCATTCTGTAACTTAAGCAGCATATAGCTTCTTTCTTTACCATCACGATCTTCTTTTAAAACATACCCACGATTCTGGATGGTTGAAATAGTAGGAGCATAAGTAGATGGCCGGCCAATTCCCTGTTCTTCAAGTTTTTTTACCAGGCTCGCTTCTGTGAATCTGGCAGGGGGGTTGGTAAATCTTTGCATGGCTGCAATCTCCGAATTGCCTAGTATTTGATCCTTTTTTAGTGGAGGAAGCATACCCTTGGTATCGTCATTGTTCTCGTCATCAGTAGATTCAATGTATAATTTCAGGAAACCATCAAAGAGCAATACTTCACCCTGAGCAATGAACTTTTCACTACAGGTTGATATTCCTATTTCGGCAGTGGTTTTCTCAAAATTAGCATCGCTCATCTGAGAGGCAACAGTACGTTTCCAGATCAAACTATAGAGTCTTTTCTCTGCATTTGTTCCTTCAACCGAAAAATTTTCAATATATGTTGGGCGTATGGCTTCATGGGCTTCCTGGGCTCCTTTCGTTGTTGTTTTGTATTGATGAAGATTTACATACTTTTCACCATACTCTTCTGTAATTGTCTTCTTTGCTGTATTTAGAGCAAGTTGTGATAAGTTTACGGAATCAGTCCTCATGTATGTAATGTATCCAGACTCATAAAGCCTTTGTGCCACACTCATGGTTTGAGAAACAGAGAAACTTAGTTTCCGGCTGGCTTCTTGTTGCAGGGTAGATGTTGTGAATGGAGGGGAAGGAGACTTTTTTACAGGTTTTTTGGCTACATCCAGAATCTGATATTCAGCATTTTTGCACTTTTCAAGAAATTCCAGTGCATCGGCTTTTTCTTTAAACCGGTGATTTAATTCTGCTGTAATTTCCTGGGATTTTCCCTCTCCATTTTTTGTTAAAAATGTACCAATTACACGAAAGCTCGAAGTAGGTTTAAAATTAATGATTTCTCTCTCCCGCTCAACGATCAGTCGAACAGCTACAGATTGAACCCTTCCGGCAGAAAGAGATGGTTTAACCTTTTTCCACAAAACTGGCGAAAGTTCGAAGCCAACAAGACGATCAAGGACTCTTCGGGCTTGTTGGGCATTCACAAGATTTTCGTCAATGGCACGAAATTTTTTTATTGACTCAAGGATAGCATTCTTTGTAATCTCACCGAAAACGATTCTTCTTGTTTTTGAAGGTTCTAAATTTAATACTTCTACTAAATGCCAGGCTATAGCTTCTCCTTCCCGGTCCTCATCAGAAGCAAGCCAAACTATTTTTGAATCTTTAACAAGTTTTTTAAGATCAGAGACTAGTTTCTTTTTATCCTTTGGTACAATATATTCCGGTTTGTAGTTGTTCTTAATATCAATACCGAAATCTTTTTTAGATAAATCACGAATATGACCCATGCTGGAAGTAACACGAAAATCTTTTCCAAGAAACTTTTCAATGGTTTTTGCTTTCGCAGGTGATTCAACTATAACTAAATTTTCAATCATGAATTAATGCCTTTAAGGTGCACAAACAAATAAAGTGCAAATGTATGCTCAAAATTTTAAATTAAATAATTAATACATTTACGATAAAAAGTTCAATATATTATGGAAGATCAAAATATCAAGTTCATTAAATATACACGTATATTATGGATTTTGTTCACATTCCCTTTCATAACTTTCACAATAATCATTCTATTGGCTCTTACCGGGAATTTAGGATATATGCCTAAAATTGAAGATTTAGAAAATCCTAAAATCAAGCTTGCTACTCAAATTATATCTGCTGATGGAGAAGTACTTGGTAGTGTTTATTTTGAAAATCAGAATAGAACCCATGTTGATTTTGATCATCTTCCAAAACACCTCGTCGATGCTTTGATTGCTACTGAAGATGTAAGATTTTACAGGCATTCCGGAATTGATCCTAAGGGATTGGCACGTGCTGTAATATTAACAGGTCTGTTGGGTAGAGAAGGTTCTGGTGGGGGCAGTACAATAACTCAGCAATTTGCTAAATTGTTATTTCATGATCCTGCCCAAACTAAATTGGAGAGACTTAAGCAAAAAATTAAAGAATGGATAATTGCGATTAAACTGGAAAAAGCATATACCAAAGAAGAAATTATTTCTCTCTACTTTAATCAGTATGATTTTTTATACAATGCTGTAGGAATTCATTCTGCTACCCAGGTTTATTTCAACACCTTGCCTGATTCTCTGAGTATTGAGCAATCTGCAATGCTTGTGGGAATGGCAAAAAACTCAGCTTTGTATAATCCAAAAAGATTTCCTGAGAAAGCACTGGGGAGAAGAAATATTGTTTTAATGCAAATGGAGAAATATGGATATATCACAAAAGAGGAATATGATTCTTTAAAAGCTTTACCTCTTGAACTGGATTTTCACAGGTTGAGTCATAATTCAGGCCCGGCAACATATTTCAGGGAATACATCAGAAAAATGATGAGCGCAAACGAGCCGGCAAGAAAGAATTACAGCAATTGGAATTATAAGAAATACCAGGAAGACTCTTTGCAATGGCTTCATAATCCACTTTATGGATGGTGTCGTAAAAATCTTAAACCTGACGGGGAACCCTATGATTTATATACAGATGGTTTAAGGGTTTATACAACAATTGACTCCCGTATGCAGGAATATGCAGAAGCCGCTGTCAGAAAACAGCTTGGAGAATATTTGCAGCCCGCATTTTTTAAAGAAAAGAAAGGAAGGAAAAGAGCTCCTTTCTCCGGCGATCTTAAAAATCGGCAGATTGATAATATCATTTGGAATGCTATGCGCTATTCTGATAGAGGAATAAGACTTATCAATGCCGGGGTATCTATTGATTCCATTTATAAAGTTTTCAGAGAACCGGTAGAAATGACAGTTTTTACATGGCGGGGAGAGGTCGATACTGTTCTAAGCCCTCTTGATTCCATTTTATATTACAAGCATTTTCTTAATTCAGGATTTATGGCTATGGAACCTCATACGGGTTTTGTAAAGGCTTATGTTGGTGGGATTAATTTTAGATACTTTAAATACGATCATGTTGTACAGGGGAAAAGACAGGCCGGATCAACCTTTAAACCCTTTTTGTACATTCTTGCCATGCAGGAGGGTTATTCTCCCTGTCGGGAAGTACCTGTTTCTCCCATTACTTTTTATGTGAATGATACAACATGGTCACCAAGAACTACAGCCCGTAAGGAGGATATTAATACTATGAAACCTTTGAAATGGGGGCTGGCAAAATCTGAAAATTATGTTTCTGCCTGGCTGGTTGATCAGTTCAAACCTCAGTCAATAGCAGATATTGCTTATAAGATGGGAATTAAGAGTTACATTGATCCTGTTCCGGCAATGATTTATGGTACCAGCGCTATGTCAGTAGAAGAAATGGTGGGAGCCTATACAACTTTTGCAAATGGAGGAGTTCATATCAATCCATTGTATGTTACAAGAATTGAAGATAAACATGGCAATTTGCTTTCAACATTTATTCCTGAAACGATAGAATCCATAAGTGAAGAAACTGCCTTTCTCATGTTGAATCTCATGCAGGGTGTTACTGAATATGGTACTGCTGCACGATTACGTTTCAGGTACAATATGACTGGTGAGATAGCAGGCAAAACAGGTACTACAAATAACAATTCTGATGGCTGGTTTATTGGAATAACACCAAAACTGGTTGCCGGGGGTTGGGTTGGAGGTGAAGTGAGATCAATACATTTCGACAGAACTTCCATGGGCTCCGGAACAAACACTGTGTTGCCTATTTGGGCTGAATTTATGCTTCAGGTTTATGGCGATTCTACGCTTGCAATTACGCAAGAGGATGTATTTGAAAAACCTGAGGGATTTGATGTTTCATTAGACTGTAACGATGCGCAATTTTTTAAAGATGCAGATTCAGATGAAAATTATGATGCCCCGGCAATATATGACTCTCCATAAATTAAGCCTTAAAAATAACTTTTATTGCATCCTCGATTTTTGAGCATTGAACTGTTTCAATATCCTTAAAAATAGTTCCTGATTTTCTTTTTGAAAAAGGAGGAATGATTATTTTTTTGAATCCTAATCTTTCCGCTTCAGAAATGCGCTGTTCCATGCGCGATACTGGCTTAAGTTCTCCCGTCAGGCTTATTTCTCCTGTCAGACAAACACCTTGCCCTATTGCTTTATCGAAATTTGATGACAGAATTGCACAGGCCACAGCAAGATCTGTAGCAGTATCCTGTACTTTTAATCCACCTGCTATATTTAAGAATACATCTTTTGATGCCAGGTTAAAACCTGCTTTTCTTTCAAGCACTGCCAACAGCATGTTCAATCTTTTGTTATCAAAGCCTGTTGAAGTACGCTGAGGTGTGCCGTATACTGCCGAACTTACTAATGCCTGTAATTCAATTAAAAATGGACGCATTCCATCAATGACAGATGCTATTGCTACACCGCTTAAGGGATATTTATTATCGCTTAAAAAAATTTCTGAGGGACTTTTTACTTCATGAAGCCCATCTGGCTCCATTTCAAAAATGGCTAGTTCGGAGGTAGATCCAAAGCGATTTTTGATAGAGCGTAAAATTCTATAAACGTACTGATGATCCCCTTCAAATTGCAGGACTGTATCTACGATGTGCTCCAGAACTTTAGGGCCGGCAAGCATTCCATCTTTTGTAATATGACCAATTAAAAAGATAGGAACATGCGTGATCTTTGATAATTTCAGGAGTTGTGCAGCACATTCACGAATTTGAGAAATACTGCCCGGACTGGAGTCTATTGCATCCGTATATAAAGTTTGGATGGAATCAACAATCAGAAGTTCCGGTTTTTCTTTTTCAAATTGGACAAACAGTTGTTCAAGATTTACCTCGCAATATACTTTACAAGAAGGATTTGAGCCTTTTAATCTTTCTGCCCTTAATTTTAATTGCTCCGGACTTTCTTCTCCGGAAACATAGAGTACCTTTTTATCGAATTTTAAAGCTATTTGCAAAGCCAGGGTTGATTTCCCAATTCCTGGTTCTCCCCCAATCAGAATAAGTGAACCCGGTACTATGCCGCCTCCCAGTAAACGATCTAACTCGTGAATACCGCAGATCATGCGTTCAATTTTATCCGCTTTGATATCATCAATTGAAACAGGAAGTGAGGTTTGCGATTTTGTGACAATTGAAGTTGCTGATTTTGATTTTACTATTAATTCTTCAACATAAGTATTCCACTGGTTACATGAAGGGCAGCGTCCAATCCATTTGGCAGAATCTGCTCCGCAGTTACGACATACATAAACAGTTTTTGTCTTTGACATTTCAGCCGAATGATTATAATTTACTTAGTATGGAAGTAGTAGAATACCCTTCAACAATATCAATGGTGATTATTTCTCCTCCTTTTGCCTTGACAATATCAAATCCAACAATTTCATCAGGCTTATAGTCTGCTCCTTTTACAAGAACATCTGGCTGAATCTTTTTTATAAGATCATAAGGCGTTTCTTCATCGAATAAAATAACTCTATCAACAAATTGAAGCGAAGCAAGGATCATTGCGCGGGCCTTTTCATCCTGAACGGGTCTGCTTTCGCCTTTTAATTTTTGTACAGAATTATCTGTATTTAAACCGATAATTAATACATCACCAGTTGAAGCTGCTTTTGCAAGATACTCAATGTGGCCCCGGTGCAAAATATCAAAACATCCATTCGTAAATACTATCTTAAACTCGCGAAAACGCCATAGGGCAAGTATCTGCTCAAGCCTGTCTGGTTCAATAATTTTTTGAGTAATGATTTCTAGCCTGTCCATAGAATATTATTCAAATAGTATTGAAGGTAAAATAACAAAGAAATTGTTGAGAAATGTGAAGGAAAGTAACAAAATTGCTATTTGAGAGAATTTGTTTCAGTATCAGGAAAGATAATTTTCGGCTTAAATGATTTGGCTTCTTCAAAATCAATTGAAGCATAAGAGATAATGATAATTGTATCTCCAACAGTTACTTTTCTTGCTGCAGGTCCATTCAGGCAAACCTCACCAGAGCCTCGATCTCCCTTTATGACATAAGTCTCAAGTCGTTCACCATTGTTGATGTTTAAAATATGCACTTTTTCATTTTCAACTAAATTAGCAGCATCCATTAAATCTTCGTCAATAGTAATGCTCCCAACATAATGCAAATTGGCTTCAGTAACTTTAACCTGGTGTATTTTTGACTTTATTACCTCGATAAACATAGCAGTGCAAATTTACGAAATTAAATCGAAATTATCTATGAGTCTGATATTACCGGCATAAACTGCTATACAGGCAGTTAGAGGCTCATTATTTGTTATTTTACTAACAGGCACAAGCGTATGTGTATTTACAATTTCCAAATAATCGAGATTTAGGTGCTTAGTCTTATTTATTCTCTCTTCTGTAAATTTCTGTAATTCTGATATTTCACTATTTTGAATCATCTTTTTGATTTGCATCAAAGTCTCATAAATCTTTGGTGCTTCGGATCGTTCTTCGTTATGAAGTAAGGCATTCCTGGAACTCATTGCCAATCCGTCTTTCTCTCTTATTATTGGGCAGGCAATAATTTCAATGGGGTAATGATAATCCGTAACTAATTTTCTAATGATAGCAAGTTGTTGAAAGTCTTTCTGACCAAAATATGCCCGATGAGGTTTTACAGCGTCAAATAATTTTGTTACTATCTGTGCAACGCCATTGAAATGCCCGGGTCGCATTCTTCCTTCCATTACTTCTCCCATATGTCCGAAATCGAATTTTCTGTTGTCTTTTTCGGGATACATCTCTTTATCATCGGGCAGGAAAACAATATTGCATTTTGCAGATTCTAATAATCCAAGATCTGTTTTTATATCTCGAGGATAATTTTTGAGGTCATTCTTATCGTTGAACTGAGTGGGATTGATATATATACTTGCAAGGTTTATATCGTTTGACTTCACGGATGAATTAACCAGAGAAATGTGCCCTTGATGGAGTGCTCCCATTGTTGGAACAAAACCTATTTTGGCTCCCTGGTTTCTGAATTCTTTCAGTAAGCTATCAAGTACGTGTATATGTTTTGCAACCTGCATATTAAATTTTGTACAAAAGTAGTGAATTCAAAAATTGTATATGAATTCAGACACTTAATGGGAGTGATAAAAGGATATCTAGCCATATTGCATGATTGCTGAAATAGGTTAGAGCGAGCATATTTAGAGTATTGAATATTTTTTTCGTAATTTTGCAACATATTTCGGAAATATTGAGAATCAGATGGCTAGAAAAAAGATCTTATTTGTCGCGCAAGAAATCACTCCTTACCTTCCCGAAACAGAAATGTCAATCATAGGTCGCAGTCTGCCTCAAGGTATACAGGAAAGAGGTAAAGAGATAAGAACCTTCATGCCTCGTTATGGATGTATTAATGAAAGAAGGAATCAATTGCATGAAGTTATTCGCTTGTCTGGAATGAACCTTATAATAGATGATACTGATCATCCGTTAATAATAAAAGTTGCTTCTATTCAAACAGCTCGTATGCAGGTATATTTTATTGATAACGAAGATTTCTTTCATCGCAAGCATACACTTACTGATGAGAAAGGGAAGCTATTCAGTGATAATGATGAACGGGCTATATTTTTTGCCCGCGGTGTAATTGAAACAGTGAAAAAATTGCAATGGTCACCAGATATTATTCATTGTCAGGGTTGGTTTACTAATCTGATACCCTTTTACATTAAAAAATATTACAATGATGATCCTCTATTCATGGATTCTCAGGTTGTTACATCAATCTATGATACTGAATTTAACGATGTTCTGGATATAAGGTTAAAGGATAAATTGTCATGGGATAAGCATGATCCAAAGGATGTTGAGATAATTAAGGAACCAGACTATGTTAATTTCACTAAGCTTGCCATTAATTATTCTGATGGCATAATTTTTGGAAGTGAAAAAATTAATAAAGAATTGAACGATTATGCATCAAAATCCGGAACTTCTGTTCTGGAATATCAATCCGAGGATAATTACTTGGATGCATACTCTAGTTTTTATGATAAAATTTTAAGTGAAGTAGTCAATGGAGCTGATTAAGAAATTCTCACCCAAACGATTTTTAGTCGTTACAATATTCTCATTTTTTTTTCTGTTAATAATTAATTCATGCAGTGAAGAGCCATTAAGAATTGGTATTAATTTGCTTCCTGAAGATGAATTATTACAAGTATATGACACAGTACTCACAGTTGAGTTGTATACAGTCCCTGCAGAACCTTTAATTTCAAGATCGTTGACTTATAACTCACTTGGAAGTATTAATGACCCTGTGATGGGGACATTAAAGACAGATTTTCTTACAGACCTTAAACACAATGGAAATGTAAGTTTTAAAGATAGCATTATTGAGGGAAAAATTAGTATCTATAACCTCGAGCTTCAGCTGTATTTTGATTATGTTTATGGTGACTCCATGGGATTTGAATTCAACATTTATGAGTTGATTGACTCAATACCTAGTAATGGAAAATCAAATTATGTTGTCCCACTTCAAAAGATAAATCCAAATCCTTTAAATATTGGGAATCATGAATTGTTAAATGATACAACGCAGGCTATAAAGGTGATGCTATCAAATGAATTTGCAGAAAAATTCATTGATCCTCAATTGGTTGAAGATGGAATATATGATACAGATTCTTTGGGTCATGCACTTTTTAAAGAATATTTCAAAGGTTTTTATATTGCAACTGATTTTAGAAATTCTGAAGGCGGTGGAATAATAACAGTAAATAATTCTACTTCTAAATTGATTTTAAGAACATTTGAATGGAATGCTGATTCAAATTATAATGATACCATTGAAAATGCATTTAGCCTGGGTAATCCTGCAATAATATGGAATGAGGATTCAATAGTAAATTTGGGTATGTACCAAAAAACATTTAGCAATGAAGTTGCCAGTATACTTAATGATACTGTAAACAGCCAGTCATTAGCATATGTTCAATCTTTAACAGGACCAAATGTAATGGTTGAAATGCCAGGCCTTAGAGATTTTCTTAAAGGATTTGAAGATAACCTGGTAATTCATAAAGCAGAAATAAAACTACCTCTTAACCAAGAGGTATATGATAATGAATACTACAAATCACCCAGTAGTTTAGGCCTGGTGAATAGTGTGTCTAAAACATATCTGGAAGATGATTTACCCATAACATATTATTTTGGAGGTGGTCTGGACAAGAATAATTACGTATATATGTTTAATGTTGGGAATGATTTGAATGAGTTTATGAAGGATGAATCTGATAGTATTAAAAAATATTTACTCTTTCCTTCGAATAGAACTATGCCTGTTAGCCGAAATGAAATAGTGCCAGGAAGAGTAGTTTTGAATGGGGGGAATAATATTTCTGACCACGCACCGACTTTAAAAATATTTTATTCTTTAATAACCGAATAGTATGTGTGGAATTGTAGGATATATTGGAGATAGAGAAGCCCTGTCTGTATTGCTTAACGGATTGAAAAGGCTTGAATATAGAGGCTATGATTCAGCCGGAGTTGCTATTGTGGGAGAAGGAACTTATGTTTACAAATGCAAGGGGAAGGTATCTGATTTGGAAGATCATATTGATGGCAAGGATCATTCAGGAACAATTGGTATGGGCCATACCAGATGGGCAACTCACGGTGAACCAAATGATGTTAATGCCCATCCTCACGTATCTTACAATGGGAAATTTATTATTATTCATAACGGTATTATTGAGAATTATGCTCGTTTAAGAGATATACTTTCAGAAAGGGGCGTTAAGTTTAAGAGTGAAACTGACACGGAAGTTCTGGCAAATTTAATAGAATACATTTACGAAAAAGGAGATGTAGATGCTGAAATGGCTGTAAGACTTGCACTATCTAAGGTTATAGGGGCTTATGGACTGGTTGTAATATGCACAGATGAAAGAGATAAATTAATTGCTGCTAGAAAGGGATCTCCTCTTGTTATTGGTGTAGGAAATGAAGAATACTTTATAGCTTCAGATGCTACTCCTATTGTTGAATATACCAAAAGTGTTATTTATCTGAACGATGGGGATGTTGCAGTTATCAGAAAGGAACAATTGAATCTAAAAACTCAACCAAGTGATGATACTACTACTACTGTTCAAGAATTGACCTTTGATATCGGAGAAATTGATAAGGGAGGGTATGAACATTTTATGCTTAAAGAAATTTTTGAGCAGCCACAATCTATAGGAGATACATGTAGAGGGAGGGTTCGATCTGAAGAATCTGAAGTAAGGCTGGGAGGCTTATATGAAGTTTTACCAAAACTAATTGAAGCAAAAAGAATTATTATTATTGGCTGTGGAACTTCATGGCATGCAGGCCTAGTTGGAGAATATTTGTTTGAAGATCTTGCCAGAATCTCTGTTGAGGTGGAGTACGCATCAGAGTTCAGGTATAGAAATCCAATAATAGAAAAAGATGACATAGTGATAGCCATAAGTCAGAGTGGAGAAACTGCCGATACCCTGGCTGCTATTAAGCAGGCTAAGGAGCAGGGCGCAATTGTATTAGGCATATGCAATGTTGTTGGTTCTTCAATTCCAAGAGAAACTCATGCAGGGGTTTATACTCATGCTGGTCCTGAAATAGGCGTAGCTTCTACCAAGGCTTTTACTTGTCAGGTTACAGTATTAGCTATGATGGCCATACTTATAGGACGCAAAAAAGGATTAATTTCTGACAGTAAATACAGGGATCTTATCAAAGAATTTACTGAAATTCCTGCAAAAATTAAGATAATTCTGAAGCATAGTAAGAATATAGAGAAAATTGCTGCTCTGTATCAAAATGCGAGCAATGCCTTATATCTGGGGCGTGGATATTTGTTTCCGGTTGCATTGGAAGGGGCACTTAAATTGAAAGAAATTTCTTATATACATGCCGAGGGATATCCTGCTGCCGAAATGAAGCATGGTCCAATTGCCTTAATCGATAAAAAGATGCCCGTAGTAATTATAGCTACTAAAGATTCTTCCTACGAAAAAATAGTTAGCAATATTCAGGAGGTAAAGGCAAGAAATGGAATTGTTATTGCAGTTGTTACTGAAGGGGATGCTGTAATACGTAAAATGGCAGATCATGTGGTTGAAATACCAGAAGCTGTAAATGTTTTTGCAGCATTACTATCAGTAGTACCTCTTCAGCTATTCTCATACTATATTGCTGTATTAAGAGGCTGTAATGTTGACCAGCCAAGAAATTTGGCCAAATCTGTTACAGTTGAATAAGCTTGTTTTCAACGATTTTTATATTGCTTATGATAATATTCTTCGTATTCGCCGGAAGTAATGTTATTTATCCATCCTTCATTCTCCAGGTACCAGTCAACTGTAATTTCTAATCCTTGTTCAAAAGTGACAGACGGTTGCCATTGAAGCTCATTTTGAAGCTTTGTTGAGTCAATTGCATAGCGCAGATCATGGCCGGCACGATCTTTTACAAATGTGATTAGTTTTTCAGAAGCACCTTCTTTTCTGCCAAGTTTTTTGTCCATCACCCTACACAACAAATAAATAAGATCTATATTCTTCCATTCATTATTGCCTCCAATATTGTATGTTTCACCTAAAATTCCATTATGATAAATATTGTCAATAGCCCTGGCATGATCTACTACATATAACCAGTCACGAATATTTTCTCCTTTACCATAAACTGGAATTGGCTTATTGTTCTTTATGTTATTTATCGAAAGTGGAATGAGTTTCTCTGGAAATTGATTCTGACCATAGTTATTTGAGCAATTTGAAATAACAATAGGCAGATTATAGGTATTATAATAAGCTCTTACAAAATGATCACTGCTGGCTTTAGAAGCGGAATAAGGACTTTTTGGATCGTATGCTGTGGATTCAAGAAAGTATCCACTATCATCCAAGGATCCATATACTTCATCAGTAGAGATATGGTAGAACAATTTATCCTGAAATTTAGATTTCCACTGCTTCAGACAGGCATTCAACAGATTTACTGTACCAACAACATTTGTGAAAACAAATTCCATCGGATTCTCAATTGATCTATCAACATGCGATTCAGCAGCAAGGTGAATTACTCCATCAACATGAAATTTTTCAAAAACAAAACTTAATTCTTCAGGGTTTACAATATCGGCTTTTTCAAAGTGATAATTTTTGGCTTTCTCAAGATCTTTAAGATTTTCCAAGTTGCCGGCATAGGTTAGTTTGTCAATATTGACTATTGTGTAATCAGGATAGTTTAATACAAACTGACGCACAACATGAGACCCAATAAAACCAGCCCCGCCGGTAATAACAATTGTTTTATTCATAATTCTGATTACTCATTGTTTCTGATTTTCTTCTCCCATTCCCAGGCTGATTTTAAAGTCTCATCCAATGGAGTATCTGATTGCCAGCCTAGTTCTTTATTTGCATAAGAAGTATCCGCCCATACCTTATCGATATCCCCTTCTCGTCTGCCAACAATTTCATAGTTCACTTTTTTATCAGTTACTTTTTCGAATGTTTTAATGATTTCCAGAACAGAATTACCGTTCCCGGTACCTAAATTAAATACTTCAAAATTTTGTTTGTTTTCATTGTTCAGCATTCTTTTAACAGCAATAACATGTGCTTTAGCCAGATCACAGACATAAATATAATCTCTGATGGCTGTTCCATCAGGTGTATTATAATCATTTCCAAATACCCTGAGTTTTTCTCTGAGTCCAAAAGCCGTTTGAGTAACAAAGGGAACAAGATTTTGAGGGACACCCAGAGGCAATTCACCTATTAACGATGTTTTATGCGCACCAATAGGATTAAAATACCTAAGGGAAATGGCTTTCATTTGAGGGTTTGCATAAATTGTATCCTGTAAGATCTCTTCAGAAATCTGCTTGGTATTCCCATAGGGAGACATGGCTTTTTTGATAGGCGCATTTTCATTTACTGGAAGTTCATCAGGCTGACCATATACAGTACAGGAAGATGAGAATACAAAGGATGAAGTATTGTATTCTCTCATTGCCATCAGAAGATTAATCAGAGAGGCAATATTGTTGTTGTAATATTCAAGAGGTTTCTCAACCGATTCACCAACTGCTTTATAAGCAGCAAAATGGATAATGGCATGAATAGAATATTTCTTAAAAAGTGAAAATACTTTTGATTTATCACAAAGATCAAATTTTTCAAATTTGGGCCTTATACCTGATATTTGTTCAATTCCATCCAATACTTCAATCTTTGAATTGGAAAGATTATCAACTATAACAACCTGATAACCATTCTCGATTAACTCAACAGCAGTATGGGAACCAATATATCCGGTACCTCCTGTTACTAGAATAGTATGCATTTTTTAAATTTTTTGAACGTTATTATTGACTAGTTTGTATTTTTCATCACTTTCCGGACAAACAGCAAAACCATCTTCATTAAATTGTAATTTGTGACCGTACTCACTGACCCAAGCTGTTTGTTTTGAAGGGTTTCCAAGAACAAGAGCATAAGCTGAAACATTTTTGGTAACCACAGATCCTGCACCAATAAGTGCATATTCACCAATGGTAATTCCACAAATTATAGTAGCATTGGCACCGATTGTAGCACCTTTTTTCACTTGAGTTTTGATGTATTCATCGTGACGGATAATTGCACTTCGTGGATTTAGTATATTGGTGAACACCATCGAAGGTCCAAGAAAAACATCATCCTCACAAATAACTCCTGTATAAATGGAAACATTGTTTTGAACTTTTACATTTGATCCTAAAATCACATCCGGAGAAACAACAACATTTTGTCCAATATTGCATTTTTCTCCAATTTTACTTCCAGTCATAATATGAGAAAAATGCCAGATTTTTGTGTTATTCCCAATTTGGCATCCTTTGTCAATTATAGCGGTCGGATGAGCATAAAAGTTATCTTTCATGTCTTAATTGTTAATATATTCTTCTATCTTATCGCAAATATATTCCTGTTGATCAGCGCTCATTTCTGTATGCATAGGTAAGGAAAGGACCATTTGCGTGAGTTTTTCAGTTACAGGAAATTTACCTTGTGCCTGAAATGCTTTTTGTGAATGAAGAGGAACAGGATAATATATCATTGAAGGAATATCCATATCAGTTAAATATTTTTTCAGAGCATCGCGGTCTCCATTATACTTAATAGTATACTGGTGAAAAACATGGGTTGAATACTCTGGTATTACAGGCACTTCAATGTTCTGTAACTTACTTAATCTGGACGAATAGTAGGCTGCAACTTTTTGCCTTGATTCAATATATTGATCAAGGTATTTAAGTTTTTCATTAAGAATTGCAGCTTGAATTGTATCAAGACGAGAATTTACTCCAATTTCATCGTTGTAATATTTTACTCTTGCACCATGATTTGCAATGCATTTCATTTTCTCGGCCAAAGTATCGTTCTGTGTCATTAATGCACCTCCATCGCCAAAACAACCTAATACTTTCGAAGGGAAAAATGAAGTGCATCCAATTGACCCCAAGGTTCCGGCCTTACCAGATAATGCTCCATTATCGTATGTTGCTCCTAATGCTTGTGCATTGTCCTCAATGAGATATAAATTATTTTCTTTTGCGATTTCTAACAATTCCTTCATGTTTGCACATAAGCCATAAAGGTGTACAGGCAGAATAACTTTTGTTTTGTTGGTTATAGCTTTTCTCACCTTGTCAGGATCAATATTAAATGTTGCAGGATCAACATCTACAAATACAGGTTTGAGCTTAAGCAGTGATATCACTTCTGCTGTTGCTATAAATGAAAAGTCAGGAGTAATTATTTCATCTCCCGGCTTTAAATCGAGTGACATTAGAGCTATTTGCAGAGCATCCGTGCCATTGGCACATCCAATAACATGTTTAGCGTTTAAATATTTTGCTAGATTTGATTGAAATTCATTGACTTGCGGTCCTTTTATAAATGCCGCTGAATCAATAACCTGTTGGATTGCTCCATCAATACCAGGTTTAATTTTTTGGTATTGGCCGGTTAAATCGACCATCTTTAAAGGCTTCATCGTTTTTTAATTGGTACGAAAATAAGATTTTTATAGCAACCTTCCTAAGGCTATGTTTCTTAACCAGAGTAAATGAAAAACTGGATTATCTTTTGCATATTGTATTTATAGTGTTCATAATTATTTGCAGTTATTAATTCATATTTTTGTGAGCGAGCTTATTTTTAAGACATAAAAGATAAAAATTGGATATTACTCCCTTCATAAGAGAATTAATTGTTCAAAACGAGTGTGTTATTTTAAGAGGAATTGGCGGATTTGAAACTTCTTACAAACATGCTACGCTCGATAAGAAGCGAAAAATTCTTATTCCTCCAAGCAAAAAAATCAATTTCCGGCCAGATTTGATAAAGGACAATGGTGTTCTTGAGGCTTACCTTGCTGCAAACCTTGAAATTACTGATGCAAAAGCTTCTGCTGCAATAGATGAATTTGTGCAATGGTTCTTTAATGCGATTAAAGAAAAAGGTGAAGTGTTTCTAAAGGGAATTGGAGAATTCAGATTTGATGAGAAAAACAATATTGTATTTTCTGATATAGAGAATGAGAATTATTTGGCCGAATCCTTTGGATTGGATTCACTTGTATTTGAAAATGAGTTCAAAGAAGATGATACAGGGAAGATAGTGTTAAAACCAGTGCCTATGCAAAAAAGAAAACTTACCGGTTGGTATGTTACTATTGGCATACTTCTGTTATTGGTATCAGTAACAACACTTATTCTTATTTCCACCAGTAAAGGAGTTACTGTATTTCATCGGTCTGATAGTGGATCAAAGAAAAATGGCAAGGAAGAAATGATTTTCGGAGGAACGAATAAAGCTTTAGAGGATTCTATAATTAAGTCTATTGAAAGATCACTAAGCGAAAGTACTGTACCAAAAAAAGCCCTGGCAGTACCACCAACCCAAAAAACAGCTCCAGAAATTACAGCAAATACCTATGGGGCACAGTATTATTTGGTGGCAGGCAGTTTTAAAAGCAGTAAAAATGCTGATATATTAAAAGCTCAACTAAAGCGTAAAGGATTCAATCCTGAAATAATGATTACAGGAGAATATTATTACAGGGTTATTGTTGGTGCTTTTTCTGACCGAAAAGAAGCAATAGCTGAATTAAGACGTATCAGAGGGCAAATTGACCAATCAGTTTGGTTGTTTGAAGATAATAGCCTTAACTGATAGGACTTCCTGGTTGCACTGTTTCATCAGGACTAACAAATTTCAAAGAGCCATCTTCATCCTCGGCCATTAATATCATTCCCTGAGATTCAATTCCTCGAATTTTTCTTGGTTCAAGGTTTGTAAGTATTGACACTTGTTTTCCAATGATTTTCTCCGGTTCGAAAAATTCAGCGATACCAGAAACAACAATACGCTGATCAATACCGGTATCTATTGTAAGCTGCATTAACTTTTGAGTTTTTGGAACCTTCTCAGCTTTAAGAATTGTACCGATACGAATATCCAGTTTGGAAAAATCATCGTAAGTAATAGCTTCTTTTTGTGGATTCACGGCTTTATTTTTTGTGGCGTTTTGTTCCTTAATATTTTTTAGCTTTTCGAGTTGCTTCTCAATTACATCATCTTCTATTTTTTCAAACAGCAATTCTGTTTTGTTAATCTTGTGGCCTGATTTCAGAAGCTCATGGGAGCCGATCATTGCCCATGGTGCGGGATCAATGTTAAGAAAACGGGCAATCTTTTCACTGGTCTTGGGTAGGAAAGGTAAAAACAAGGTTACCAGATTTGCAGTAATTTGCAGTGAGATATTCATAATAGTTTTTACCCTGTCAGGATCTGTTTTTTGTAAACTCCAGGGTTCCGTATCAGCAAGGTATTTATTACCTAAGCGGGCCAGGCCCATGGCATAATTGAGAGACTCCCTGATACGAAAATTTTCAAGACTGTTTTCAACCGATGCCTTAATCTTTAATATCTCAGCAAGGGTTTCATTATCGTAATCAGTTAATGAATTCAATTCAGGAACTTTGCCATCGTAGTATTTCTGTGTTAGAACAAGGGAACGATTTACAAAATTGCCCAGAACAGCAACCAGTTCATTATTGTTTCTGGCCTGATAATCTTTCCATGTGAAGTCATTGTCTTTAGTCTCAGGCGCATTCGCACATAACACATACCTTAGAACATCTTCTTTGCCGGGAAAATCTTCAAGGTATTCATGAAGCCATACTGCCCAGTTGCGTGATGTGGAGATTTTATCTCCTTCAAGGTTAAGAAATTCATTTGCCGGAACATTTTCCGGAAGAATATAACTTCCCTCAGTTTTTAACATGGTGGGGAAAATTATGCAATGAAATACGATATTATCCTTTCCAATGAAATGAATCAATCTTGTATCATCTTGTTTCCAATACTTTTCCCAGTCTGTTGTTAACTCCTTAGTAGCTGAGATGTATCCCAAAGGTGCATCGAACCAAACATAGAGAACTTTGCCTTCAGAACCTTTTATTTCTTTTGGAACAGGCACTCCCCAATCCAGATCTCTGCTCACAGCCCTGGGTTGCAGACCAGCATCGAGCCAGGATTTGCACTGTCCGTAAACATTCACTTTCCAGTGCTTATTTTCTTCCAGAATCCATTTCTTCAGAAAGCCTTCGTATTTATCAAGAGGAAGGAACCAATGCAATGTCTCTTTCAAAACAGGCTGAGTTCCACTAATGGTCGATTTTGGATTTTTCAGGTCTGTGGGATTTAATGACGACCCACAACTTTCGCACTGATCACCATAGGCAGAGTCGTAGCCACAACGTGGACATTCGCCTGTAATGTATCGATCAGCTAAAAACTGATTGGCTTCAGTATCAAAGTATTGCTTGGTAGATTTTTCAATGAATTTTCCTTCATCGTATAATTTCTTAAAAAAGTCTGAAGCAAGCTCATAATGGATTGAGGAGGTGGTACGGGAATAGATATCGAAAGAGATACCAAAATCTGCAAAAGCTTTTTTGATGATTCCATGATAGCGATCTACAATATCCTGGGGCTTAACACCTTCTTCTTTTGCTTTGATAGTGATTGGAACTCCATGTTCGTCTGAACCACAAACAAAAATTACATCTTCACCTTTAAGTCGGAGGTACCTGACATAAATATCTGCTGGCACATACACCCCTGCAAGATGTCCAATATGAACCGGGCCATTAGCATATGGTAAGGCAGCAGTAATGAGATGTCGTTTGTAATTCTTCATTTTTTGATCTGATTTTTTATCCGATGAGAGTATTTATTTGAAATCTAATTTGTGTAAATTTCAATTTGAAATATCCGGCAAAGATATGGAAAAGCAGTATTTTAGGAAATATTTATACACCAAACTTACATGGGTACTTTAACAGCTCCTCCAGCTTTGAAAGAGGGCGATGAAATACGAATAGTTGCTCCGGCAAGTATTGTTAAAAAGGAATCTGTTGATAAAGCAACAGAAGTTCTGTCAGAGCTTGGATATCAGATAACACTCGGCAAGCATATTTTTTCTGAATACAATCAGTTTGCGGGAAGTGATGCCGAACGATTATCTGATTTCCAGGATGCAATAGATGATCATAATGTTAAAGCTATATTTTGTGCGCGTGGAGGTTATGGATCTCTTAGGATCATTGATAAAATAGAATTCTCAGGTTTTCAGCATAGGCAAAAATGGATTGTTGGATTTAGTGATATTACTGTATTTCATTCTTTAATAAATCAAAAATACAATACAGCAACAATTCATGCTCCTATGCCAATTAATAGTGGTAGTTCCCATTTTACAGACAATCTTGGTCAGCTCAATAACTTATTCACAGGGGAGAGGAATGATATATCCCTTCCTTATCATTCTTTAAACAGGAAAGGCAATTGCAGGGGAAAACTTCTCGGAGGAAATCTCACTATTATTCACAATTTGCAGTCGACTCCCTATGAATTTAAAACAGATAACTCTATTTTATTTATTGAGGAGGTTGGTGAACAGCTGTACCACCTTGACAGGATGATGAATAATTTGTTGTTGTCAGGTAAATTGGGAAACCTTAGTGGACTTTTGGTTGGCAGCATGGCTGAAATGCAGGATAAAAAAAGGCCTTTTGGTAAAACGGCTAACGAAATAATCTTAGATGCAGTTAAGGAGTTTAATTATCCTGTAGCATTTGATTTTCCTGCAGGGCACATTGAGAACAATACGCCATTCTTGTTAGGAACAGAGGTGGAGTTAGAGGTAAATGAGGAAGTGGTTATAATGCATGTAAGTAAATAATTTTATTTTAGTCAAATATTTTCAAGAGACGCGCATCATTGCGAGTGAGGAACGAACGCGGCAATCTGCTTTTTCGAAACCAGATTGCTACTTTCGATAATTCGGGATAGCAATTACGAAATTCTATTATCAAGATTTATTAAAATGGCAGAACACAATGAAAAAGGCAAGAAGGGCGAAGTTGTAGCTGCTGACTTCATTAAAAAGAAGGGCTATAAAATTGTAAAATCAAATTGGCGATACAAGCATAAAGAAATTGACATTATAGCATACGATGGAGATGAGCTGGTAATTGTTGAAGTGAAACTCAGGAGTACAGACTATTTTGGTGACCCCAGTGAAGCGGTTACAAAAAAGAAGCAAAGATACCTGATAGAAGCTGCTGAAGCTTACCTGGATACTATTGCAGAGGCTCCTGAAGTACGCTTTGATATTATTTCAATAATAGGATCAGATCCGAATTACAAATACCAACACATTACCGATGCATTTAATCCATAACTATGAATATCGAGTCTTTACGAGAATATTGTCTGTCGAAGAAGTTTGTAAGCGAAAGCTTCCCATTCAATGAAACAGCCCTTGTATTTAAGGTGTTTGATAAAATGTTTGCATTGCTTGATCTCTCAGAAGATGGGAGAGGAATAAGCCTGAAATGCGATCCGGAGCTGGCCATTGAACTGCGCGAGCATTACCCAGAGGTTACTCCCGGGTATCATTTTAATAAAAGATATTGGAACGGAGTTAATATTGATGGATCGGTAAGTGATGATCTTATTAAAGAATGGGTAGATCATTCGTATGATGAGGTGGTGAAGAAACTTCCTAAAAACCAGCAAGAGTTATTGGATTGATAGTTACCTGGATGTCACTTAAAATCAATCAGTGCTTTCATTACACCATCCTGGTAGTGGCTTACCATATCAAATGCCTCCTTTGTTTCTGAAAAATCAAAATGGTGTGTAGGCATCAGGCTAATGTTATACTTCTTATCAGCGATACCTTTAAGTGTTTCATCAAGTGATTCATTCTGCCTTCTGATATGCGTGATCGATATTTCTTTTCTCCGGCCTATATCAACAGGAATGTTCCAATATTCGAATTCCGGTATGCCAATGATTATTATTTTGCCTCCTGGTTTTAATAGATGGAATGCCGTATGAAAGGCATCCTGCTGTCCACAACATTCGAATATACAATCGAGCCCTGAAGGATTAATTGTAAGAATTTCCTGCTCTATATAACTCTTCTCAGGATTTCCAACATATTTCGCCCCTGTTTTCTCAGCAATTTTTAGCCTCTCTGCTATTTTGTCGGTAACCATTACCTCAGAAATACCCGAGGCTATTGCTGCCAGATGCACACTCATTCCAATCGGGCCATACCCGAGTATTCCGATGTTATCAGTTGTATTAATCTTAGCCTGCTTTACAGCATATACTCCAATTGCCAAGGGTTCTGAGATAGCCGCTTCATCAAAACTCATATTTTCTGGAATCGGGAAGCAACTTGTTTCGGGCATCACAATAAACTCCGACAAGCATCCCGGAGCCTGACCCGGGCATCCCAGGAATTTAAGATTCCTGCACGTATTGTATCTTCCAGACAAACACTGCTTGCATTCAAAACATGGCATTGCAGGTTCTATGGCGATTCTATCACCCTCTCTTACCCTGGATACTCCCGCCCCAACCTTTTCAACTATACCTGCACTCTCATGTCCAACCGGAAAGGGGTATTCCACTACCTGGCTGCCGATTTTTCCTGTAGTATAATAATGCACATCGCTACCACAAACTCCTACTGTTTTCATACGGATTAGTACATCTGTATCCTTTTCGATTTTCGGATCGGGTACAGTAAGCATTTTCATTTGCCTGATACCAGTTAGTACAAAGGATTTCATTTATTACCCGGGTAATTGTAAAATCAGGAAACCGATTAAAATAATCCCTCTACCGATAAATACCTTTCACCAGTATCGTAATTAAAGCCTAATACTATAGCAGCTTTTGGAATTTCAGGTAATTTTTTAGCAATAGCAGCGAGTGTTGCTCCTGAGGATATGCCAACAAACAAACCTTCCTCTTTTGCTGCTTTCTGAGCAAATTCAAAAGCTTCATCTTTCGATACCTGAATTGTTCCGTCAATGGCATCAATATGAAGATTTTCAGGAATAAATCCGGCGCCAATTCCTTGCAAGGGATGAGGCCCGGGTTTACCACCACCTATAACCGGCGAAGCCTCAGGCTCTACAGCAAATACTTTTAAATGGGAAAATTTTTCTTTTAATACTTCAGCTACTCCGGTGATATGACCTCCGGTTCCAACACCGGTGATCAGGTAATCTATTCCGTCAGGAAAATCACTAGCTATTTCTTGTGCAGTTGCAGTTTTATGAATGTCTATATTGGCCTGGTTATTAAATTGAGAGGGCATCCATGCTTTACTATCATTGCTGACCATCTCTTCTGCCTTTTCAATTGCACCTTTCATGCCTTTTTCACGTGGAGTAAGTTCAAATTCGGCGCCATAGGCAGCCATTATTTTTCTTCGTTCAACCGACATAGACTCAGGCATAACCAATATGATTTTGTATTTCTTCACTGCGGCAACCATGGCCAATCCTATGCCTGTATTTCCTGATGTAGGTTCAATGATTACGGAATCTTTCTTAAGAATACCTTTCTTCTCAGCATCTTCAATCATTGCCAGGGCAATTCTGTCCTTAATACTTCCACCGGGATTGTTTTTTTCTAGTTTGATCCATACCTCATAATTTTTATCAAACATATTATTGATCTTCAAATGCGGGGTATTTCCAACTGCTTCTAAAATTGTATTTATTTTCATAATGTATTGTTTTCGAGTTTTAAATAATAAAATTGATGGGTTCATCCTTCATTTTGCCATCCCTTACAACTGTTTTACTCTTGTTGTAGACAACACTGTATGGAGGAATGCTTTTTGTAAGCCATACATTACCTCCTACAATTGAATCATGTCCAATTACAGTATCTCCTCCAAGGATTGTACTTCCTGAATAAATGATAACATTATCTTCAATGGTTGGATGACGTTTTGTTCCTCTCATTTTTTTCTCAACCATTATTGCACCAAGGGTTACTCCCTGGTAGATTTTTACGTTGTTTCCAACAGTTGCAGTTTCGCCAATTACTATTCCTGTACCATGGTCAATAAAAAAGTTTTTTCCAATAATTGCTCCGGGGTGAATTTCAATCCCGGTATTGCTATGTGCATATTCCGACATCATTCTTGGAAGGAATGGGATCTTTTGCTGGCAAAGTAAATGAGCCAAACGATAAACAGTAATTGCGTAAAAACCGGGATAATATAATATTATACTTTCCACAGATCTTGCTGCCGGATCAAAGTCAAGAAATTTCTTTGCATCATCCATAAGATTGGAATAAATAGACGGAATTTTTGTAAAGAAATCAAGACTTATATCTCCTAAAGGTTTTTTGAGAGTAACTTCAAGAGGGCCTAATAAGTTTCTAAAATCAAGTTGAAGTTGAGCAAGATTTAATTCTATTTTCGGAAGAGTGCATTTTTTATCCACCTTAAATGGGAAAAGGAAATTTATAAGGTTCTCAGTGAAAGTTTGAGCCTTAAGCATTGAAGGGACATCCTTTCTGAATTCGTCATATTTTTTCAGTAAAAAAACAGGAAAATTTTCAAAATTATCCATTGTGTATTTTGTTTAAAAAAATGTATTATCCATAAAATAATTTGGAGTTATTGGAAACAACGACAATATGAGCTTGCTAGCAACAACACATACACACACCACCATTCGAATAGCCTGTACGGCAGGGGAGTAAATTCCAGAAGAATAAGCTTAAAGTGGCGCTGTCTTTCATATTAGTTGATTCTATAAGTAAATTTCCGAATTATTTATAATATAAAGCCGAAATCGCATGAAAATGTTTACGAGATCAGCTATTTTTTATTATTTCCCATCCGGACAAGTTTGTTATACGATGTAATCAGACCTTTGATAACTGATGAACTAAATCCCTGGTGTTCCATTTCATTTAAGCCGGAAATTGTAATGCCCTGAGGTGTTGTTACCTTATCAATCTCTGCTTCAGGATGTGAATTGTTCTCATGAAGCAATTGGGCAGCACCTTTAACGGTTTGAGAAACTATCAATTGTGATACCTCAGCACTAAACCCAATTTCAATTCCACCTTGCGTAGCAGCCCTGACAAATCGCAGTGCAAAGGCAATACCACAAGCCCCCAAAACTGTGACTGCATCCAGTTGTTCTTCAGGAAGAATAATTGTTTTTCCAAGCTGCTCAAAAAGATTTACAGTCTTTTTTTCTTGTTCTTTGCTCGTATTATTAAAACAAATACAGGTCATTGATTCTCTAATTTCGATTGCTGTATTTGGCATAATCCTTACTATAGGCTGTTTGCCTAAAGTGTCAGATATTTCAGAAAGGCTGACGCCTGTAACAGTAGATATAATAATTTGATCAGGTTTCAGATTGGGTTTGAGCTCTTCCAGAACAGATGTAAATTGTTGTGGTTTTACCGATATTATGATTACATTAGTATTATTTGTAACTTTTTTTATATCGCTATCAATGGTATTGAAACCTGCTTCCTTAAGATATTCAACCCTCTGTTTTCGTTTTTCACAAATCACAAGGTTTTTGTTTGAAATATCCTTTAAGGAAAGAATCCCTTTTGCAATAGATGATCCAAGATTCCCTCCACCAATGATTGCTATTTTATTAAAAGTTGCCATTTTTATTCAGGTAGAGTATGATTTCAGGCAGTAAAGATAATTAAAGGTTTCAAATTAGTATTTTAAGTATGAGTGATGCTTAATTTTTTCTTTTTCTTAGAAGAGGCATGCTTA
The DNA here is from genome assembly GCA_964456285.1 of uncultured Bacteroidales bacterium. Lineage (GTDB taxonomy): Bacteria > Bacteroidota > Bacteroidia > Bacteroidales > UBA10428 > UBA10428. The sequence goes on from CAYWBC010000006.1 coordinate 26,715, forward strand.
CAGCCAAAAGAATAATAGCAATTGTGATTATATAACTCCATTTATTGGTCTTTTTGGACTCGGCCCACATAGTATAATCTGTAAATACAAAAAACTCAGGTCCAAAATTCCAGTTTGGAATTCCACCAATTATATTGCTTGCATTTGTATTTATCAAGGTTCCGGGCATAGAAACATTATGGGTATAGTCGTTATTTAAGTTGGCCAGGTAATCAGTATTTAACTTTTTATCAAACGATTTGAAAGCAAGTGTATCAGTAAATAATAAATCAGTGAAAGCTTTTGTATTATATATATTATCCAGGTGAGACAAAATTTGATTAGCAGATGTATCAGATGATTCCCCTTCAGTTAAACAGAGACTCATTCTTGTTTGGGCTAACATCTCTGATTTTGCTTTTTCAAGATCTGTTTTCGAGAAAAAGTAGTTTGTTGAGTTCTTACTTTGCTTTACTAACTCAAGATAAAATTCTTCAAAAATATTTTCTGAAATAAAGTTGTCAACCTTTTTATCAAGATTTTTCTCAATTCTAGCACGCTCTATGGAATCTTTACCGGCATAAAAAACTGAATCTGTAACAGGATCCTCAAAAATAGATACTTCAATTTCTTCCTGGGTCATGTAATCGCTTAGCGGAAAATGCTTAAAAGGAAACTGCTGGATATAGGTTTCCTCGTATCTGTATTTTGCGTAAAACCATCGGAATTTTTTAATAAGTTTCATTGTAAGATTAGGCTCTTCAGATGTAAAATCTTTTTTGTAGAATTCATTATTCATTGCTTTTACACTCTTGAATTTTTTCTGAACTGTTACAACAGCAAAGGTTTTATTTTCAGCCGTGTCGGTTTCCCACCTGACAGTTTTTTTCCAGGTAGTGTCAATGACAATGAAGAAAGGGTTACCATTATACTTATTGGAATCCAGGCGGGCGGTCATGGTACGTAAGCAAGATCCATCGGCGAATACCCTTGTTGTGATGGTATAGTCTATTCCACAAGCAGTTAGTAGCAATATTAAGCTTACTGTGAATGCCCAATGACTAATTTTTTTCATAACGAATTATTTATAGTTTGTGTGTAGGATATTTACATTCTTTAAGTGTTCTTTGAAGTTCTTTATATACTTCCGGATGATTGATTCGGAGATAATTTAATATAGTAGATTTTTCTTCCTGAATAGATCTATAGCTATCGATAAGCTCCAATACCTCCTCCTCAGTGATTTCGAGTTTTTCTAATAGTTTTGGATTGTCTAAGAATGAAACAATATCTATTTCATTTGCCCTTATATCCTTGGTGTCAGGATAGTCTTGTAATTCAATTCTTACTTTGAGATCTTTCAGGTTTCTTTTTATCTGCATTTGCTGAATAAGAAACAGACCGATCAGAAATACCGCTGCTGCATTAATAATTATTCGAAGAGTTCTGTAGCTAATTATTTGCGGATGGCGTATTTTCTGGAAAGCATTTATTTCTTTAAAAATAGAATTTATAGTGTTTTCCTTTTTTTCATCCTTAGGTATTGTAGTTCTTAGTTTTCTGGTAAGCTTGAATAATTGCTTATTTCTTTCAAGTTCTACAGTACATTTTTCACAGTTTTTCAAATGACTTTCCAAAAGAACTCTTTCTTCCGGACTAATTTCCTCATAAAGAAATTGGATTAATAAATCCTGGTAGTCTTTGCATTCCATAATACAAGGTTTAATATTCAACTTTATAAATTGTAACCAGTTTTTCCCGGATAGCCTTTCGGGCATGCCACAGATTACTTTTTACTCTTGATGCAGATAGTTTTATTATTTTGGCGATTTCTTCCATCTCAAGGCCCTCAAGATCGCGCAATACAAAAATGGCGCGTTGTTTGGGGCTTAGTTCATTTGCGATACAGGCAATTATTGATGCCAGGTCTTTTTTTGCAAGTTGGTCTTCTTCATTCGAGAGGTTTACCTTCCTGAGTGCTTCTTCACAATATATATCTGAATGTATTTTTTGTTTTCTCAAACTATCGATACAGAGATTAGTAACAATAGTATACAGCCAGGTAGTGAATTTTATTTTTTCGTTATAGGAAGAAATATTTTTCCAAACTCTGATAAAAGTTTCCTGTACAATGTCTTTGGCATCCTCTTCCTGTGCTAATATTCTGAAAGCTACCCTATAGATATAATCATAATTTTCTTCGCATAAAATTGCAAAGGCATTTTCATCACCAGCTTTACATTTCCTAAGAATAGAGGATTGATTTCTGGATGCCATACTGCAATTTATGTTTTTTAATGATACGCAGTAGTGCTATAAAAGTAAAAAAAGGCCCGCTGATTTCAGTGGGCCTGATAATATTATGTTGAGTAATTTATTCCTGAATAGCTTTAATACCAGGGAGTTCTTTTCCTTCCATATATTCCAGCATGGCTCCGCCACCTGTTGAAACATAGGAAACTTTATCAGCAAGATTGTTTTTATTGATAGCAGCAACTGAATCTCCGCCACCAATAAGTGTAAATGCTCCGTTGGCAGTAGCATCAGCTAAGGCATGGGCAATTGCCGAGGTTCCTTTTGCAAATTTTTCCATTTCAAACACACCCATCGGGCCATTCCACAGAATAGTCTTTGACTTTTTGATTACTTCTGTAAAAGTCTTAATAGTTTCTTCACCAATATCCAAGCCCATCCAATCTTCAGGCGTCTCATCAGTTTTGGAAGTATTAGTGCTGGCCTCTGCATCAAACTTATCTGCATTTATAGCATCTACAGGAATGTAAACTTTCACATTGTTTTGCTGTGCCTTTTTGAGAATATCAAGTGCCAGGTCAAGTTTATCCTCTTCACAAAGTGAATTGCCAATTTTTCCACCTTTTGCTTTGATGAAGGTATAGGTCATTCCACCTCCAATTAGCAAATTGTCAATGTTTGGAAGAAGTTTTTCAATGATTAGAATCTTGTCAGATACTTTTGCGCCTCCCATGATAGCGGTGAATGGTTTCTCGGCATCTTTTATCACTTTGTCCATGGCTTTCAACTCACTATTGATGAGAAAGCCAAACATCTTGTTATCCTTACTGAAAAATTCAGCTATAATTGCCGTTGAAGCATGTGCACGGTGTGCAGTGCCAAATGCATCATTCACATAAACGTCGACGCCATTAGCCAGCTTTTCTGCAAAGCCTTTCATGCCTTCCTTATTTTTATCTTCTTCAAGATGGAACCGAAGGTTTTCAAGCAGCAAAATTTCCCCCGGCTTAAGATCATTTTTCATCTGAAGTGCTTCAGCGCTTATACAATCATCAGCAAATTTTATATTCACCCCGGGCAGATGTTTCTGAAGTGCCGGGATAACATGTTTCAGGGAGAATTTATCTTCAGGTCCGGTCTTTGGACGTCCCAGATGAGACATTAGAATTGCAGAACCTTTGTCGTTTAATATCTTCCTGATGGTAGGTAATGCACCTCTTATTCGTGTATCGTCTGTTACCTCTAAAGTTTCTTTATTCAATGGAACGTTAAAATCGACACGCACGATTACTTTTTTTCCTAAAAAATTATAGTTATCAATTGTTTGCATTGGTGTACTGTTTGAGGTTAAAAATTGAGCTGCAAAGGTAAACAAACTATTTTTATTTACCTTTGGAACTCGTCATACAGAATGCCATTTTTGCAGTTTTAGTTTTAAATAAAGACCTTAAATAATTAATGTTATTTTCACAGGTAATAGGACAAGGGGAGTTGAAGAAGAAATTAATAAATTCTGTTAAGGATGGTCGTATCCCTCATGCTCAACTTTTTTTTGGCCCTGAAGGTTCCGGATCACTGCCTCTGGCAATAGCATATGCTCAATTTATTGTCTGTGATAATAGAGAAGAAATGGATTCTTGCGGCCAGTGTCCTGAATGTCAGAAAATATCCAAACTCAGTCACCCCGATTTACATTTTTCATTTCCGGTAAGTACTACCAGTAAAGTACTTAAAGACCCGATCAGTGATAATTTCATTTCTGAATGGAGAGAATTTGCAAAGACAGAACCCTATTTTAGTATAGGCCAATGGTATGAATTTATTGGGATTGAGAATAAGCAGGGACTTATCAGTAAGAGAGAAAGCGAAGAAATAATTAAAAAATTAAGGTTTAAGCCTTTTGAGTCTGAATATAAATTCATGATTATTTGGTTGCCTGAAAAGATGAATGCTTCTGCTGCGAACGTTTTACTAAAATTAATTGAAGAACCACCCTCAAAAACGATATTCCTTTTGGTCAGTGATCAACCAGAGCAGTTGCTATCTACAATTAGCTCCAGAGTTCAACCTGTGAAACTTGACAGAATTGATGAGGTATCATTTTCTCATGCCCTTGAAGCGAAATATAACCTGCCGAAAGAAGAGTTATCAAATATTATAAGATTGTCTGGAGGAAGTTATATCAAGGCTAATGAAATTATTCTTACATCTGAGGAAAATACATATTATCTGGAAAAGTTTGTGCAAATTATGAGGTTCTGTTATTCACGTAGTTTTCTTGAAATTAACTCATGGGTAGAGGAAATGTCATCTACTGGAAGAGAGAAATTGAAAAACTTTTTGCATTACTCTCTGAGACTAATAAGAGAGAACTTTATTCTTAATCTTAAGAATTCAAAACTTAATTATCTAACAAAAGGAGAACAGGATTTTTCAAAAAAATTTCATCCATTCATCAATGGGAGCAATGTGATAAAAATAAATGAAGAGCTAAATCGGGCATATTCTGACATTGAAAGAAATGCCTATGCCAAAATTGTCCTTTTTGATTTGACTTTACATTTTATGAAACTTATTCCTAATAAATTGAAATAAGATTTGGAGGAGGATTGAATTTGCATAGGATGTTAAGTACGATGTCTTTTGTTTTTTTTAGATTTGTTGAATAATTGGGAAAATAGAAAAAATGAGTAACGAGAAATTATCAGAAACAATGCCGGGTAGTGATTTAAGTTCTGATCAATCAACGCAATGCTTCGGCAATTGTGTGAGATCTTGTGGAAAACTCACATCTTATGATTGGTTGAAGGACATCACTGCAATGCAGGGATTTGAGGAAGTTGCGGAAATCAGATTTAAAAATACAAGAAAAGCATATTTTCATAATTTAAATCAATTGCAGTTGGAAGTAGGAGATATTGTTGCAGTTGAAGCTTCACCAGGGCATGATATTGGCATTGTCTCTATGGTTGGACAGATGGTACTCTTTAAAATGCAATGTGAGGGGATCAACTACAAAGAGCAGGAATACAAAAAGATTTACCGCAAGGCTAAACAGATAGATATTGACAAATGGAAGGAAGCAACTGCACTTGAGAACAAAACGATGATTAAAGCAAGGCAAATTTCTTCCGATCTGAAACTTGAAATGAAAATTGGGGATGTTGAATATCAGGGTGACAAAACCAAAGCAGTTTTCTATTACATTGCTGATGAAAGAGTAGATTTTCGTGAACTCATAAAAGTGCTGGCTGATGAATTTAAAATAAGGATTGAGATGCGTCAAATTGGAGCTAGACAGGAAGCTGGAAGGATTGGTGGTATTGGTGCCTGCGGACGTGAATTATGCTGTTCAAAATGGGTTACAAATTTTGTATCTGTTACAACTAATGCTGCACGCTATCAAGAAGTATCCTTAAATCCGCAAAAATTAGCTGGTCAATGCAGTAAGCTAAAATGTTGTTTAAATTATGAATTGAATGCATATTTAGATGCTCAGGAGGATTTTCCAGATACTTCAATACCTCTTGAAACCAAGATTGGTAAAGCATTTCATCAGAAAACTGATGTTTTTCAACGCTTAATGTGGTATAGTATTAACACGGATTCCAAGCATAGTATTAGCTGCCTCAATGTAGATCAGGTCAAGGAAATAATAGAAATGAACAAAAGAGGTGAAACGCCGGAACAATTGCAGGGAGTTGAGGAGTCTTCTATGGCTTCAGTTATCGATTACCAGAACGCAGTGGGAGAAGAAAGCCTTACACGTTTTGAAGATGCTCCTAAAAAATCTAAGCAGGGCCAGAAAAAGAAATTCAGACATCATCCTAATAAAAGAAGATAATATGTTGAAGTCCTTTATAATAATTTCGGGCATTCTTTATTTATTATTACTGAATTCTTGTCAACGGAATGAGTTATATGATAAGACTTTTTCTTTTTCTGATGATAACTGGAGCTATGATCAAGTTGTTAATTTTGAATTTTATGTGCCTGATACTTCAAAATCCTATGATTTGTTTCTTCAATTAAGAAATTCAGGTTTGTATTCCTATAGTAATATCTGGTTGTTTGTTGAAACCAAGGCTCCCAATGGGAATGTGCTGCGAGATACATTAGAAATAATGCTGGTAGATGAAACTGGCCGTTGGCTGGGTAAGGGAATAGGGAATGTGAATGAAATGCAGGTTTCTTATAAAAATAATGCCTACTTCCTTAACAGAGGAATATTTAATATTTCAATTCAACACGCAATGCGTGATTCTGTGCTTATGGGAATTATGGATTTAGGATTTCGATTACAGTACCACCAATAAAATCCTCTCTTGTGTCAAAAGGTAAGTTGCAAAAATTTTCTGAAATGAATTCTTTCAGGAACGTTGTTCAACCATCGTTTGAAGAAGTTTTTCATAAGGATTATACTTTGAAAGGACAGTGGAACAGCAAATTCTTTAATGAAAATTTGCCTTTAACTATTGAACTGGGGTGTGGACGTGGAGAATATTCTGTTTCCATGGCACAGATATTTTCTGATAGAAACTTTATTGGGGTAGACATTAAAGGAGCCAGAATTTGGAAAGGAGCGAAAGAAGCACTTGAGAATAAAGTAAATAATGTGGGATTTATTAGAACCAGAATAGACCTTATTGAATCCTTTTTTTCAAAAGATGAGGTAAGCGAGGTATGGATTACATTTCCTGATCCACAATTGAAAAAGGCAAGAAAGAGACTTACCTCGGCAAGATTTCTTAATATGTACAAAGGCTTTCTTAAAGCCGGTGGTCTTATTCACTTAAAAACCGACAATGCCGAGCTGTTTGACTACACCTTAGAAATAGCAAAACTGAATAAATTTGAAATAGAATTTGCCACCAATGATCTTTACAATGAAAAAGCCATAGATGATGTATTGAACATAGAGACATATTATGAAAAAATGTGGCTGGAACAGGGGCTTAATATTCATTATTTGCGATTCAAAATTAATGGTAATCATGTCATTAAAGAACTTCCGGACAGTAAAAAAGGAAAATGATTTTTTCGAACTTGTTTACAAGCTGACCAAATCCATTCCAGAGGGAAGAGTAAGCACCTATGGAGCTATCGCAAGATGTATTGGCTCTCCTGGAGCATCTCGTATGGTAGGCTGGGCATTAAATAATTGTCATGCAAAAGAAGAATTTATACCGGCACACAGAGTGGTAAACAGGAAAGGAATACTTACAGGCAAGCATCATTTCAGACACCCGGAATTGATGCAGGAACTTCTTGAAAGTGAAGGTGTCCTGGTAATAAATGATCAAATTACGGATTTCGAAAATAGGTTTTGGAATCCTTGTTCCGATTTAATCTAAATAAAAACACTTATATTTACTTCTTCTTATTTAGATTAATTATAGACTAATGAATATCAGAGAGAGTGAAATTCTGGAAACGCTTAAAACAATTATCCATCCTTCAATTGAGAAAGATATTGTAAGCCTTGGATTAATTAAAAATCTCAGCATTAATAGGAATAGATTATCCTTCATTTTGAGTTTTCCTTCAGTAAATGATCCTTTAAAATCCTCCATAAAAAGAGCTTGCGAAATTGCGCTTAAGGAAAAATTTTCAGATGAGTTGGAATTGGAAATTAAGATTGAAGCAAATATTAAACCAGTTCAGCCTAAAATTGAAGAAAAACCTTTGTCAGGAGTAAAAAATATTTTAGCTGTTGCATCTGGTAAAGGAGGTGTTGGCAAATCTACTGTAGCAGTCAATCTGGCTGTTGCCTTTGCTAAATCGGGGGCCAAAGTTGGCTTGATCGATGCGGATATTTTCGGACCTTCATTACCTAAAATGATGGGAGTGGAAGATATGAAACCATCAGTTACGAATATTGGAGGCAAAGATTTTCTGATACCTGTTGAGAAATACGGTGTAAAAGTCCTTTCCATCGGATTTTTTGTTAATTCACGGGACGCAACAGTATGGAGAGGGCCTATGGCATCTAATGCTTTGAAACAGTTAATGACTGATGCAAATTGGGGGGAATTGGATTATTTAATAGTGGATCTTCCACCAGGCACAAGCGATATTCATCTTACTCTGGTTCAGACAGTATCAGTTACTGGAGCTGTCATTGTTAGTACACCCCAGGATATTGCCCTGGCGGATGTTATTAAAGGAGTAAATATGTTTCAGAATGATACAATAAATGTTCCTGTGTTAGGTCTGATTGAAAACATGTCATGGTTTACTCCGGAAGAATTGCCAGAGAATAAGTATTATCTATTTGGACAGGATGGCGGAGTGAAATTAGCAAAGGAGCTTAATATTCCTTTATTGGGTCAGATACCTATAGTGCAGAGTATTCGTGAAGGAAGTGATGAAGGAAAACCAATAGTAACTGAAAAGAATATTACAAGCGAAGTGTTTAAAAATATTGCTGAAGCTTTAAGAATTGAAATCATCAAAAGAAACACAAATATTGAGCCTACAAAAAAGGTGGAGATTACACGTAAAAGTATATCGGAATTAAAAAATAATTAATATGGCAAGTTTAAGTAAAAAACAGGTATTGGAGAAAGTTAACCATGCTATTGATTCTATTCGACCATATTTAATATCTGACGGAGGTGATATTGAACTTGTTGAGATAACAGAAGATCTAGTTGTTAAGGTAAAACTTGTTGGTGCATGCCAGGGATGTCCGTTTAGTTTGCAAACACTTAACGCAGGTATAGAGCAGGCAATTCGAAGTGAACTTCCTGAGTTAAAAGAGCTGGTTTCTGTTTAACTATTCATCAATGTATAATTCATTATTTATGCTAATTTTTAAGCAAACATTATCATTTTATTCATTTTCTTATTATTTTTTTCATACAATTCATAGCTAAGTCGCAGGTAGAATATATTTTTGCACAAAATATACTTTTGTATTTCGAGTTATATCTAAATACAATTCGATAATCAGATACTGTGTGTAAGAACTTAAAATATTTACTTTACATATCAACTCTTGTTCTGTTAATTTCTTCTTGTTCTACAAAAAAGAATACAGGTCTTACCAGGTGGTATCATAATGTAACCAGCAGATACAATATACTTTTTAACGGTACGGAAAGTTATAAAAAGGGGATGCTTAAGCTGGAGCAAACCTATGATGATAATTTTTCAGAATTGATTCCCGTTTTTCTTTATACCGATGAGGAAGCTCTTGCAACGATAGCACCAGAGATGGATAGGTCTATCTCCAAAGCCACCAAACTAATAAGCATGCATTCCTTAACTGTTAAACCGAATATGAAGGCCGATAAGGAGCTTACTCAAAAACAGAAAGAGTTTTATAATACGAAAGAATATAATAAATGGGTTGATGAAGCATATCTATTGATGGGGAAATCTCATTTTTATAAAATGGAATACTCCAGAGCCAAAGAGATTTTCAATTATATTTTATCCAATTATAATGAAAAATATTCTGTTTTTGAAGCTAAAATGTGGCTTGCCAGGTTAGCAAACGAAGAAAATAGGTTTAAAGAATCTGAAGAATTACTTACCTCACTGGAGCGTAACATTGAACTTCCTAAAAATCTAAAGGGTAAGGTTTATGCAACCCTGGCTGATTATTATATTAAGCAGGGGAATTACAAAGAGGCAATAAATTCATTAGTTGAATCAATTGAGTATACTACAAGAAAGCACGCTAAAACACGATATACTTATATTTTAGCACAATTGTACTCAAAAACTGATCAAAACTCATTGTCATATGATGCTTATAGTAAAGTCATTCAGATGAATCCTCCATATAAAATGGCTTTTAATGCTAAAATTAGCCGAGCTCTTGCCTATCAATTTGGTACAGGGAAAAAGAAGAGCATTGAAAAAGAGTTGCGCAAAATGCTGAAAGATGATAAAAATATTGATTTTCAGGATCAGATATATTTTGCACTTGGCAACATATTTTATAAAGATGGAAATGAGCCTGAGGCTATAGAAAACTACAGAATGTCGATACAATATAGCGTAGATAATGTAAATCAGAAAGCAAAATCAAACATTACACTTGCAGATTTATATTATTCTAAACCTGATTATATCAATGCACAGGCATATTATGATAGTGCAGTTGCATTGATTGATGCAGATTATCCAAATTATCAGGAACTCTATATAAAATCAGTAAGCCTGTCTAACCTGGTAGAATCTATAAATACAGTAAATTTTCAGGATAGTGTACTTAAACTTTCTTATTTATCTCAAAATGCATTGAATGATCTGATAGATGGATTGATAGAGGAAGAGATAAAAGCAGAGGAAGAAAAGAGGATCAAACAACAAGCATTTGCTGAGCAACAGGCAGATTATCAGTTAAACAAGAATGAATTTCAAGCTGCAGGAGCAAATAATGCCTGGTATTTTTATAATCCGGCAGTAAAAGGCATAGGCAAGAAAGATTTTACTCAGATGTGGGGGAATAGAAAACTTGAGGATAACTGGAGAAGAAAAAATAAAAGTTCGGTGAGCTTTGATGAATTGCCAACAGAACAGCTGGCATCTGAAGATGGGCAATCCCAGCAGGCTAGTAAAGCAAAGATTATAACTAACAGGAAATCACGCGAATTTTATATGCAGTATATTCCTTTTACTGATTCTGCAAGAGAAGCAGCTCACAATAAAATTGCTGCAGGTTTGTATAATATGGGTGATATCTATGGAAATGAGTTGAAAGACTATGAGAAAGCAATTGAATCTTATGAAGAGTTATTGAGGCAATATCCCAAATATGAGAATCGATTGCAAGTATATTTTAAATTATATTCAATAGCTAAACTTAAGGAGGATAAAATCAGAGTTGGAAAGTATCAGCAGAAAATAGTTTCTGAATTTCCAAATAGCAGCTATGCAAAACTAATTACAAATCCTAATTATTTGCAGGAACTTCAGGATCAGGAAAGAGTTAAAAATGAAGCTTATATGGCAACCTATAATTTGTTCCAATTGGGACGATACAATCAGGTGATTGCCCGTGCTGAAAAGGCTATGAAGGAAGCTCCTGATCATGAATTGTATCCCAAATATGACTATATGTATACTGTATCTTCCGGGCTGAAAAAAGACACCCTGAATTTTATGAATGATCTGCAGAATTTTATATCGAAATATCCTTTAACTGATCTTGCCGAAAGTGCACAACTAATTATAAACTATATACAAAATACGGAACCAAGAATAATTGAATTGCATCAGAGAGAGATAGCAAAGAAAGTGTTTGTGGAATCTTTTAATGAGGTACATTATTTTGCATTCATATTACCGGCAAATGTTAAAATAAACCAATTAATATTTAATATTATAAACTTCAATCTTGATAATTTTGATGAGCTTAGGCTTGAGGTAAAGAAAGTTAATATTGATGGTCAAAATAATCTTTGCTTAGTTAGCAAGTTCAAAGACAGTGAAGAATCGATTCAATACCTGAAAAAGATTTTGCCTGATGAAACAATATTTACCGATGTAGATAATGCTCAGGCAAAGGCAATAGTTATTTCAGAGACTAATTTAGATGCCTTAACTACCTCTGATAAAGCCGAACAATACCTAATCTTTTTTAGAGATAATTACAAATACTAATTTATTTCATTGAGCGCATTATTAGGCAAAGTCTAATAAAGCTTAAATGGTCTTTACACTTAATAATCTGAAGTATCTTTACGTATTAACTAGTATGCATGAATGAAATAAATCACATCGTTTTATGAAGAAAGTACAATTATTATGGACTGATGATGAGATTGATCTTTTAAAGCCTCATATTTTGTTTCTGAATGAGAAGGGATATAGCGTTGATACTGCCAGCAATGGTGCTGATGCGGTAGACTTGGTAAAGTCAAAAGATTTTGATCTTATATTTTTAGATGAAAATATGCCAGGTATGAGTGGTTTGGAAACACTCACAAAGATTAAAGAATTTAAACCTGGAATACCGGTAGTAATGATTACTAAGAGTGAGGAAGAAGATATTATGGATGCCGCCATTGGATCAAAAATTGCTGACTATCTTATTAAACCGGTTAATCCAAATCAGATTTTACTTACTATAAAAAAGAACATTGATAACAAAGCGCTGATTAAATCAAAAACTACATCAGCTTATCAGGTTGATTTTGGAAATATTGGCGTGCTTATGTCATCTGCTTCTTCATTTGATGATTGGGCTGATATATATAAAAAACTAATTTATTGGGAATTGGAATTGGACAATTCTCAAAACAACAATATGTATGAGGTTTTCAGAATGCAAAAAACGGAAGCTGATGTTGAGTTTAGCAAATTTATAAGCAAAAATTATTTATCATGGTTGCGACCTGATTCAAAGAATATTCCGCTATTATCTCCCAATATTTTCAGCTCCTTGGTTATTCCTGAGATTAAGCAACATGAAAAGCTTGTTTTTCTCCTAATTGACAATTTACGTTACGATCAATGGAGAATAATACAATCCATTGTGAATGAATTTTATCTTACAGAAGAGGAAACTACTTTTTGTAGCATCCTTCCTACTTCCACACAATATGCAAGGAATGCAATTTTCTCGGGCATGATGCCTGAGCAAATACAAATAAAGTTGCCTCAGTATTGGAAAAATGATGATGAAGAAGGAAGTAAAAATGAGTTTGAAGAAGAACTATTGAAATATCAATTAAAAAGCAATGGTCTGGATAAAAAACTTTCATTCGGAAAGATTTTTAATAATAAAATGGGGGAAAAGATTTTGGATAATCTTCAAAATATTCTTCAAAATGATTTGATAGTATTAATCTACAATTTTGTAGATATGTTGTCTCATGCAAATACAGATTTAGAGATGATACGTGAATTGGCAATTAACGATTCTGCATATAGATCTCTAACCTTATCCTGGTTTCGCCATTCATATATCATTGAATTGCTAAAAGAACTTTCAGAAAAGAAAATAAGGGTAATTCTAACAACTGATCATGGCACAATTAGGGTAAATAGAGCAATCAAGGTAGTGGGTGATAAAACAACCTCGAAGAATTTAAGGTATAAGCTGGGCAAAAATTTATCATATAATGCAAAGGAAGTTTTTGAAATAATAAATCCCTCAGATGCTCTTTTGCCGAAATCAACAGTGAGCTCAAAGTATATTTTTGCCTTGAATAACGATTTTATGGCATATCCGAATAACTACAATTATTATGTAAAATACTACTCCAATACATACCAGCATGGAGGCATTTCAATGGAAGAGATGATTTTACCTTTAATAAAACTAAAACCCAAAGAGTCTTAGTAGTTTATTTAATTTCTTACTGTTTAGTATTGATATTATCAAAATTGTCTGGATGAAAGAAGTGAAATTTGTTTTTTCCCTAGAGGAAATTGATAAAATAACAAATGATTTCCTTTTGGCTACTAAAGGATTTAAGCATTTTGCCTTTTATGGGAGTATGGGTGTAGGCAAAACGACATTAATTACTTCAATCTGTAAAAAATTAGGAAGCGACGATCTGGTCAGTAGTCCTTCATTTGCAATTATTAATGAATATTCTTCTGCAAAAGATGACCTTATATATCATTTTGATTTTTACAGAATAAAAGATCCGGTGGAATTATTGGACATTGGGTTTTATGAATATTGCAATAATGATGCGTATTGCTTTATAGAATGGCCCGAAATAGGGGAAAACTTGATACCGGATGATTTTGTTAAGTTGAAGCTTTTAGAAAACGCAAACGGGAAAAGGATTTTGACATTCAATATTTAGGCACTTGTTAGGCATTTTATGTGCAACAACGAAATTCCTGTACTATATTTGGTAAATCGTTCATTTCATAATTTAGTTACAAATCCTGTAAATTAATTTCTAATCTTATGATCGATCAAAATTCTGATTCATCCGGCACTCCATTGATGTATACTGGATTAATGCCACAGGAAGAGATGCTCGAAATAGGGAAGAAGCAAAAGAAACTGATCATTGGAATTCCTAAAGAAGATCATAAATATGAAAAAAGGGTTTCTCTGACTCCTGAAGCAGTAGAAGTTCTTATTAATAATGGTCATGATGTATTGGTTGAGACGGGTGCAGGTGATGGAGCCAATTATACCAACAAAGCTTATAGTGAACATGGTGGTTTTATTCTTGAGACGCGTAAGCAGGTATTAAGTGCTGATGTTGTTTTAAAAGTGGCACCATTCAATAATGAGGATATTGATTTATTGAAAGGTAATCAGGTAGTTTTCTCATCATTGCATGTGAATAAGCAGAGCCACGAGTACATCAAAAAATTAATGAATAAGAAGGTCACTTGTATTGCTTATGAGTATTTGCAGAATGAATTTGGACATTATCCTGTCCTTCAATCCATGAGCTCTATCTCAGGCAATGCCGCTATTATGATTGCAGCAGAATTACTTTGCAATACTTCGGGAGGGAAAGGAATTATTTTAGGAGGAATTTCAGGAATTACTCCTACTGAAGTTGTGCTAATTGGAGCTGGAACTGCCTCTGAATTTGCAGCACGTGCTGCATTAGGCATGGGAGCATTTGTGAAAGTATTTGACACATCGGTTCAGAAACTGGAAGAACTTCAAAGAAACATCGGTTTACGTTTACATACTTCAATTTTTCATCCACAAGTTCTTATGCGTACTCTTAAATCAGCTGATGTGCTTATAGGAGCAGTTAATTTACGTGATTCCGGTCCCAGATTTTTCGTTACCGAAGACATGGTAAATAATATGAAAAGGGGGTCAGTAATTATCGACTTATGTGTTGATCAGGGTGGTTGTATAGAAACCTCTGAGTACCGTTCCTTGCAAGAACCTGTATTTACCAAGAATGGCGTAGTCCATTACAGTGTTCCAAATGTTCCATCCAGAGTAGCCCGCACAGCATCTATCGCTATCAGCAATATTATTTCGCCTGTGATGCTTGAAATGGGAAATGTTGGAGGAATAAAATCTTTGCTTAAGAGCAGAAATGGTCTTCGACAAGGAGTGTACATCTATACTGGTATTCTCACCAATGAATATATAGGCAACCGATTTGATATACCATATCAAGAAATTGATTTATTAATGGCAGCGTTTTAAATAGTTATATGTAAATCTTTGCTGCTGTTATGTTTATATTATTTTTGCAATCTTAATCAATTCAGCAAGTCAAGATGAATGAGATTTATTGGGGAATAATGCTCCTAACTAACTTTCTACTGGTTATACTGGCGTATAAAATTTTCGGGAAAAGGGGGCTTCTTATCTGGATTCCTGTTGCTACAATTGTCGCCAACATTCAGGTTATTCAAACCATTGAGCTATTTGGTTTAACTGCCACTCTTGGGAATATTGTATATGCCAGCTCCTTTCTGGTTACAGACATATTGAGTGAGATATATGGAAAAAAGGAGGCAAACAAAGCTGTGTGGATAGGATTCTATAGTTTAATAGTAATGACTATCCTTATGAATCTCGCACTACTTTTCCAGCCTATAGAAGGAGATGATTTTTCAATAGTATCATACGATAGCTTGAAAACTATCTTTAGTTTGATGCCGCGCATAGTTGTTGCCAGTCTGGTGGCATACCTGATTTCTCAGCGACATGATGTTTGGGCATATCATTTCTGGAAAAATAAATTTCCAGGATTAAAAAAAATCTGGATCAGAAATAACTTAAGTACAATGGTATCGCAATTGTTAGATAGCTTAATATTTACATTTATCGCATTTTATGGAAAATATGAGCTCAGTATATTAGGAGAAATATTTCTGACAACATATGTCTTAAAATGGATTGTGGCTGTTGCAGATACTCCTTTTATTTATTGGGCTATTAAGATTAAATCATTGGTGAAAAATGATGAATGAAATACATCACTGTTAGCTGTTAGTAGAGTAATGAAGGAGTATCAGTTTTCATAAAAAATAAATAGAACATTAATCTCATCTATCCCGATGCACTCTGCTATCGGGATTTGTTCAGCTTACAAATTTTAATATGCTCCCTATGAAAATTTGAGTTTCACGAATAAAAAAAGGTGTGTCATTTATGACTCACCTTTTTTTACTAACCCTATTCACTTAACTTATTTAACCCAAATACGTTTGGTAGCATTAGTATTGTCAGAAAAGGATAATTTTACAAGATAGATACCTGCATTCAGATTGCCAATTTCCAGTCTCACGCTATTTAAGGACTCTGGTCTGTAAATAAGAATTCTTTGTCCGACAATATTCATTATTTCAATTTGCGTAATTTCTTTTTCAGTTTGAATAGAAATAAATCCATCTGTTACAGGATTTGGGAACACCACTATCTTATTATCATCATCCGGATTATTCATTGACACATTCCCATACGCATCCATAATTCCAATTCCGAAAAGAAACAACAGCAATATGGTTCTAAAGATTTTCATTTTGAAATAAGTTCAAAAAACATGCCATCAAGTAAGAAATCTTATTATTTTCTTAGTTGGTATAAATATTAATACGGGCTTGATCTAAATTTTGTTTTGAAATTGAATATGAATTTTCTTTATGAATATTCGGCATAGTTCTTTTTTAATAGAGATTACTTTAATAAATTTAATAGAGTCTCAACAACTATAGCTTAATAATATGAAAACCAGGCAAACATTTTTAATGGCAATTTTTTTAATTATTGCTCAAACCAATTCTGCGCAAAATTATGCGAACATTGTAAACCCAAGGTATTATTACATACCTCAGACTTCTCTCACTGATACTAACCAGAGTGTCGACATCTATGAAATTCGGATTCAAACCACTATCCCCATTGAATTGAAAAATGGGAATATAATTGGCATTAAACCCCAGTATAGTAGTACTTCACTTAAAACAGATAATCCTGAGCTTAAAAATTTACAATTGCATTCAATTAAAATCCCATTATTTATCTACTGGAAGTTAGGTGATTCTAAATGGTCTTCTTATGTTGATGTATCACCAAAATTGAATTCAGATTTTAAAAATATAACAGGGCGCCATTTTCAAATAGGGGGCATGGTCATCATGTATTATGAAAAACGAAAAGATTTCGTTTGGCAGTTTGGGGTTTTTTATAATCAGGATACATATGGCCCTTTTGTAATGCCCCTTGTGGGATTGTACTTGGTCAAGGAAAAGAGTTATTTTGAAGCTCTTCTTCCCGCTTACATTTTGTATGAAAGAAAACTTAGTGAACGATTTTATGCAGGATTTGAATTGGAATTACGTGGTGAAACATTTCGATTAGGAGATTCTCAGTATGAAAACTCATTCATTAGCCAATTGGGAGAAAATAAACTTACATTTCTTACTGAGCCAAGATTATATGTAGATTTCTACTTAACAAAACATTTGGTACTCTATTTGAAGCCTGGAATTCGCCTTTTCAATAAGTTTGAACACTTTACGGAAGACGATAATATTATTGAAAATTCTGAGTATATACAAGGCACTTTAAAGAATAGCTTTTATACTGAAATTGGACTTGCTTTAAGGTTTAGGTATGA
The DNA here is from genome assembly GCA_964456285.1 of uncultured Bacteroidales bacterium. Lineage (GTDB taxonomy): Bacteria > Bacteroidota > Bacteroidia > Bacteroidales > UBA10428 > UBA10428. Next base: position 44,477 of record CAYWBC010000006.1, read on the forward strand.
TGAGGAATGATTAATTTATGGTTGCTGGGTACTGGTTTCTAGTTGCTTCCGGTTTCCGGTTTCTGATTTACTGCCTAATACTTAATACTTATCACTTATGCCTTATCACTTATGCCTTATCACTTATACCTTATCACTTATACTTCACTTCTTCCTACAACATTCCAAGTTCAAGCAATGCTTCTTCAGACATCATAGTCTGATCCCAGGGAGGATCAAACACCAGGTTTACATTACATTCTTTTACTTCATCAAAAAATTCAATTTGGTTTTTCACCTCCAAAAGAATATGATCTGCAACAGGACAGTTTGGGGCAGTAAGAGTCATAACGATTTCCACATTACCTTCTGCATCAATATTGATATCATATATCAGTCCGAGATCATAAATGTTTACAGGAATTTCGGGATCATATATAGATTTAAGAGTCTTTACTATTTCTGTTTCCAACTTGAGTGAAGTATTGTTATTCTTTTTTTCTTCCATCTCTCAATTATTTATTTTTTATCCCTGGCATCGTAGGCAATAGCATAAAGCTTCATCTGTTTAATCATTGATAATAATCCATTTGCACGAGTGGGTGAAAGATTCTGTTTCAGTCCTATTTTATCAATAAATTCCAGATCAGTATCTATTATTTCTTCAGGAGTACGATTAGAGAGTACCCTGATCAGCAAAGCAATGATCCCTTTTGTAATAATGGCATCGCTATCAGCCGTAAATATTATTTTTCCTTCAGAATACTCTGCATTCAGCCATACTTTCGATTGACATCCTCTAATCAGATAATCATTATTCTTTAATTTCTCATCAATTACAGGCAGTTCATCCGATATTTCGATCAAATAATTATACTTATCCATCCAATCGTCGAAAACATTAAATTCATCGACTATTCCGTTTTGTACTTCTTTTATTGATGTCACAATTACAACTTTAACAATAAAACTCCAGGTTATGTTCGCAGATCAGGTAAACATTGTTTTTACCTGCTCAATTGCTTTGCAAAGGTAGTCAATCTCTTCTTTTGTATTGTATAGTGAGAAGGAGGCGCGAAGTGTACCATCTATATTGAAATGTTGCATTACCGGCTGGGCACAGTGGCTTCCTATTCTGACAGCGACTCCCATTTTATCAAATATCATTCCTGTGTCGAGCATATGAACTCCATCGATCAGGAATGAAAGAATGGAAGCTTTTTTTGGAGAGTGCCCGTAAATTGTTAATCCTCCAGTATTATTTATTTTATTAGTAGCATATTCAAGGAGTTCTGATTCATAAGCAGCAATTTTATCCAATCCTATTCCAGAAATGTAATCCAGTGCAGTGGCCATGCCAATTGCTCCTATATAATTGGTTGTTCCTGCTTCAAATTTAAATGGCAAAACATTGTAAGTGGTTTTTTCGAATGTAACAACATCTACCATATCACCGCCTCCCTGATAAGGAGGGAGCAAATCAAGCCATTTTTCTTTCCCATAAAATATTCCTATACCCGTAGGCCCATAAATCTTATGTCCGGAAAATACAAGAAAATCACAATCCAGTTTTTGAACATCTATTTCAGTATGTTGAATGGATTGGGCAGCATCAATCATAACTGGAACATTGGCCTCATGTGCAATCCGGATCATTTCTTTGATCGGGTTTACACTTCCAAGAGTATTCGAAATATGAATTATAGAAACAATTTTGGTTTTCTCAGTAAACAAGTTTTTGTATTGCTCAATATCCAGTATACCATTATCATCAAATGGGATTACATTTAATTTGGCTTTTTTTCTTTCGCAAAGCATTTGCCATGGAACTATATTGGCGTGATGTTCCATCTCAGTAATGATAATTTCATCCTCTTCTCCAATAAATTGCTCGCCAAAAGAAAAGGCTAAAAGATTGATAGAATGTGTAGTGCCACTGGTGAATATGATTTCTTCTTTCTTTTCTGCATGAATGAAATTTTGAACTGTTTCACGTGCTTTCTCGTAAGCATTTGTTACCTGGTCGCTTAAAAAATGCACACCACGATGTATGCTGCTGTTTAATTCAGAGTGATAACGGTTAACTACTTCTATTACTTGCACAGGCTTTTGAGTAGTAGCTCCATTATCAAAATAAATAAGAGGCTTATTGTATACTTTTTGTTCTAATACAGGAAAATCTGCCCTGATTTTTTTAATATCATAACCATTCATAGAATTCAAATTTAAAGCCACTAAATTAATCTTGATGGTTAAAGAATAAAATGATATTTGTAGTATTTAGCATTTTTCAGCTTGAAGGAAGATTCCAGAGAGAAAGGCAATTAATTGTAATGCATATTGCAATTCTCACATTGAGCGAGTTCTCCATTCAGTCTTTTTTCAACCATATCATTCATACGTTCTCTTACTGGATCAAGGCTGATTTTATCAATTACCTCATTTGCAAAAGCGTACATTAAAAGATGCCTTGCCTTTTCATACCCTATGCCTCTTGAGCGAAGGTAGAAAAGAGCATTTTCGTCTATTTGTCCAACGGTTGCTCCATGGCTGCATTTCACATCATCATTATAAATTTCAAGCTGAGGTTTGGTATTCATTCTGGCCTTTTTTGATAAGAGGATGTTATTGTTGCGTTGATAAGCCAAAGTTTTCACGGCATATTTATCTACGAGTATTTTCCCGTTAAATGCACCTGTAGCCTCTCCATCAAGAATGCCTTTAAACAATTGATCGCTGTAGCAATGTGGCTTTGCATGATGAACATGCGTATAATTTGCTACATGTTGATTGTCTTCGCAGAAAAATATTCCATAATTGTAGTTCTCTGCACCCTCTCCGTTAAGCTTTGCAAAGACATTATTACGAATCAGTCCGCCATGCAGGGATAGTGTGTTAGATGAGAACCTACTGTTTGCTTCTTGCTGTATGAATGTATTTGATATTTGAGATGATTTGTTGTTCTCATTTTGCATCCTTACATAATCAATTTTCGAATTTTGTCCGGCATAAATTTCAGTCAGTGAATTTGTAATGAAGCTGGATTTGCAAAGAGTGTGATCACAGACCAACAAAGATGCAGATGAATTTTCTTCAGCAACAATCAGGTTTCTTCTGGTAATTCTTAAATTTTTAAGTGAGAAACCTACATTAATGATTTGGATAGGTTTATCTATATGAGTATTCTTAGGGACATATATAAAGATGCCATCTTGAGCAAATAAGGTGTTTAGCGCGGCCAGGCTATCCAGCTTAGTATCAGCATATTGGGCATAGTGTTTGTTTACAATTTCAGGGTATTTTAAAGAGGCCTCAGCCAGGCTGCTTATTATTACTCCTTCCGGAAGTTTTTCAGGTGAATTATTTCTATAGTAGAATCCATTTAAGACAAGTACAATGTGAGTATCTAATTCGGGAATATCACAACGGAATAATTCTTCCAGATCAACAGAAAAATTTGCCGGAGCTATTTCATAAGAATAATCACCTTTCAGATAGGACATTAAATCTGTATAGCGATAATCTTCATTTTTTTTGGTGGGGATACCTAATTTCTGAAAATCACTAAAAGCCTGTTCTCTGTATTTGTTGATCAGACTACTGGTGCCCTTTGCAATCTCACCTGCATTTTTTGTATATATCTCAGTTAATTCTTCCTGTAATTGCATTGTTGTCATACGATAATAAATTATTCTTTAAGCCATTCGTATCCTTTATCTTCAAGTTCCAAAGCAAGCTCTTTGCCACCTGATTTCACAATATCTCCTTTGTAGAGTACATGTACAAAATCCGGAACAATATAATCCAATAATCGCTGGTAATGAGTGATGATGATGGTGGCATTATCCTTGTTTTTCAATTTATTAACTCCGTTTGCCACAATACGCAATGCATCTATGTCAAGACCGGAATCAGTCTCATCAAGAATTGCCAGTTTCGGTTCCAGCATTGCCATTTGAAATATTTCATTTTTTTTCTTTTCTCCACCTGAAAAGCCTTCGTTAACAGAGCGATTAGTTAAAGCAGATGTTAGTTCAACGGTCTCTTTTTTCTCCCTCATTAATTTTAAAAAGTCTGATGCGGAAATGGGATCCTGGTTCTGAAATTTTCGCTTTGCATTAATGGCTGATTTCATGAAGTTTACCATTGACACGCCTGGAATTTCTACAGGATATTGAAATCCTAAGAAAATTCCCTGTCTTGCCCTGATTTCAGGTGAGAGATCAAGAAGATCTTCTCCCAGGTATTTGACACTGCCTTTTGTAACCTCAAAAGTATCTCTTCCTGCAAGCACAGATGCCAGTGTGCTTTTTCCTGATCCGTTTGGTCCCATAATGGCATGTACCTCACCAGCATTAACTGTTAAATTAATCCCTTTTATTATTTCCTTTCCTTCAATTGCAACATGCAAATTCTTTATCTCTAACATTTTCTTTTGCTTAATAATTAATGATTATCCAACACTTCCTTCCAGACTAATTTCTAAAAGTTTTTGTGCTTCAACCGCAAATTCCATTGGCAATTTATTCAATACTTCCTTGGCATATCCATTGATGATTAATCCTATTGCAGTTTCAGTATCTATGCCTCTCTGGTTGCAGTAAAAGATCTGATCTTCTCCAATCTTGGAGGTAGTAGCTTCGTGCTCAATTATGGCAGATTCACTATCAATCTCAAGATATGGAAAGGTATGAGCACCGCATTGATCGCCAAGAAGCAGAGAATCACACTGAGTAAAATTTCTTGCGTTATCTGCATTTTTCAGAACTTTTACCAATCCTCGGTAGCTGTTCTGGCTTTTTCCAGCCGATATGCCCTTGGAAATTATGGTGCTATGTGAATTTTTTCCAATATGCATCATTTTAGAGCCAGTGTCGGCCTGTTGGTAATTGTTGGTAACTGCAACTGAGAAAAATTCTCCGATAGTGTTATCGCCCTTTAAAATGCAACTAGGGTATTTCCAGGTAATTGCAGAACCTGTTTCTACTTGTGTCCACGAAATTTTTGAGTTATTGCCTTTGCAAATTCCGCGTTTTGTAACAAAATTGAAAATACCTCCTTTGCCATTTTTGTCACCTGGATACCAATTTTGTACTGTGCTGTACTTTACTTCGGCATTCTCATGTGCAATGATCTCAACAATGGCTGCATGCAGCTGATTTTCATCTCGCTGAGGGGCAGTGCATCCTTCAAGATAACTTACATAACTATCATCATCAGCTACTAATAATGTTCTTTCAAATTGCCCTGTGTTGAAAGCATTGATGCGAAAATACGTTGATAGTTCCATAGGGCATCTTACCCCTTTGGGGATGTAACAAAAGGAGCCGTCACTAAAAACAGCTGAGTTTAATGCAGCAAAAAAGTTATCGGTATATGGAACTACTGAACCCATATATTTCTTTATAAGGTCCGGATGTTCTTGAACAGCCTCACTGAAAGAACAAAAAATAATTCCCATCTCAGCCAGTGTTTCACGGAAAGTGGTTTTTACTGAAACACTATCCATCACAGCATCAACAGCTACTCCTGCCAAATGTTTTTGTTCATCAAGAGGGATTCCAAGTTTTTTGAATGTCTCAAGTAATTCCGGATCTACTTCATCAAGACTTTCGTATTTGGTCATTTGCTTAGGAGCCGCATAATATATTATGTCCTGGTAATTAATTACCGGCAATTTCAAATGCGCCCATTTGGGCATTTTCATGGTTTTCCAATGTCTATAGGCCTTTAGGCGGTATTCAAGCATAAATTCAGGTTCATTCTTCTTCTCTGAGATCATCCGAATGATCTCTTCATTCAATCCTTTTGGAAGGGCATCGACCTCAATATCAGTATAAAAGCCATACTTGTATTCATTAGATGTAACCTGATCTATTATTTTATCCTGTTCTGCACTCATTGTCGCTACGATTCAATGTTCTGGAATAATAATTATTTAGAAATAGTCTAAATAAGGCCAAAGATACAAAAAGTAAACGAATTAATATATTTGCACTGGGTTTGAAAGAATTAAAAATTCATACAAATGACAAAAAGCAAAAAAAGTACAGAACTGGAGGAAATTGGAGAATTTGGGCTGATTAGAATGCTAACAGAAAATATTAAATTGAAGCAGGAATCTTCTTTACTGGGGGTGGGAGATGATGCTGCAGTTCTGGATATGAAAGGCAATAAAACTGTTTTAACAACAGATTTGCTTTCTGAAGGAATTCATTTTGACTTGATATATACTCCTCTTAAACACCTTGGCTATAAAGCTGTTGTTGTTAATCTTTCGGATATATATGCTATGAATGCAAGGCCTACTCAGATTTTAGTATCGGTATCCCTATCAACCAAGTTTACAACAGAAATGATGATGGAACTCTATGATGGAATTCATCTTGCCTGCAAATATTATAACATTGATTTGATAGGAGGCGATACAAGTAGTTCAATGACTGGCCTAAATATAAGTATTACTGCAATTGGAGTAGTTCCAGGAGGAAAAATTGTATATCGCTCAGGGGCTAAATCGAATGAATTAATTTGTGTAACAGGTGATTTGGGTGGTGCATATATGGGATTACAGCTACTAGAGCGAGAAAAGAAAATTTACAGTAAAAACTCTAAATCACAACCCGATTTGACGGGTTATGATTATGTACTTGAAAGGCAGTTGAAGCCCGAAGCAAGGAAGGACATAATCGATAGCCTGGCAAAAAACAATATCAAGCCAACATCAATGATTGATATATCTGATGGATTATCATCTGATTTATTACATCTCTGTGATTCCTCTAATACAGGATGCAAAATTTTTGCAGACAAGATTCCAATACTTGAAGAAACTCGCAGAGCTGCTAAGGAAATGAATCTTGAGCCCGTAACTATATCAATTCATGGAGGCGAAGATTATGAATTACTATTTACTTCCCCAACTGCGAACTATGAAAAGCTTTTGGCAATGCCTGGTATATCAATCATTGGTCATATGACAGCTAAAGATGAAGGGAAACATCTGGTATTATCGGATGGTAGTTTTACAGAAATTCAGGCGATGGGATGGAATAGCTTAAAGAAAAAAGAATAATCGTTATCCCTCGTTATCAAAGTACCCTCGAATTATTCCGCGCTTAGAATTAGTAATGAAAAGAAGAATTTCATCACGTTCATCAGTTGCCGGAGAATTGGCTTCAATGTATCTAATGGCGTCAGAGATATTCATGCCTCTCTGATAAATTATTCTGTAAATTTCCTGTATTTCGTATATAGATTCTTTTTCGAAATTTTTTCTCCGCAGGCCAATTGAGTTTATTCCAGTATATGACAGGGGCTCTCTGCCGGCAATAATGTATGGAGGTACATCTTTACCTACTTTCCCGGCTGCCTGAACGAAAGAATGTTTGCCTATTCTTACAAATTGGTGAACTATAGAATATGGGCTGACAATCGCAAAATCGTCAACTTCCACTTCACCTGCCAATCCGGCATGACTACCTAATATCATGTTGTTTCCAAGGGAGCAGTCATGTGCAATATGCGCATACGATTGGATAAGACAATTGCTTCCAACCTTTGTAAGACCTTGTGCTTTGGTTCCTCTGTTAAGTGTTACAAATTCTCTAATTGTAGTATTATCGCCAACTTCGGCTGTAGTTTTTTCACCGGCAAATTTAAGATCCTGTGGAACGCCGGAAAGTATTGCACCCGGGAATATCTGACAATTTTTACCTATGCGTGCACCATCCATTATTACTGCATTGGATCCAATCCAGGTTCCCTCTCCAATTTCTACATCTTTTGAAATACTAGCAAAGGGATCAACAACAACATCTTTGCCAATTTTTGCTTTTGGATCAACATAAGCTAGAGAATGTACCATATAATGTGTTTAATTATTCAGACAATATTAGAAAATATTATTTGTCTATTAATGACTTTCTTTTATTAGTTGCTTTCTGATTAATTTGGCCAACTCAGTATTTGCATGATGTCCTGGTTTGTGTGCAATTATCTTTGCTTTCAGAGGCATCCCGATAAGTGAAAGATCTCCTACAATATCCAATAATTTATGTCGGGCAGGTTCATTCTGAAAACTTAACTTTGTATTGTTCAGATACCCTTCCGGAATAACTTCAACCTTAGGTTTCTTAAAAAGTTCAGCAAGCCGGTCCAATTGTTCCTGTGAAATCGGCTTATCAATAATAACCAAAGCATTATCAAGATCTCCTCCCTTAATCAGATTATTTGCTGCCAGCATTTCAAGTTCATGCAGAAATACAAAAGTCTTACATCCTGAAATCTCTTTTTCGAATTCATTTAATGAATTCATTGTGGCATCCTGACAACCCAAAACTTTAGAATTAAAATCGATGTGAACCATAACGCTAAATTTATCATCAGGATAAGCTGTGATTTTTACGCCGTTTGTTTGGTCAATAAACTCGATCTCTTCTTTCAGAGTATAATATTTTTTTTCAGCATTCTGCTCAGTAATGCCCACTTCTTTGATTGCTTTCATATAATATTTGGCACTACCATCAAGAATAGGAACTTCAGAAGAGTTTACTTCGATTATAGCATTATCAATTCCACTGCCAGACAGAGCTGAACAAGAATGTTCAATTGTCATTACCTGCACGCCATTCTCTTCAATGGTTGTCCCCCTTGAAGTATTAACAACATTTTCAGCTAAGGCTCTTATTTCTGGTTTATTATCAAGATCAACTCGTCTGAAAACATAACCTGTATCAGGTTCAGCTGGTTTAAAAGTGAGTTCAACTTCCTGACCACTATGTAATCCTTTTCCTTTAAGTGTAACATCTTTTGAAATGGTTTTCTGCTTTTCCATTGTATCAGAACCTGAAAGTTATTTTTTCGAGGGCGAAAGATATAAAAATCTTGCGAAATGCTTTATAATAAAACTATGACTTGTTTTCAATGAGTTTATTAAGGGCTTTTTCAAGATCATTCAATCTGGTATACATTTCAGGCAATTTCTTATAGATTATCATTGATCTCCTGGTTTCAGAATAATTATGTGCGGGTGATCCAAGTACAATATCTCCCTTATTCTTGATAGAATTGGCAACTCCTGCCTGGGCTCCGATTTTAACTTCATCGGCAATAGTTATGTGGCCAACAAGGCCAGCTTGAGCAGCAATTATGCAATTTTTCCCAACTTTCGTTGAGCCTGCTATTCCCGATTGAGCAATTACTACTGTATTTTCTCCAATTTCCACATTATGTGCAATCTGTATTAAATTATCAAGTTTGGCTCCCTTACGAATAATTGTTGACCCTATAGTTGCTCTGTCGATGGATACATTTGAACCGGTTTCAACATCATCTTCAAGAATAACATTTCCAATCTGTGGAATTTTCTGAAAAGTGCCTGAATCCGGGGCAAATCCAAATCCATCTGATCCAACAATTGTGCTGGCATGCAGGATGCAGTTTTTACCGACTGTACACTCCTTATATATTTTCACACCGGGGTATAGTATTGTATTATCTCCCACAACAACATTATCTCCTAAATAAACCTGGGGATAAATTTTTACATTATCACCAACTTTTACATTATCTCCCAAATAAGCGAAAGCCCCAATATAGCAATCTTTGCCATATGTAGCTGTTTCACTGATAAATGTGTTAGGGTCAAGGCCAATCTTTTGAGGTAAAGAACTGGTATAAAGGTTTAGTAAGGAAGCAAATGCCTGGTAAGCATCGTTAACCCGAATAAGAGTTGATGACACTTTCTTCTCTAAGTTTAAATCTTTGTTTATCAATACAATTGATGCTTCGGTAGAATATAGGTATTTTTCATATTTTGGATTGGCAAGAAAAGCCAGTGTTCCTTTTTTCCCTTCTTCAATTCGAGAAATATTTGTAACTGTTTCCTCAGGATTTCCTTCAAGAGTTCCCTTCAGAAAATCAGCAATCATTTGAGCGGTAAATTCCATAGTATAAAAATTTGGATGCAAAAGTAGAGAATATAATTTATACTCCACAATTCTTAGGATAACATATATAATATTTTATTTCTGATTTCTGAAGGTATGGAACATTCAGAATGTCAGAAACTTTAGAAAGATCTTTTGTCTCATTTTCATCGATGAGAATTTGTATCATATCATCAATACTGCTAAATGCTGAATTGGAAATTTCACCTGAAATGAGAAGGAATGAAGCTTCATCCTCAGAAAGGTGGTAGGTTTCAATAACCTTGTTTATGATCTGAGATACTTGTTTTCTATTGGGCTTATTCTCACTTAGGGTCATGGTTGGCAATTTCCTTTCAATCAGATTTCGAGCCAGTATAGAAAGTACTTTGTCACTATGATTTATCCAGACTTTGGCCGATGAGATAATATCCGAATCGTCAAGATGTACAAAATGTGAGATCACTTTCTGAAGTTGACCTTTATAGTTGTCAGTATTGATATCCTGATTTAGGAAAAATGAGAGAGAAGGTGTGGCAAATACATCTATGCCCCTGTTTCCAAGATATTTTGCACGCTGTAGCATTTTTACCAACAGATATTCAGATGCCATAACCGTTTTGTGTAAATACACTTGCCAATACATTAACCTACGGGAAATGAGAAATTTTTCAACTGAGTAAATGCCTTTTTTTTCTACAACCAGATTATCGCCCGAAACACTAAGCATTTTAATAATACGATCTGTTCCGATTGTACCTTCCGTTACTCCGGTAAAGAAGCTATCGCGTTTGATATAGTCCAATCGATCCATATCTAATTGACTCGAAACCAGTTGGTGAAGAAATTTCTTAGAATAGTTGTTATTGAAAATTTGTATAGCAAGATCTAATTTTCCTTCAAATTGTTGGTTCAGATCATTCATAAGAAGTTGTGAGAGCATTTCATGATTTATTCCTGAAATCAGACTCTCTTCCAGAGCATGGGAAAAAGGACCGTGGCCAATGTCATGCAAAAGTATTGCAGCAAGTACTGCATCTTCTTCATAAGGAGTGATTTTAACGTCTTTACTTTTCAGACTTTCCAAAGCAATGGACATGAGATGCAAAGCACCTATAGTATGTTGAAACCTGGAGTGTGTAGCTCCCGGAAATACATAATGCGTTAATCCCAACTGCATAATCCTTCTTAGTCGCTGAAAATAAGGATGCTCAATAAGGTCAAAAATGAATTCAGAGGGTATGCTGACAAATCCATGAACAGGATCATTTATAATCTTTTTTTTATTGGTCTTTTTTGTATTCAAGTTGTGTCTGGAGTTTCTTTTCACAAATCTATTAATTCATTATTACTTTCTGTAATAATTATAAGCCTTATAAATTTTAGTTTAATTATTGATGAATAAGTAATAAAATTTTGTTGTTATTGTGATATTTTATAATTTTACAGCTTAAAGAGAATTGATTTTGATAAAAGGATAGGGGACAGAAGTCCCCTATTTTATTGCCGGTAAATGATTGAAAAAGAAAAAATATTGGGGTTGATCAAGGACTTGATAGAAGAAAGGGAGCATTTTGTAGTACAACTCGATATCAGTACTTCCAATTCAATTCGCTTGTTGGCAGACAATATGAAAGGGATACAAATTCATGAATGTGTTGAATTGAGTCGTGCTATTGAAAAGGGTTTAGATAGGGAAACTGAGGATTTTGAGCTTTTAGTTTCTTCACCCGGACTTGATTCTCCATTTAAAGTAAAACAACAATATGTTAAAAATATTGGAAAAGAACTTGAGGTATCTTTAAAGGAGGGGAGAAAATTGCAGGGAACACTTATTGAGGCAGATAACGATGGTTTTAGCCTTGAAGAGACAAAAAAAGTAAAGATGGAAGGAAAAAAAAAGAAACAGACATTGATTGAGAAACATAGAATATTATTTAATGATACTAATGAAGTTAAACTGATCATTAAATTTTGAGTAAAAGAATAAATAAAATTTAATATGGAAAATTTAAATCTGATTGACACATTTTCGGAGTTTAAAGAGCTTAAGAATATTGATAGAGCCACTATGATTTCAGTACTTGAGGATGTTTTTCGCAGCATGCTGCAAAAAATGTTTGATACTGATGAGAATTTTGATGTGATTATCAATATTGATAAAGGTGACTTTGAAATATGGCGCAACCGCGAAGTTGTGGAAGATGGTTTAGTAGAAGACCCGAATAGACAAATATCATTATCGGAAGCAAAAAAAATTGATGATGATTATGAGATTGGAGAAGATGTTACTGACGAAGTAAAATTTGTAGATTTTGGCAGGAGAGCAATATTAGCACTGCGTCAAAATCTTACGGCAAGAATTCTTGATCTGGAGAAGAACAATGTATATCTGAAATATAGTGAGCGTATAGGAGATATAATAACAGGAGAAATTTATCAGGTTTGGAAAAGAGAAATACTTGTACTCGATGAAGAAGCGAATGAACTAATACTTCCTAAATCTGAACAAATTCCTTCTGATTATTTCAGAAAAGGAGATACAATACGCGCTGTTGTTGTTAATGTTGAAATGCGTAACAATACTCCTTTGATCATTTTATCGCGCACATCTCCTGTTTTTCTTGAAAGGCTTTTTGAGCTTGAAGTACCTGAAATATTTGATGGGCTGATCACCATTAAAAAAATAGTTCGAGTGCCCGGAGAAAGAGCGAAAGTTGCGGTTGAATCTTATGATGAGCGTATAGACCCTGTGGGAGCATGTGTTGGAATGAAGGGATCCAGAATTCATGGTATTGTAAGAGAATTGAAAAATGAAAATATTGATGTGATTAACTTCACCAATAATATTCAGCTTTACATTACTCGAGCACTTAGTCCTGCTAAAATTCTTAATATTAAAATAGACCAGGAAAACAAAAAGGCTGAAGTTTATTTGAAACCTAATGAAGTATCATTAGCGATAGGGAAAGGAGGCCTAAATATAAAACTTGCAAGTCAGCTTACAGATTACGAAATTGATGTTTATCGCGAGGCAAGTGAGGATGATGAAGACGTAAATCTAGAAGAATTTGCAGATGAAATCGACAGTTGGATTCTTGATGAACTTAAAGCGGTTGGTTGTGATACCGCAAAGAGTGTTCTGGAACTTTCTGTGGAAGATTTAGTAAAACGTACTGATCTTGAGGAAGAGACAATAGGCGAAGTGGTTAAGATATTAAAAGCTGAGTTTGAATAATAAGCAGTATATTAGCGACGAATCAATAATACAGTAGTGATAGCTTAGAAAACAGGATTTTTTATGGCAGATATCAAGGCAACCAGATTGAGTAAAATTGCAAGAGAATTTAATGTTGGGATTAATACCATCGTTGAGTTTCTTCATAAAAAGGGCGAAAAAGTTGATTCAAACCCTAATACAAAAATTACGTCCGAACAATACGCATTGTTATTGGATGAGTTTAGTTCTGATCTTTCCATCAAAAAGGAGTCTGATAAATTAAATCTTAGACACCTTTCTGAACAGAATAAGCCTTTATCTGAGGATAAACCATCTGAAGAACCAGAAGAAGGAAGCGAGGAACAGGAAGAGTTTATTATAAAAGACACAAGTGCAAAAGCTTCTGTTACTGAATCAGATGATAAACTTAAGCTAAAAGTACTTGGCAAGATTGATTTAGAAGAAAAGGGGAAGAAAGAAGTTGTAAAAGAGAAAATTGAAGAGCTAAATAAGGAAGGAAAAGAGATTGAAGAAATAGTAAGTACTCAAAAAGATGAGAAGCCTGATACTACTGCAGAAGAAAATGTCTCAGAAAGCATCAAGGAAGAGGATTCTAAAGTAAAAGTGGTTGGAAAAATTGATCTTGATTCCATGAATCAACGGACTCGCCCAGCCAAGAAAACAACAAAGCAAATAGAAGAAGAAAAAATAAAGGCAGCAGAAGAAAAGAAGGCAATAGAAAAAGCTGCTGAGATAGAAGAAGACACCATAGAGGAGATTGAGCAACCTAAGAAAAAGCTTGTTGACAATAATGTTATTGAGACAAAGGTGAAGAAGCTGAATGGGCCAACTGTTGTTGGAAAAATGGATTTGCCTGAGAAAACAAAGAAAGTTGATACTAATGAAAATGCTTTTGACAAAAAGAGGAAGAGAAAGAGGATAAGAAAAGAAAAGATAAAGCTTGATGAAAATAAGACAAACAAGGGGGGTAATGATACTTTAAGCCGGGATAAATCGAAGAAAAGTCATAAAAAAAGAACCCTTAAGCCGGAGGTAAGTGAGGAGGATGTTCAAAAGCAGATCAAAGATACTTTAGCGCGACTAACAAAAAGTAAATCAAAAGGCGCAAAATACCGAAGGGAAAAACGAGATGCCGTCAGTCAGAAATTAGAAGAGGAAACACTCAGGAAGGAAGAATCAAAAAACCAACTGCTGGTTACGGAATTTGTTTCTGTTAATGAATTGGCCTCGATGATGGATGTTGCTCCAAATGAAGTTATTGCTACATGCATGAGCCTTGGTATGTTTGTTTCTATCAATCAGAGACTTGATGCCGAAACTATGTCTCTGGTAGCCGAAGAGTTTGGGTATACTGTTAAATTTATTAGTGTTGATGTTCAGGAGGCCATTAAAGAAGAAGTTGACCGTGAAGAAGATTTAGAACCACGATCACCTATTGTTACTGTAATGGGGCATGTTGATCATGGTAAAACCAAATTACTGGATTACATCAGACATGCAAATGTTATTGATGGCGAAGCAGGAGGAATAACCCAGCATATTGGAGCATATAGTGTTAAGCTTGACGATGACAAGAGAATAACATTTTTAGATACTCCCGGCCATGAGGCCTTTACTGCTATGCGAGCAAGGGGAGCACAGGTTACGGATTTGGTAATTATTGTTGTTGCGGCAGATGATGGCATTAAACCTCAAACTGTTGAAGCTATTAATCATGCTCAGGCTGCCGGTGTGCCAATGGTATTTGCAATCAATAAAATTGATAAGTCAAATGCTAATCCTGAGAAAATAAAAGAAGAATTGGCCAATATGAATATTCTTGTTGAAGATTGGGGAGGAAAATTCCAGTCTCAGGATATCTCGGCAAAAAATGGAATAAACATTGAAGAATTGCTTGAGAAAGTTTTACTTGAGGCTGAATTACTTGAATTAAAAGCAAATAAAAATAAACCGGCTTCAGGAACAGTAGTTGAATCTGCTCTTGATAAGGGTAGAGGATTTACTACTACCTTACTTGTACAGGCAGGTACTTTAAGGGTTGGAGATATTTTGCTGGCGGGAGTGCAAATGGGAAGAGTAAAAGCTATGTATAATGAAAGAGGAAAGCTTGTTAATGAGGTTGGTCCGGCTACACCGGCACTTATTTTAGGACTTAGTGGGGCTCCCCAGGCAGGTGATAAGTTTAATGTTATGACCAGCGATAAAGAGGCAAGAGAGATAGCAAATAAGCGCGAGCAACTTCAGCGTGAGCAGGGAATGCGGACTCAAAAACACATTACACTCGATGAAATTGGTCGACGTATTGCAATAGGAAACTTCCAGGAATTAAATATCATTGTTAAGGGAGATGTTGATGGTTCTGTGGAAGCTCTTTCAGATTCATTGATCAAACTTTCTACTGAAGAAATACAGGTCAATATAAAACACAAGGCAGTTGGACAAATTTCTGAAGCCGATATTTTATTGGCAGCTGCCTCAAATGCCATTGTAGTTGGATTCCAGGTGCGCCCTTCATTGAGCGCTAGGAAACTAGCCGAGAAGGAGGAAATCGATATCCGTTTGTATTCTATTATTTATGATGCTATTGAAGAGATAAGATCGGCAATGGAAGGGATGTTATCTCCAGAAATTAAGGAAGAAATTACAGCTACGCTTGAACTTCTTGAAGTTTTTAAAATTACAAAAGTTGGAACAATAGCGGGTTGTATGGTGAAGGAAGGTAAGATTCGGCGTGATACAAAAGTGAGAGTGATACGCGAAGGGATTGTTATTTATACTGGCGTACTGGGTTCTCTAAAACGTTTTAAAGATGATGTAAAAGAAGTTGTTAGCGGCCAGGATTGTGGCTTAAATATTGAAAATTTTAATGATATTAAAGTTGGAGATATACTGGAAGCATTTGAGGAGACAGAGGTTAAGAAAAAATTAAAGTAAAATATATGATTTAAACAAAAAAAGGCTCAAATTGTTGAGCCTTTTTTTGTTACTACTATTATGAAAACCAATCAAAAAATATGGTCTGATAAAATAAAACAAAAGGCAAAATCGATAGGATTCACCGACTGTAAAATAGCCCAGGCAGGTTTATTATCGGAAGATGCCAAGCATCTTAGAAAATGGTTAGTAGAAGGAATGCATGCAGACAT
The DNA here is from genome assembly GCA_964456285.1 of uncultured Bacteroidales bacterium. Taxonomy (GTDB): domain Bacteria; phylum Bacteroidota; class Bacteroidia; order Bacteroidales; family UBA10428; genus UBA10428. The sequence goes on from CAYWBC010000006.1 coordinate 60,772, forward strand.
GCATTACATGGAGAATCATTTTGAAAAGAGAATCAACCCGAAAAAACTGATGCCTGGAGCAAAGTCTGTTATTGTTGTACTTCTTAATTATTTTCCTAAAGATAAATTGGCTGAAGAAGGTAATTTTCATTTCTCAAAATATGCTTATGGGCGCGATTATCATAAAGTGATGAAGACCATGCTTAAAAATTTGCAAATAGCTATTCACGATGAGATTGTGCCTCATAATGCAAGGATTTTTGTTGATTCTGCACCAGTACTCGAAAGAGCTTGGGCTGAAATGGCTGGATTGGGTTGGATTGGAAAAAATGCAAATCTGATTTCTCCTGAACATGGATCTTTTGTTTTTATTGGTGAACTGCTGGTAGATATTGAATTGGAGTATGATAAACCTATAAAAGATTATTGCGGTAGCTGCACAAAATGTATGCAGGCATGCCCTACAAATGCAATTCTTAAACCTAAGACAATTGACAGCAGGTTGTGCATTTCCTATTGGACAATTGAGAATAAGGGACCTATTGATGATGCCATGAAAGGAAAATTTCAAAATAGTATTTTCGGCTGTGATATTTGCCAGGATGTTTGTCCATGGAATAAGAAAGTAAAATCTCATAATGTTGAAGAATTTAAACCTGCTCCGGAATTAATCAATACGGTGCTAAAAGACTGGAATCAACTTACCGAGGAGAGATTCAACAAACTTTTCAATGGCTCCGCTGTAAATAGAACCGGGTATGCTGGATTAAAACGAAATATCCGTTTTGTAAATGATAAATAAGTTATTTGATCATAGGAATCGAATGATACTGCATCATATATAAGCATAACAGAATTAAGTATCTTTAATAGTCTAAATCAGAATTAAAACAACGATGGAAAAACTTGATCCACAGTTAATGCACCCCAGAGATCAGATTACTGAAATAATAAGTAGGATCTACAAGGCAGGAATGACTACAACCTCAGGAGGGAATATCTCAATTATTGATAATGCCGGGGATATTTGGGTCACACCTTCTGCAATTGATAAGGGTTCACTTACGCGGAAAGACATTATCTGCATGAAAAAAGATGGTATTATCAAAGGACATCATAAGCCATCGTCTGAATATCCATTTCATAAAGCTATCTATTCAGCACGGCCTGATATCAAAGCGATCATCCATGCTCATCCTCCGGCACTGGTGTCATTTAGTATTGTGAGACAGAAACCGAACATGAATATTATACCTCAAGCTAAAAATGTTTGTGGTTCCATTGGTTATGCCAATTATGCCATTCCCGGGGGAGAGGAACTTGGAAAAGCCATTGCAGCTGAGTTTATTAAAGGCCATGATGCAGTTATCATGGAAAATCATGGAACGGTTGTAGGAGGTTCAGATTTACTCGATGCTTTTATCCGGTTTGAAACCTTTGAATTTGCTTGCAGGACCATTATTGGTGCTAAAACAGTAGGCAAAGCCATATACCTTAACGACGATCAAATTGAGAAATTTGAGGATCAAATTCCAAGAGATTTGCCTGAGATGCAAAAAGTTGAACACACCACAGATGAGTTATCTATTCGTCGGAATATCCGCAACGTGGTTCGGCGTGCTTGTCTGCAGGGATTAATGATTGGTTCATATGGTACTGTTTCGGCTCGATGGCATGGTAATAATTTTTTAATTACACCAACTAACGTTCCCCGATGGGAAATTACTCTGGAGGATATTGTTCAAATTCGGGATGGAAAACGTGAACAAGGAAAACTCCCGAGTCGTGCAGTTAAGATTCATAAGGATATTTATACAAAGAATCCTCACATTAATTCCATCATTCTTACACAGCCACCAAACATTATGGCTTTTGGAGTTACAAATGTAAGACTTGATGTTAGAACCATACCGGAAAGTTGGATCTTTCTCCAGGATATCCCTGTAATTAAATTTGGAGATCAGTTTGCAGGGAATGATACTATTCCTAAATTATTAAATCCTAATACTCCTGCACTTATTATTCAAAATGATGCGATTGTTGTTACTGGTGATAAATTGCTACAGACATTCGATCGACTTGAGGTTGCTGAATTTAGTGCAAAGTCTCTTATTATGAGTACTCCGTTGGGCAGCTTGGTTCCAATAGGTGAAGCTGATATTCAAGGTTTAAGAAATAAATTTCTCAAAAACTAACACAACTATATCATTAGCTCCAGAATTATATACATAAAGGAATTAAGAATCGAAATTTGTAGGATCTTCCTGAGAACACTAAATTCTAGGGCTTGGTATCTATCAGTGTTACAACAATACTCCGCTTATTCCTCGGACCGTCAAATTCACAAAAGAAGATATTCTGCCAGGTAGATAAGCCCATTTTGCCATTTACTATTGGTATTGTTTCGCTTGGCCCGACAATGCCTGCTTTTAAATGTGAATCACCGTTATTGTCCTGAGCATCATGTTCCCATATGCCCGAAGGAACAAGTTTATTGAAAAGAGTAATAACATCATTTTGTACAGACTGGTCCCAGTTTTCCTGTATCATTATTCCAGCTGTAGCTCCCTGAGCATAGACATTAACAATGCCTGCATTTATTTTACTTTTTGATAAAATGGCTTCTACTTTTGCTGTTATATCAAACAGCCCATTCTGACAATTTGTAGTTATTTGTATTACTTCCTGCATTTTGCTAAATTTGTGGAGTTTTAGAAATAGCTGTTAACTCGTTATTTTAAAGATAATATTAGTTAAATTGTATAGGAAATTTTATTCTGAGCTAGAAAAATGTTGAAGAGTGAACTTTTAAGGACGGAAGAAGGGTTCGAAAATTCTGAGAATTATTGGAAATCTTTTGATGGACTAAATTTATTTTCACGAACCTGGCATCCTTCAGGAAAGCCAAGAGCTGTTATACATCTTATACACGGACTCGGAGAACATTCTGGAAGATACAATGCATGGGCAGAAAAGCTTTCAGAACAAGGTTTTTTAGTGAGATCTTTTGATTTACGGGGGCATGGCAAATCGGAAGGGAAAAGGGGATATTCTTCAGCATATGCGAAATTAATTAAAGACTTAGATACTTTTATTGAGATAGGGAAAGACATATATTCTTCACTCCCATCCTTTATTTACGGACACAGTCTTGGTGGAAACCTGGTTATTAATTATACCATTCAGAATTATTGCAAAATAAAAGGTCTGATTGTTACATCTCCATGGCTGGAACTAACAAATCCTCCTTCAAAGATTACTTTATTTGGAGTGAGTGTTTTAAGCAAAATATTTCCTGGATTGCTTAGCTCGAACCGATTAAATCCTGAAGATTTGTCGCGGGATCTGCGTATAGTACATGCCTATAAGAATGATGAACTTGTTCATAATAGAATAGGAATAAAATTATTCACACAAATATGCGAAGCAGGTGCCAAAGCGTCTTTGAGTATTTATAAAATTAATGTTCCACTTCTTCTTATGCATGGCAGTAATGATAAAATAACCTCTTGCAAATCGTCAAGAAACTTTGTTCGAAATTCCAGTGATAGAACTACCTTTATTGAATGGACTGATGGCTATCATGAATTGCATAATGATCTTGAAAGAGATAAAGTATTTAATTCGCTGATGTCCTGGCTAAACAAAAACATTTAGTTTTATTCCTCATTAGTTATGAATGGGTTTTTTACAAAAGTTAAAATACCCGAACCCGGGTTTGAGGTAGATTACAATTCCAATCTGTTCTTTATGGGTTCTTGTTTTTCTGATTACATTGGAAAGAGAATGCAAAGCTTTAAATTTAATGTATGTCATAATCCCTTCGGCGTGATTTATAACCCGGTTTCAATTGGCAATGGTATTCTGCAATTATTGCAAAAAGAAAGATTTGTCGAAGCAGACCTGAATTTTTATAATGAATTGTGGTTCAGTTATTCTCATAGCACGAAGTTTTCAGATACAGATAAGCTGAGATGTCTGAATAAAATAAATGTTGGGTTTGAGGATGCAAAAGATGCTATTTTGGAGGCAGATGTTTTGCTTCTTACTCTTGGTACATCATGGGTATTTGAGCTTAAGGAGACGAAGAAAGTTGTTGCTAATTGCCATAAAATACCATCTGAGAAATTTAAAAGGTACTTTTCTTCTGTTGACAATACTTATGATATTTTATACAAGGCAATATCAGAATTAAGAAAATTGAATCCTTCTGTAAAAATTGTATTCACTGTTAGTCCGATAAGACACTGGAAAGATGGTGCAATTGAGAATCAAAGAAGTAAGGCAGCCCTTATTCTTGCCATTGCGAAATTGCAGGAAGATATAAAGGAGGTTTTTTACTTCCCCGCCTATGAAATCTTTATGGATGAACTTCGTGATTATCGTTTCTATTCTCAGGATATGTTTCATCCATCAGATAGCGGCATTGAATACACCTGGAATTGTTTTATTGATACTTTTTTTAGTAATGATGCGAAAGGCACATTAACTCAGGTGCAATCTATTCTGAAGAAATTGGATCACAGGCCCTTTCATAAAAATACTGATACCTACCAAAAGTTTATCTCTTCCTTAAGTAAAGAAATTTCAGATTTTCAAATCAAAAACGCGGCTATTAATTTCAAAGATGAATTGAATTCGCTGAATAATGTTTAATAAATATACATAATTATTAAACAAAATAACTCTTCCACTTGTTATGGTTTAAAATCATAAAATAGTAGAATGGTCTATGCAAGATTTATAGCAATTTTCTTTATCCTGGCAATGTTTGATATTCAGATTTCAGCTCAGCCACCTGCTGAAGGTGAAATTGAAGGAAGAATTTATAATGCTTCAAATAACGAGCCTATTCCATTTGCAAATCTGATTATTTGGGGAACAAATATTGGCTCAGTTAGCGATCTGGATGGGAATTTTGTATTTACTGGGATTAAACCTGGATATGTTAGGATTCAAGCAAGTTCTGTGAGCTATGAGCAATATTTGTCAGAAGAATTTCTTGTTACTAATGCCAACAAAGCATTTATTGATATTCCTATGAAGGAAACTTCGATTGCTATTGACGAAATAGTAATAAAAGCTTCTCCATTCAGAAAAAATGAAGAAAGTCCTGTTTCCTTGAGGCGAATTGGGATTGAGCAAATTGAAAAAAATCCCGGAGGGAATCGTGATATATCAAAGGTAATTCAGGTATTGCCGGGTGTTGCTTCCACTCCTGCTTTTAGGAATGATTTAATAGTGAGGGGAGGAGGGCCAAGTGAAAATCGTTTTTATCTTGATGGAGTAGAAATCCCAAATCTGAATCATTTTGCCACACAGGGAGCATCAGGTGGCCCGATAGGAATCATAAATGTTGATTTTATTCGTGAAGTAAATTTCTATTCAGGAGCATTTCCGGCAAATACTGGCAATGCCATGAGTTCAGTGCTGGATATGCGGCAGGTTGATGGGAACAAAGATAAACTGAAATTTCGTGGCTCAGTTGGAGCAAGTGATCTTGCCTTAACACTTGATGGACCAATATCTGACAATACTTCGTTTATTCTTTCAGCAAGGAGATCATATCTTCAGTTCTTGTTTGCTGCTCTCGAATTGCCTTTTTTACCTACATACAACGATTTTCAATTCAAAGTGAAAACCAGGATAAATAAGAAGAATGAGATTACATTTATCGGACTGGGAGCTATCGATAATTTCCAATTGAATCCGGATTCTGCTAAAACCTTGGATCAAAGATATATTCTCAGTTATTTACCGGTTAGTGAACAATGGAATTATACAATTGGGGCTGTATACAAACATTATCGTGAGAATGGTTATGATACCTGGGTGCTTAGTAGAAACTACCTGAACAATGTATCTTATAAATACCTGGAGAATAATGAAGATTTAGGGAAAACTTTCGATTATTCTTCTGCTGAAATTGAAAACAAATTCAGGTATGAGCGAACAAGCGAATTATGGGATGGATATAAATTTAATATGGGAATGGGATTTGAATACGCCAAGTATTTTAATGATACCTACAACCAGGTATACCAGGGTGATTCTCTAATAGAATTTAGGTACAATTCATTTCTTGATATGTTCCATTACAATGCCTTTGCACAGGTAAGTAAAAGCTATTTCAGTGATAGGTGGACTCCTTCCTTCGGCATTCGTTTTGATGGAAGTAGCTATTCTGATGAGATGCGAAATCCTTTAAAGAACTTTTCTCCTCGCTTATCTTCTTCACTCTTAATTGCTCCAAAAATCTCATGGAACTTTAGTGTAGGAAGATTTTATCAAAGGCCTCCATATACTGCAATGGGGTATAAAAACAACATGGGTGAGTTTGTAAACAGAAACAATAGGATAAAATTCATTACCTCCGATCACCTGGTTTCCGGATTTGAATTCCGCCCTACTGAAGTTTCACAAATTAGCATTGAGGGTTTCTACAAATGGTATTCCGATTATCCTTTTTCAGTGAATGATTCAGTGCCTTTGGCAACTAAGGGAGCAGGCTATGGTGTCTTTGGAGATGAAGAATTGATTCCGATTGCTGATGGCCGTGCCTACGGTTTTGAAGTATTAGGGCGCTGGCAGAATATACTTGGGTTCAATACTATTGTCTCATATACTTATGTGAGAAGTGAATTTAAGGATTACAGGAGCAACTTCAGAGGTGCTTACCTTCCAACTTCATGGGATAATAGAAATCTCTTAAATATAACAGCCACACGAACTTTTAAAAGCAATTGGTATTTTGGTTTTAAATGGAGGTTTGTTGGTGGTGCTCCTTACACTCCTTACGATGAAGATAAATCATCCATTAAAGAGGCATGGGATGCCCAGGGTGGACCATATCTTGACTATTCCCGGTATAATGAACTTCGCTTGAAGGCTTTTCACCAGTTGGATATCAGGGTGGATAAACAATTCTATTTTAAAAAATGGTCATTAAATTTTTATATTGATATTCAGAATATATATAATTTCAAGGCTGAAGAACCTGATAGACTTGTAAGAATGTCATTTATTGATCCCAATTACGATGATGTTTATTTTGATGAGAATGGTGTTGAAAGGTATGAGCTGAAAAAAATAACACCTGATGGTTCTGGAACAATACTCCCGACTTTAGGTATAATTGTTGAATTTTAGTCATTGAATCATGAAGATAAAAGTATTCCTGTACTTCTCGATAATTAGTAGTTTAATTGCAATCTTTATATTTTTTGAAAGTTGCAGAATTTCCCGAATTTCTGTCGATTATCAAATTGACACACTTCAAACCAATATGAATGGCAAAGGCAATTTGCTTGAAATATCTTTTCGTCGGGGTTCTGAACATAATCATCCACTTATGGCTTTATGGCTTGAAGATACTAAGGGGAACTATTTACAAACATTGTATGTAGCAAAATCAATTGCTAAAGCAGAATTTGAATATGCCGATAACTCAGGTGGGAAATGGATGCCAGGACCAATTCGGAGACCTGCAGCTTTGCCTGTCTGGGCTCATAGCAGAGGTGTTATAGAAGAAGATAGCCTGTATGTACCCACACAAGAAACTGCAATTCCTGATGCATATACCGGGCCTACTCCACCAGCTCACTTTATACTTCTTGCCAGAACAGATGAAATTTTGCCAGAGCAGTTCTACTTATATTTCGAGATCAATCAGACATGGGATTGGAACGAATATTGGACGAACAATAAATTTCCGGAAGATGAAGATTACAAATCTTCTGCACAACCTGCACTGGTTTACCGTGTGCTTGTTGATCAAAAAAAAGATTATGATCAAAATCTAATTCTTGAACTTATTGGGCACAGTCATTATAACGGGAAAGATGGAAAGATTAATGATGATCTTAGTTCAATTACAACCGCAAAGGATATTACAGAATCAGTGACGGTTAAAATTAAGTAATGCTCGCCTTCGAATAATAAGAGGAAAAAGAGATTAATATTTCTGGATAAACTGAATCGAATTTTCCGAATCATTTATTGTGTGAAGAATATAAGCTCCTTTCGGTAAGCCTGATCCCACACTACAATTATATTCTGCGAATCCTTGCAGTACTTCAACACCTATTGTATTATAAATTCGATATTCAAAATGACCTTCAGTTTGTATGGTAATAGCATCAGCAAAAGGATTAGGAAATGCAGAACACTTAGAACCTTTTTGAATACTTGAAGTGGAGACAGCATTACACTCACCTACTGATAGATTGTTTGAGTAAGATGCAAGCAGATCTAATTGAATCCCTCCCTCAGCAGCCAATGAATTAATTAATACAGAATTCAGTCCTTCATCAAGATCCAATTGAAATCTGAGCAGGTTCCATTCTTCTGCCTGAACTAAATCAAGTGCGCTAAAAATTTCCGCTCCGTTTACTGAGATGCTTAATTGTTCCCCACTAATTCTGCTGAGATATACAAAAACAAAATCGTAAGTACCTGCTACCGAAGCATTAATTTTATATTCAATATACGGAGAACCTTCGACAATACTTGTATTTACTATAGTTCTATCATATTCTCCAATATGGCTTAGCTGCGCGCGACCTGTATAGATACAGGCATCTTCACTTTCAAAAATTACCTTACAGGGAGGATACTCAGCTGAACCACCTGAACAGAGCCAGCAACTATCAAGTCCTGCTTCTCCTCCTGTTTCTCCATTGCAATCGTCGACAATTGCTTTATAGTAATAGGCTGAGTCTTCCATCGTAAACATGAATAGATTATCGTTGGATACATTATTTCCAAGAGTATCTTCCCAATGGTGAAAAGAATTAATAGAATTTAATCTGGTTCTAAGAGTAATGTGTGATCCTATGGGGTAAGTGCCAGGGATTGTTATTAAACCAGCATCAGGCAGGCTAATTGCGGTAGTTACTGAGCTTGTAGGCACTAATGCGTCAACAAGAAAAGACATAGTTGTATCTTCTTCTAATTCTATTATTCCTTCTACAATCAGTTTAGCCATCTCGAGTGCCCCCATCTCCTGGTAATGTGTGCCTCCATCCGTACTTCCATCGGGATAATTAGGGTATTCTCCTGGATCTAGGCTCATATGTAAAAACCTTGCAGCATATTCCTGACCAAGCTCCTTGACCAGATCATACGATTTCATATTCAGATCGACAAAAAGAGCATCCAGTTCTTCAGCCACCTCAAACATGGCCCCGCGATAATTATTTTCTCCTTCAGTAAAAACATTTCTTGGAATTGTTCCATTCCAGGCATTCATAATCATTGGACTAACCAGAACAGGTGTTGCTCCTTTTTGCCTGGTTTCGTTTACATAAATGCGCAAATAATCTTTATAATCTGCGGTATCAGTATATCGTTCAGGTTTAGTATAGTCTCTGTCATTATGCCCGAACTGGATAAATACATAATCGTTACTATCAAGCATATTTACAACCTCAGTCCACCGGCCCTCTTCCCAAAAACTTCGAGAGCTCCTGCCACCTATGGCTTTGTTCGTTACCTGAATTTTGCTCGCATCGAAAAAAAGATTCAGAACTTGTCCCCAGCCCATCATTGGATAGGCTGATGCATTATAAGTTGAAACTGTGGAGTCGCCGATAATATAAATTTTTCTGATCCCATCCGCTTTTACAACGATGCTAATTGTCTCAATGGTTTTTTCTCCTTTTTCATCAGCTATTTCTACCTTGTAATTACCAGATTTTTTTACCTTAAATTTTCGTTCTTTGTTTTCGACCAGTTTACCGTTAAAATACCAATTATAACTTTTCCCTTCAGGGGCAATAAGTTGCCTGTTATCATTATCAATTTGTATTTCGGTAAGTGCTATTGCTAAAAGTGTATGATTTGAAGATACAATTAAGAGTGAGATGAAAAGAAAAACAATTCTCCCCGCTATTACAGTAAGCCTTTGAAAATCTTTCATAATAGAGAAATTTTAATAAAGTATTTGGCACAAATTTAACAATTATTAGGTTGAACCCGCTTCATGTTTAAAATCATAAATGCATAAATTGACGAAAGACAATCAAAAAGCATTTATGCAATTTCAATAGCTTTCATAGAGTTTAATGATTGCATGCTCTTTTTAATTAAAGAAGTGCATTTATACAAAAGATAAATTCCGGGAAACTGGAAATCGTGTCAGGATGAGATATATTTTTTCTATTTTTGAGGAGAATAGGAAGATTCAAATTAGTAAATGAAATGAGAACTTATAAGAGATCATTTAGTGCTTTGGCATTACTAATGTTTGCCTTCATCAGTATTAATGCAACTGAAGGTAAAACTACAGCCATCAAACTAGACAAAGAGAATAACATACTTATTGCTCCGGAAGCCTCTTCATACCAGTGGTATGTTAATGGTATTAAATCTTCTAATGCTGACAGAGATATTAGAATAGATGTTTCCGGCACTTATCAGGTTGTGATGACAAATGAGAGAGGAGAAGTAAGTACTACAAATATTGTGGTAGGAATTACTGCCGAAGGAGAGGTATATACGATATACCTAATTGGCGATTCTACGGTATCTACTTGGGATTCAACCGCATATTATCCGCTGACAGGTTGGGGACAGGTGTTTTCGTTTTTTTTCGATTCAAATGTTATAATCAAAAATGAGGCATTAAGCGGACGAAGTGCAAAGAGTTTTTATAACGATCATTGGGCACCTATTCGAGACAACCTGAAACCTGGAGACTATGTATTTGTACAATTTGGGATTAACGATTCAAAAATAGATGATCCTAATAGGTATTCTGATCCTTTTACAACTTTCCAGGATTACCTTACTTATTTTGTAACAGAAACCCAGGCAAAAGGAGCATATCCGGTATTGGTTTCAACTTTAAGAAGAGATGCCTGGGTTGATGATTATACAGTTTATGATGCTTATCACGATTATCCTGTGGCAACCAGGCAATTAGCAGGCACACTAAATGTGCCATTAGTTGATTTGGATGCTAAATGTAAGGTATTGATGGAATCATTAGGGCCTGATTATGTAGGACCTTTTATGTACTGGATTTTAGAGCCAGGTGAGTATCCTAAATATCCTGATGGGAAAACTGATTACGTTCATTTTCAGGAAATGGGTGCCATTGAAATGGCAAGGCTCGTGGTTGAATCTGTTGAGGAATACAGTGAAGATACTGTAATGAATAAACTAATACCTCACATTAAATCAAGGCATAAGGTAGCTGTTTCAACAAACTTTCCTGATGAATCAATGTTTACCCGAACAGCAAATTATCCTGAAGGTGTACCTGTTACCTTAAAAGCAAAATTTAATCCTGCATGGGATCTGGTGAACTGGCAGAATGAACAAGGAGATACACTCTCAGAAAAAAATCTGTATTATTTTAGAATGGGTTCGGATTCATTATCCATTATCGCTATTCTGGATACTGTTCCTGTACCTGATTGTGCAGGAGAACCGAATGGCAAAGCCTATATTGACGATTGTGGAACATGTGTTGAAGGTACGACAGGTGTCTTTCCATGTAATTCAGAAACAGTTAGTGGAACCTATAAGCTCACTTCAGTGCGATCAGAACTATGTATTGAAGAAGGCGAGGATATTTCCCAGGAAGTTTGTACCAATGAAAATTCTCAATTTTGGGAAATAAGCAAAGAGGGTAATCACTATAAGATTAAAAATATAAGTTCTGAAAAATTTCTTTATTGCGATACACTTGTTTCAAATTCCAAAATTTCAACAAGTGATGAAGAAATACTATGGAGAATGGAAAAAATCGGAACAGATACCTTTCAATTCGTTCCAGATGATAATCCTGAAATAGTATTGGATGTATTTGGTGCAACAAAAGCAGGAGCATACCTAAGGTTATATAATAGAACTGGAGGCCAAAACCAGATGTTCATCCTTTGGGAACTTGCTCCGGAAGACTGTTCAGGGTATCCTTGTTTAACGTCAATTGAGAGTTTAGAAACAGACCTGCCCCAATGCATTATTGTTCCTAATCCCATTAATGGTTTTGGGACATTAGAGTTCAGCACAACACCTGTATTTCCAATTACTTTAGAAGTATATAATCTTCAAGGGAAAAAGGTATTTCAGAAAACAGACATTATCGATACGCGTATCAAATTTGGCCAAGAGTTATCAAGAGGAATATATATAGTTAAGGTTACAATAGGAAAGGATATTCAAATCCTGAAACTTTTGAAGAAGTAGATACTTATTATAATGATGTTTTATTGATTAGTTTGACATTGAAAGGTATGAACTGGAAATATTGCACCTGAAGATTTTGGAACCATAATTTTTAATTTAGGAATGTTTTTTTGTTCTTTCAGTTTGCTGACTTCATAATTCAAACAATAAAGGGTGATCTTAATCACCCAAAATATATGATACATATCATCTATACTTGCTTATCCAAATCTTCCATCATTCGTATCTTAAGTAAAAATTATTAATGAAAGCTGTCACCTTGAATATTATCAGATATTTTATTCTGATTTTTTTTATTGCATTTAATTTTGGTCCGGAGAGAATTCAGGCCAATGATATTCAACAGCAGATTGAACAATACAAAGCTGCTATAAAAAAGTACGAAGCTGAAGGCAATCAAGCTGAGCTTGCCAAATATCTGAACAAACTTGCCTACCTCTACTGGCACATTGATGCCGATTCGGAGGCTATTAAATATTTCCAACGATCGATTGAAATTAATAGCAAACTTGGCAATAAAAATGCACTGCGAGCCATACATAACAATCTGGGTTTGATTTATTCTGGAAGGGAGGAATACCAGAAAGCCATTGAAAGTTTTGAGAAAAGTCTGGAAATAAACATTGAAAAGGGGAACAAGAATGAAGCTGCTTCCGATAATCTGAATATAGCCCTTGCATTTCAGGCTCTTTCTTACTATTCAGAATCAAATAATCGGGCAGAACAGGCTCTGGAAAAAGCTGTGGAGATGAATAATCTGTCATTGGTAAAGACTTGTTATGGAATTCTTGGAGAAAACTATGAAAAACTGGGCCAGCCAAAAAAAGCAAGTGAAAATTTTGAGAAATTCAACTCCATTTCAAAACATTTGCAAAAAAAGGAGATGGATGAGATGGCTTCCAAAACAAAAGAATATGAAGAGAAGGTGCAATTTAAAGAAAGAGAACTGCGTACTACTCTTGATACTTTGGGAGAAGTAATGGAACTTAATCGTGAGATGCAATTGCAAAATGAATTGCTCAATAAGGAAAATTTACTCAGAGAAGAACAAGAAGCAAGGCTCAAAGCACAGCAAGCCCGTTTGGAGGCACGTGAGAAAACAAGGCGTACTCAAATATTGGCTTTAAGTGCAGTTTTGGGATTGTTGTTTTGTATTGTCGTTTTGATTTTCTGGCAGTAATCACACAAGAAGAAATCCAACCAGCTCTTAAAAGAACAAAATACAGAAATAGAAAATCAAAAAAAGGAAATTGAAGAACAGCGTGATTTAGCAAACAAGCAGAAAAAGAGAATCACTGATAGCATTCAATATGCTCAACGAATACAAAAAGCGGTACTTCCACAACAGGAAATCTTTGTTCAGAATTTTAATGAATACTTTGTCCTCTACCGTCCAAAGGCTATTGTTAGTGGAGATTTTTACTGGATAAACAGGAAAGACAATCTACTTATTATTGCTGCTGCAGATTGCACTGGGCATGGTGTTCCCGGAGCATTTATGAGTATGCTTGGAGTAGCCTATCTCAATGAGATTGTAAATAAAATTGCCATCAATAAACACATTAGTTCGCTCAATACAGATGAAATACTCAACCAGCTTCGTGAGATGGTTATTACATCGCTTCATCAGAATGGTAGTATTGATGAGCCTAAGGATGGAATGGATATTTCTCTTGCAATTATTGACTTTGAACAGAAAAGAATACAGTTTTCAGGAGCAAATAATCCGATATATATTATTAGGGAAAAAGAATTGATTCAGTTAAAAGCTGATAAAATGCCGGTCAGTTACCATCAAAAAAGGAATGTTCCTTTTACACGTCATGAGTTCGATTTAAAGACGGATGACAGGATTTATTTATTTTCAGACGGTTTTATTGATCAGTTTGGTGGAGAAAAAGGGATGAAGTTTCTGGTCAAGAGTTTTCAGGAGTTACTGTTGAGCATACATCAAAAGCCAATGACTGATCAACATACAATGCTTGAAAAAGCACTGGATGACTGGCGCGGAAAGAGATCGCAACTGGATGATGTTTTAGTAATTGGGATAAAGTTTGCACCAGGAGTATCTGCAAAACAATCTACATCAAAAATTGACTGGCAATCCAAAACAATACTTATTGCAGAGGATACTGATGTGAATTATTTTCTTTTATTTAATGTACTTAAACCCACAAAAGCTAACCTTGTGAGGGTCAAAGACGGACAGGAAGCCATTGATTTTATTACAAACAATGAGGTGGATCTTATTCTAATGGATATTAATATGCCAAGAATGAATGGATATGATGCCACCGCTGCTATCAAGAAAATTAGGAGCGATATACCGATAATTATTCAGACAGCGATGCATTTTGGCGATGAGAGTGATGAAGCGATTAAATCGGGTGCTGACGATTATTTAGCTAAACCGATAGATTTAAAAACCTTTATGAGCAAAATGAAACGTTTTTTAAGTTGATTAATAGAACTAAATTTGATATGGCATGTAGGCCAAAAAAGCGAATTTAGTAGTAAAATATGCTCACATATTATTATAAAATATTTAACTTGAACAAAAATATTGTATAATAGCTTCTTACTTATGTACCCATTAGTTATTTCTCCAACAGAAGATACCCCTGAGGTAATTTTCAATAAAGCAAAAGGAAAATTTGAAGTTAGCGGCAGGTCATTGCCCGAAGATGTTATTGAATTTTACACTCCTGTTTATTCCTGGTTAGAACAATATGTTGCTGATCCGAATGAAGAAACGGTCTTTAAGGTCAA